>CAMLPZ010000096.1 GCA_946482045.1 uncultured Asticcacaulis sp.
ACCGCCTTGCCGCCTTCGATGACGTGGTAGACGCCGAAGGCCGCGGCAGCCAGCGCCACGACGCCGCCGAAGATCATGAACAGCTGGCGGCGGCGCGGATTGCCGGAAGGCTTGGCGGCGGCGACAGGAGCGCCGGCGGGAGCAGATTGCTCGGTGGACTTGTCGAGCTTAGAGGAGGAATCGTCGGCCATGGGTGTGTGCCTTAGCTAGTTCGATTGGAAACCGCCGCCCAGCGCGGCGATGAAGCGGATACGGTCGTTATAGGCCTGGGCCTTGAGGTTGTTTTCCTCGAGCTCGGCCGACAGCAGCAGCGAGTGGGCGCGCAGGACGTCAATCGTTGTGTCGAGCCCCCGGGCCTGGCGGGCCTTTGAGTTGTCGTAGGTGCCCTTGGCCGAAGCGACGCGGGCATGAGCCTGTTTCAGTTGGTCGGCAGTCGACTGCGTGCTGGCGGCGGCGTCGGCCACGTCATGCAGGGCCTGGATCAGGACCTTGTCATAGGTGGCGACGGCGTCGTTGTAGTCGGCCTCGGCCGAGCGGTATTGCGCCCGCAATTGGCCGCCCTTGAACAGCGGGACACTAATTGCAGGGCCGATGCCGCCGATGTCAGACCCCTTGGCGGTCAGGGCATCGAGACCCAGCCCGTCCTTACCCAGCGCCTGCAGGCCGAAATAGGCGTTTAGCTTTACGTTCGGATAGAAGTCCGCCTTGTAGTATTTGATCTGCTGGCCGGCGGCTTCGACCCTCAGGCGGGCGGCCTGGACGTCGGGGCGGCGGCCCAGCAGGTTGAGGCGGACGTCCGATGGCAGCGTATCTGCGGCGATCGGTGCCAGTTGCGGACGGGTCAGAGACAGGGCGCGGTCGGGACCCGCGCCGGTCAGGGCCGCGATCAGGTTGCCCTGAATGCGGATGGCGCCATTGATGCCCGACAGGCGCTGGGCGACCTGTGCCTGGTCATCCTGGGCATCGAGCAAATTGTCGGTGGTGTCGAGATTGTGGTCAAGGCGGGCCTGAACCAGTTCGACACGCTTGTCGGCGCCCTCGCCGATTTCGGCCAGATCGTCGCGCTCCTGATAGAGGCGGTCCAGTTCGACATAGGCGCGGGTGATGGCGGCGGCCAGGTTCTGGCGGGCCATTTCGGCGTCGAGCGCAGCGGCCTGGGCCTGGCTGAGCGCGCCTTTCGACGCAGCCTTGTGCTTGCCCCACAGGTCGAGATCGTAATTGGCGTCCAGCGTCACGCGGTCGGCGTACCAGTAGCCGTCCGGCAGGAAAGCTTTGAATTCGTCGGGGAAGCCCATATTGACCGACGACTTGGCGGCTTCGACCGAGCCGTTGAGCGTCAGGGTCGGCGAGCGCACAGCCTTGACCTGGTCGAAGACAGCGGTCGCCTTTTGAATACGGGCGCGCGCCGTTTTCATATCCGGCGAATTGGCCAGGGCCTCGTCCATCAGGGTGTTGAGTTGCGGGTCATTGAAACCCTTCCACCACTCGGTCTGCGGCCAAGCCCCGGTTTCGCCTTTCAGCGTTTCGGCGCTGCCAAGGCTTGGCGCCTCGATGGGGGTTTCGGTGGCGGGCGTGGGGACGGCGGCACAGGAGGCGATACCGAGCGTGGCGACTATGATCGCCAGAGTACTTATTTTTTCAAAGCGATGCGCAAAAGGGGAGGGCGTCATCTGGGGAGGTCCTACGAGAAGTACCGGAATTTCGTGTCTGTCAGAATTTGGAACACCATTTAGTGAACCGTACTGTACAGTTCGGTCCGTATGCGCTATATGATGCGCGCAGTCAACAAAAAACGTACAGTATGGTACAGATTCTTTATGGGCACCCAAACCCCTAATTTTCGCGATGAGCGGCGGGCGCGTATCCTGCAGGCGGCTCGCGACGTGTTTTATGAGTTCGGCTACGCCGGCGCCTCCATGGCGACGATTTCGGCGCGCGTCGGCGGCTCCAAGGCGACGCTCTACGCCTATTTCAGCTCCAAGGAGGAACTGTTCGGCGCCATGATCCGTGAGCGCTGTGAAGCCATGGGCCGCGTATTCCAGGCCCATATCGGCGCGGACGACCTGCGCAAGGCGCTGAAGGAAATGTCGCTGCAACTGATCAATGTCGTTATGTCCGACTGGGGCACGCGCACCATCCAGTTGCTGATTGAGGAAAGCCGCCGCAATCCGGGCCTGGCCAGGCTATTCAGCGAGGCCATGGAGGCCAATGGCCGCGCCAGCCTGCAGGCCTTGCTGGAAACGGCGCATGACCGCGGCCAGATCGACGCGCCGGATGTGCCGGAAGCCACAAAGATTCTAAAGAGCCTCTTGTTCGGCGATATCCACTTCAAGCGGCTGCTCGGTATCTGCAAGGATATCGATGCCGACGATCTGAACAAGCATATCGATCGCGCCATAGACGTCTTCATGACCTACTATGGCGCGAAGGATAAGCGGCCTAAGCCGATCAACGCCTGAAAGTCAGGTGGATGACGCCGCTCTCCGCCGTCTCCGATTTGACGGAATAACCGGCTTCCAGACCGCGCAGATCTTCCCAGAGGTTGATGCCCTGGCCGAGCAGGATGGGGGTGATGGCGACGTGCAGACGATCGACCAGTCCGGCCTTGAGATAGTCGCGCACTACGGTCGGGCCGCCGCCGATGCGAACGTCCTTGCCGTTTGCGGCTTTCACGGCGCGCTCAAGCGCATCGGCCGGGTTCGTGTCAATGAAGTGGAAGCTGGTGCCGCCGGCCATTTCCAGTGACGGCCGAGTCTTGTGCGTCAGGACGAAGACCGGGCAGCCGAACGGCGGCTCGTCGCCCCACCAGCCCCTCCAGTCGGGATCGTCCGGAAAGTTATGCAGGCCGAACATGCCGGCGCCCATGATTTCGGCGCCAATGTTGACGAAATAAGCCTGCGCATAGGCCTCGTCCATGCCGGTCGTGCCCTTGCCGCTGGTGTCCTTGAACACGCGTTCCTGAAAGGTCTTCGTCGCGACATAGGCTTGGGTCAGGCGGCCCCAGTCCTCACCGAACGGCTTTTCGGGTGTCTGATCGGTCGTTGTTGCAAAACCGTCCAGCGAAATAATGAGATCGACGCGAACTGCCATTGGGTTTCTCCTTGTGATGGGTTGCGCATAACCGCCCGCGTGCTCGAGTGGAATACTAAGGCACATGGCTTACTATCTTCATCCAAACAGTAAGGCAAGTGCCTTATTATTCTTGACCGCTATTTCGAACGCATTTACGAATGCGTATGCCTTACCACTCGACCTCCCTTGATCTGGCTTTTCACGCGCTGAGCGACCCGACCCGCCGCGCGGTGGTGTCGCGCCTGGCCGACGGCGAGGTGCCGGTCAGCGTCCTGGCCGAACCGTTCGACATGGCGCTGCCTTCCTTCGTTCAGCATCTGAAGGTTCTGGAAGACTGTGGGCTGATTGCCAGTGAAAAGCGTGGGCGCAGCCGCTGGTGCCGGCTGATGAAGCCACGATTCGACGAGGCGGCGGACTGGATGACGGCAGAGCGGCAGCGCTGGGCCGACCGGCTTGACCGGCTGGAAGACTATCTCGACAAGACAGAAGAGAGCGATGGCCATGACTAAAGTGAAGGGCAGGGGTAAGCTTTATGACTGGTCGCTGGACCGCGAAATCGTACTGGTTAAACTGCTGAATCATCCACGCAGCAAGGTCTTTGCCGCCTGGATGAATCCGGCGGCCCTGGCCGAATGGTACGGCCCGGCCGGCCTCAGCATCGAGAGCCATGAGGCCGATATCCGCGAGGGCGGGATCTGGCGCTTCGACATGGTGGGCGTGTTCGAAGGCAAGGAACAACGCTTTCCGAACCTCATGCGCTTTCTGGAAATCGTGCCGGACGAACGGATCGTCATGGACTACGGCACGCCCGACCCGGAAGATCCTGACCGTTTCCGCGTCACGGTGACGTTTGATGAGCAGTCCGACGGCAAGACGGTCCTGACCATGCGTCAGCTCCACCCGACCGCCGAACGCCGTCAAAAGGTCATCGGCTTCGGCGCGGTGGAATACGGCCTGCAAACCCTGGATGGACTCGCCACCTGGCTGGATCAACAGCCGTAATATTGGTTAAGAACGGCGGGTTTTCATTTACAAATGGGTAAACCTTTTTGGTTAACTATGGATCATCCATAAAGGTTTACCCATGTCGCAACTCGCAGAAGATATGTCTTACACCGCCGCGAACGCCACTCCGCAGGGTTCGGGCCGCGATCTCGAATTCGGCCGTATCGTGAAATCGATCTGCGAGCTGGCCGTCGGCCTGTTCGAAGCGCCGATGGCGATGATCAAGCTTTATGAAGGCAGCCAACTGGTCGTGAAAGGGACGATCGGTTTTGCCTCCGAAGCCATGCTGGACGACCTGAGCTTCTGCCAGCGCAAGCTGATCCCGGGTGAAAGCCTGATTATCTCGGACGCCACGGCCGACGCGCGCTACTTTTTGGAAAGCGCGGTCCTGAGCGGCCCGAAGATCCGTTTCTATGCCGACATCCCGCTGGTCAGCGACGGTGTCGTTCTGGGTGTCCTCGCCATGTGCGAGCGCACGCCGCGCCACGACTTCACCGGCAACAAGCTGAACCTGTTCCGCCAGTTCGCCAACAATTCGGCCACCACGATCGCGCTCGCGCAAAAGACGCTGGAGCGCAACACGCTTGCCACTGAGATCAAGTCGCAGCAGACGCGCTTCGACCTGGCCCAGGAAATGACCGGCATCGGCTACTGGTCGATCGACCTGAAGACGCGCGACATCACCTGGTCGCGGGGCCTCTACGCCGTCTACGGCCTAACGCCCAAGTCCTATAAGCCGCGTGTGGCCACCCAGCTCGACATCTATGAAGAGCAGGATCGCGCCGTCATCATCGACCGCTTCCAGCGCGCCGTGAACTATGGCGAAGACTTCGACTTCACTGTCGAGATCCTGCGCCGCAAGGACAAGGTTACCCGCACTATCCGTACCAAGGGCGGCGTCGAATACGGCGACGACGGCAAGCCGCTGCGCCTGTGTGCCTGCGTCCGCGACATCACCGAAGGCGCCAATGACGCCGAGGAACTGATCCGCGCCCGTCTGGCCGCCGAAGACATCAACGACGCCAAGAACGCCTTCCTCGAGCAGATCACCAACGAGCTCAAGACGCCGCTGACCAATATCCTGGGTTATGCGCGCCTGATCAACGAACATCGCCACGAAAATCCGGACATCGCCTCCTATACGCAGAACCTGATGAAGTCGGCCAAGGCACTGCAATCGGTGGTCAAGGACACGCTGGAAGTCTCGACGCTCGATACGCCGACGGTCCGCGAAACCAGCCACGCCCATACCTCGGAAGAAGCGACCAATATCGTTTCCCTGGTCCGCGATGTCGTCAATCAGTTTGGCGCCCAGGCCCAGGTCAATCAAACCCGCCTGAACGCGCACTTCGTCGATTTCGACAATTCCTGGGCCCAGATGGACTCGATGCGCGTCCGTCAGATCCTGCAGAACCTGCTGTCGAACGCCTGCAAGTTCACCAAGGGTGGCCTGATCAACGTCACAGCTTCGCAGGTCATGGTCGATAATGCCCAGTGGCTGCGGATTTCGGTGCGCGATACCGGCATTGGCATGGCGGATGAGCAGGCGCTGAGCCTGTTCAGCGGCAATGCTGAGGACGTCAACGGCAATCGCGTCTCCGGCGGCGGGCTTGGCCTGTCGATTGCGAAAGCCATAGTCGACCTCCTCGGCGGCCATATCGGTGTCGTCTCGCGCCTCGGCGAAGGCTCCAACTTCTGGTTCGAGATCCCGGTCAAATGGGTCGATGCGCCGGCAAAGGCCCGCACCGCCGACATCGTGCCGGCGCCCATGGCGCGTACGGTAAACCGCATTCCCGGTGACGACCCTATGCGCGATACGCCGCGCAGCCAGGCGCCGATCCAGCGTCCGGTAACGGTCGACGAAGACCGCATCAACCGCGAATATCTGCGCGCCCTGCTGCAGGACATGAAGCTGGATATCGGCTAAAACGCCCTAAATTATTGATTTAAAACGCGTCCGGCATTTGCCGGGCGCGTTTTCGCGTGCACGCGATTTTGTCCGGTCGCAGTCAATTTCTTAAGGCTTCACGCGTATCGTCGTTCTCACGGACCGTCAAAATACGGCCGGCGTACCCAGGATGGGGGAATATATTGGCAGACGATTACAAGAGTCAGCGGGACAGCTATATCGCCTTCTCGCTTGCCGCGGCCGACCTGCTTATCGAAGCGGGCGCCGATTTCAGAATCCAGCGCACGATTGGTGCGACCCAGTCCCTGCTGAGCCATCTGGGTGAGCTCCAGAGCAAGAACATCTGCGACATCTTCGCGCCCTCCGACCGGTCCTTCGCCCGGCGCCTGCTCGATCGCGCCCGCAAGGTCGGCCGTATTGAGCCGTGCAGTATCCGCCTCGACCAGCCCGATGACCGTTCGATCCTTGTCAATCTCGGCGCTTGTTACCTGCCCAATACCGACAACGCGATCTATGTCAGCCTGACCGTCCTGTCCGACGCCGTCGTCGTGACGAATGAGTCGCGCGACGCCTCGGGCCTCTTGGGGCGCGAGGACTTCGAGCAGATGACCAGCCGCGCGCTCGATCATCCCGACGGCCATGCGCCGAAGGAAATGAAGCTGATTCGCCTTAAGGGGCTGTCGGGCGTGGTCAACAGCCTGCCCAAGGACAAGTCGGACGAGCTTCTGGGCGAGATTGGCTCGGTATTGCGCGCCCAGTCTCTGGCGGGCAATGGCGCGGCGCGCCTGTCCGATGAAGAATTCAGCTATATGGCGCCGGTCAAGGGCGACAGTGCGACCCCTGAATCCCTGACGCGCGACCTGCAAGGCGTCATGTCGGCGGCCGGCCTGGATGACGACATCCGCCCGAACGTCATGAGCTTCGAACTCAATACCGGCAATCTCGACCAGGACTCGATTGCGCGGGCGCTCAGCTACGCCCTGACCAACTTCTGCCATCCCGACAACAAACCGCCGAAGGCCTCACTCAGGGAGAGCCTGAAGGAGGCGATGGACGAGACGGTTCAGCACTTCGACTCGATCCGCAACCTGATCGACGACAACAATTTCACCCTCTTCTACCAGCCGGTGGTCAGTCTCGAGACGCGTAAGGTGCATCACTACGAGGCCCTGATGCGCTTCAAGGACGGCCGCAAGCCGTTCGACACCATCCGCATGTCGGAACAGCTGGGCCTGGTGCAGGACTTCGACCTCGCCGTCGCAAAAAAGGCGATCGAGACCATCAACCTGCACAAGACGGTCAGCATCGCTATCAACCTGTCAGGCCAGTCGGTCCAGGATGAAGCCTTCCGCAACAACCTGCGTCAGTTGCTGGCACCCTACCGTATGACAACCAAGCTCCTGATGTTCGAGCTGACCGAGTCGAGCGCCATCGAGGACCTGGAAGCCGCCGGCAAGTTCCTGAAGTGGCTCCGGCAGTCGGGCTTCGGCGTCTGTCTCGATGATTTTGGCGCCGGTGCCGCGGCCTATGCCTATCTGCGCCGTTTCGACGTCGACTACGTCAAGATCGACGGGCCTTTCCTGCGCGAAGCGAGGGAAAACCCGCGCCAGCGCGCCCTGATCCGTTCGGTGTCCGTGCTGTGCAAGGAGCTGAAGTGCAGCGTCGTCGCCGAGATGATCGAGGATGAAGAAACCGCCAAGCTGTGCAAGGCCTTGGGCATCGAGTACGGCCAAGGCTACCTGTTTGGCAAGCCGCGCGCGGAAATCGCCGTCGCTTCGGCGCCTGTCGCCGCACGCCGTTCAGGCACGGTCGAAAGCTGGGGCTAGCCCCAGAGCTTCTTCAACGCCTTCGCCCTGCCGCAGCCGAGATGATACCGGTCATACTCAGATTTGTGCGTGCGCCAGTAATGCTGGTGATAGTCCTCGGCCGCATAGAAGGGCAAGGCGACGGTTGACGCCTTGACGATCTTCGTCACGACCGGCTTTTTCAGAAATGCCTGGATGCCGGCCTTCGACGCGGTCGCCGTGTCGTATTGAGCCTCGGTGAAGGTGAAGATCGCCGTGCGATAGCCTGGCCCCTTGTCGCAGATGACGCCATTGGGATCGGTCGGATCGGTGTGCTTCCAGTAGGCGTCGAGCAGGGTCGAATAGCTGACCTTCTTTGGATCGTACTTCACCTCGACCGCTTCCAGATGACCCGTGCCGCCGCGCACGACCTGCATATAGTCCGGGTTCTTGACCGTGCCGCCATAAAAGCCGGCGCGCGTTGACGTCACGCCCGGCACCTGGTCGAAGGCCTTCTGTGTGCTCCAGAAACATCCGCCGGCGAAGATGGCGGTCTCCGCCTGGGCGACCGGAGCCATGGCCGCCAGACCAAGTGCGGTCGCGGCAATCAGAAAGGTGCGTTTCAGCATGTTCAACCCCTTATGCCGGAATGAATTTGAGGGCGACGCCATTGTTGCAGTAACGCAGGCCGGTCGGTTTCGGTCCGTCGTCGAAAAGGTGGCCATGATGGCCGCCACAGCGGGCGCAATGATACTCAGTGCGCGGATAGACGAGCTTATAATCGGTTTTGGTCTTGATACTGCCAGGCAAGGCGCGGAAGAAGCTGGGCCAGCCGGTGCCGCTGTCGTATTTGGCTTCGGAACTGAACAGGGGAAGGTCGCAGCCGAGGCAGACGAAGGTGCCTTTGCGCTTTTCGCTATTGAGCGGAGATGAGTAGGGGCGTTCGGTCGCCTCCTTGCGCAACACCTGGTAGGCTGCGGGCGGCAGGCGCTTCTTCCATTCCGCGTCTGTCAGATTGAGTGGCTTGATCGTTTCGGCGCGCGCGACGCCGGCGATGCTCAGCGCGCCAATCGATATCAGGACATTCCGGCGATTCATTCGAGGACTCCGTGCTCTGTCATCAATATACGCCGAAAGCATCCGTAAGGTTACGCGCCGAGCCGATATTATTTGCATGTGTGCGCAAACCTTATCAGACGTAGCGTCCTTGACAATTTGATGACAGAAGCAGAGGACGAAATGGCTCTGGCGCTACCGAATTTCGCGTAACGCTGGTGAAGGGCGCGCGTGACTGTAACAATAGTGTCATAAAAAGCGGATAGAGGCACGCTCACATGCGGCCGGGCTTATGCCGGGGCCTCCCTAGGAGATGGACATGAAGAAGTTGCTTTCGATGGCCCTTGCGGCGGTTCTGATGACGGCCGTGGCGGCCTGTTCGCCGGCCGACAAGAACAAGGCAGCGGCGCCTACCGCCGATGCGGCCGCGATTTCCGGCGCGGGCGCGACCTTCCCGGCGCCGCTCTACGCCAAGTGGTCCGAGACCTACAAGGCCTCGACCGGCAACGCCCTGAACTATCAGGCCATCGGCTCGGGTGGCGGTGTCAAGCAGATCCAGGCCAAGACCGTTGACTTTGGTGCGACCGACAAGCCGCTGACCAAGGACAAGCTGGACGAGGCCGGCCTGTACCAGTTCCCGACCGTCATCGGCGGCGTCGTGCCAATCGTCAACCTGCCGGACGTGGCCTCCGGCCAACTGAAACTGTCCGGTGCCCTGCTGGCCGATATCTATCTCGGCAAGATCAAGAAGTGGAATGATCCGGCGATCGCCGCCCTGAACCCGGGCGTCAAGCTGCCGGGCCTGCCGATTACCGTCGTTCATCGTTCGGACGGGTCGGGCACCACCTTCCTGTTCGCCTCCTACCTGGCGCTGAAGAGCCCGGAATGGTCATCCAAGGTCGGCGCCAGCGATTCGCTGCAATGGCCGGCCGGCGTCGGCGGCGCCAAGAATGACGGCGTAGCCGCCCTGGTCCGCCAGACGGTCGGCGCGATCGGCTATGTCGAGTACGCCTACGCCATGAAGACAGCCAATGTCGCATCGGTCCTGGTTCAGGCCAAGGACGGCGGCTGGCCGAAGCCGGAAGCCGCTTCGTTCGCTGCCGCCACCGAAGGCGCCGACTGGAAGAACGCGCCGGGCAACTACCTGCTGGTCCTCGACCAGCCGGGCGCCAATGCCTGGCCGATCACCGGCGCGACCTTCATCCTGGTCTACAAGGATCAGCCCAATGCCGAGAAGGCTTCGGCCGTCCTGAAGTTCTTCGACTACGGTTTCACATCGGGCGACGCCAGTGCCTCGGAACTCTATTACGTGCCGCTGCCGGCCTCGGTGAAGGCCATGGTTCGCCAGCAGTGGGCTGAGACCATCACGTCGGGCGGTAAGCCCATCTATACGGCCCCTGCCGCGCAGTAATGATCCACAAAAGCGTGATTTGAACAACACAGTAGGGCGGGGCGGTAAGCCTCGCCCGAATCGTGTAAAACGCCTGTCACAATTCATGCCTCATGCTAGAGGCTGTGTTCCGTATTCGAGAGCTGCCCCGAGACCTGTATGACTCCTGCGCCGACTCACAAGACCGATCCTTTCGATCCGATCTTCCGCTATGTCGCCTTCTCGGCTGCAACGCTTCTTCTGGTGACGCTTGGCGGCATCGTCATATCGCTGGTTATTGGCGGCTGGCCTGCCCTGTCGAAGTTCGGCCTGGGTTTCTTTACCTCGGTCGACTGGAACCCGGTCACGGACGTCTACGGCGCGGCCGGCCCCATCGTCGGCACCATCGTTTCGGCGTTTCTTGCCTTGGCCATGGCCCTACCGATCGCCATTGGCATCGCTGTCTTCATTACCCAGTTTGCCCCGCGCGTCCTGGCCCAGCCGATCGCCATCGCCGTTGAGCTGCTGGCCGGTATCCCATCGATCGTCTACGGCATGTGGGGCCTGTTCGTGTTTGCGCCATGGTTCGCGCGCACGGTCCAGACCCCCTTGATGACGGCTTTCGCTGACAATCCGGAAAGCTTCTGGGCCAAGATGTTCTATGGCATCCCGAATGGCGCCAACCTGTTCACGGCCTCGGTCATCCTGGCGATCATGATCCTGCCCTATATGGCGGCGGTCTTTCGCGAACTGTTCCGCTCAATCCCGCCCCAGGTGCGCGAAGCGGCCTTCGGCGTCGGCGCCACGCCGTTCGAAGTCGTCACCTCGGTCATCATCCCCTACGTTCAAAAGGGCATGGTCGGCGTCGTCATGCTGGGTCTCGGCCGCGCATTGGGTGAAACCATGGCGGTGACCTTTATCATCGGCAACACCCACCTCTTCCCCAAGTCTTTGTTCGACTCGTCTTCGACCCTGGCCTCAACCATCGCCAATGAGTTCAACGAAGCGACCGGCATGCATACGGCTGCTTTGATGGCCCTGGGCCTGGTCCTGTTCCTGATTACCTTCTCGGTGCTGGCGATCGCGCGCTGGCTTCTGTCGTCGCAGCGTTACTGAGGAGCCTGTCATGTCCGCACGCGCCGTCCGCCGCCAGATCGCTTCGCAAATCTTTGTCGTTGTCTGCGGCATCGCTACCCTGATCGCCCTGTTTGCCCTGGGCCTGATCCTCTATTCGCTGCTCAAACAGGGCCTCGGCGGCCTCAACCTTGCCGTCTTTACCCAGGATACGCCGGGACCGGATTCGGCCGGTGGCCTGCGTAACGCCATCGTCGGCTCCATCATGATGTGCGGTGTCGGCATGCTGATCGCTTTGGGCGTCGGCATCCTGGCCGGCACCTGGTTGGCCGAGATCGGTGGCGACACGCCTTACGGCCATGCCGTGCGCTTCCTCAATGACGTGCTGCTGTCGGCGCCGTCGATACTGGTCGGCCTGTTCATCTACCAGATCCTGGTCTATCCCGGGCCGCTGTCCCTGGGGACCTATTCCGGCTGGGCCGGCGCCGTGGCGCTGGCCGTGCTGGCAACGCCGATCGTGACGCGTACGACCGAAGACATTTTGAACCTCCAGCCGAACGCACTGCGCGAAGCCGGCATGGCGCTGGGCGGCTCGCAGTTTATCACCATCCGCCGCATCATATGGAAGGCGGCCGGCGGTGGCCTGCTGACCGGCGGCCTGCTCGGCTTCTCGCGCATCTCCGGGGAAACCGCGCCGTTGCTGTTCACTTCGCTGAACAACAACTATCTCGACTTCAATATGGGCCATTTCATGGGCAGCGTCCCCGTGGTCATGTACAACTTCGCGCTCAGCCCCTACGAAAGCTGGAACAAGCTGGCCTGGGCCGGCGCGCTCCTGGTCGCCGCCGCGGTTCTGGCCGTTAACGTCATTGGGCGCTGGATGGCGCGCGAACAAACCAAGTAATCTTTTATCTCTCGGACCGAAGGCCCGTCATGAGCACCGATACCACCTCCGCCGACTTCAAGAGCGTCATCACGCCGCCACCAGCCGACAGCCTGGTGCTGGAGGTCAGGAAGCTCGACTTCTATTATGGCACGCATCAGGCGCTGTTCGGCGTCGACCTGCCGGTCAAACGCAACGCCATCACGGCGCTGATTGGTCCATCGGGCTGTGGCAAGTCGACCCTGCTGCGCACCGTCAACCGCATCTACGACCTCTATCCGGGCCAGCGCGCCGAAGGCGAGATCCTGCTCGATGGCGAAAACATACTGGGGCCCAAGGTCGATGTGGCAAGCTTGCGCGCCCGCGTCGGCATGGTGTTCCAGAAGCCGACACCGTTCCCGATGTCGATCTACGACAACGTCGCCTACGGCGTACGCCTGCACCAGTCGAAGACCAAGGCCGAGATGGACGAACTGGTCGAGACCTCGCTGCGCCGCGCGGCCCTGTGGGACGAAGTCAAGGACAAGCTGAACAAGTCGGGCCTTGGCTTGTCGGGCGGTCAACAGCAACGTCTGTGCGTGGCGCGCGGCATCGCCGTCAATCCGGAAGTCCTGCTGCTGGACGAGCCGGCCTCGGCGCTCGATCCGGTATCCACGGCCAAGCTGGAAGACACGCTCGAAGAGCTCAAACGCGACTACACGATCGTCATTGTGACTCACAATCTTCAGCAGGCCGCCCGTCTGTCGGACTATACAGGCTTCATGTTCCTGGGCAAGATGATTGAATTCGGCCCGACGGAAGAAGTCTTTGTGAAGCCTAAAGTGGCAAAGACCGGTGAATATATCGGTGGCCGCTTCGGTTAAACTTTCGCGATACAGACATATTTTTGGTTATACTTCGCACTCGCCTCACCTGTGGGGCGAGTGTTTTTATACTTCCCTTGCTCCTCGCGTGACTGAATAGACACACGACTCCTGTCTGGGCGCGCATTACACAAAAGCGTCATACAAGTTTGGCCGTTTTGTCACATGCCTTGCCTAATAGGCTCTTCCAACAGTGCAGGCCGTAATGAGAGAGGGGGCGATCATTCGCTCTTCGACGCGCCTGTCCGGAATTGTTGGAGATATGGACATGATCAAATCGAAGAAACTGCGCATGGCCCTTATGGGTGTTGGCGCCGTGACCGCCATGGCTGCCGTGCTGGCCTCCTGCGGCGGTGCGGATAACGTCGCCTCGCCGGGCGAAGGCGTCATCATCGGCGGTCCGGGCGGCTCCAGCTCGTCTTCCTCTTCGTCGTCTTCCGGCGCGCCCGACTCGTGCCCGGCGGGTACGCTGAATGGCGGCCTGGTTGCTGGCCTGCGTAACTGTCAGTTGCCGAACCTGATCACCGGCACGCTCTCGCTCGATAAGGTGCCGGGCGTCGTTTACTCGATCAACGGCCGCGTTCAGGTCGGTGATGACCTGGGCGCTAACCCGTCG
>CAMLPZ010000097.1 GCA_946482045.1 uncultured Asticcacaulis sp.
CGAGCGCCTCGGTCAGGCAGTTCATCGAATTGGCGGTGAACATGCCCGAGCACGAACCGCAGGTCGGGCACGCGGCTTCTTCGACGGCCTGGACCTGGGCGTCCGAGATGCGGTCGTCACCGGCCTGCATCATGGCGTCGACCAGATCGAGCTTGTGCGTCTTTTGTGCGCCGTCGGCATCCGGCCACACGACCTTGCCGGCTTCCATCGGACCGCCAGAAACAAAGACGACCGGGATGTTGATGCGCATGGCGGCCATCAGCATGCCGGGCGTGATCTTGTCGCAGTTGGAAATGCAGACCATGGCGTCGGCGCAGTGGGCATTGACCATGTATTCGACGCTGTCGGCGATCAGGTCGCGCGACGGCAGGGAATAGAGCATGCCGCCGTGGCCCATGGCGATGCCGTCATCGACCGCGATGGTGTTGAATTCCTTGGCGACGCCGCCGGCCGCTTCGATTTCGCGCGCCACCAACTGACCAAGGTCCTTGAGGTGGACGTGACCGGGCACGAACTGGGTGAAGGAGTTGACGACGGCGATGATCGGCTTCTGGAAGTCGGCTTCCTTCATGCCGGTTGCCCGCCATAGCGCCCGCGCGCCCGCCATGTTGCGGCCGGCTGTGGTTGTACGGGAACGATAGGTAGGCATGACAAGGAACCTTAATTGACTTGGGATGAGTGATTATACTTCCTTCCCCGTTTACGGGGAAGGTGTCGGCGCTTTAGCGGCGACGGAAGGGGGGAAGCGGTCGTTCAGCGCCCCCCTTCCGTCATCTCGCTAGCGCTCGATGCCACCTTCCCCGTAAACGGGGAAGGAAAAGTTTGATGGAAGCGGTCATTTCTGATCCCGCCAGATCCAGCGCAGGATGTCGGGCAGAAGCGCGCCGCCGTGCTGGTCGGAATGGCCGCCGTCGCCCCAGACATATTTCAGGTCGTAGCGATGCGGCCCCAGGTCCCACTTGTCCGCATTGGCATTGGCCCATTCGAGCGACTTGACCATCTGCTGGTTGGCCAGGAACCAGTTGCCGTGTTCGTTGTCGAGGTCGTTCGAGCCATCCTGAATAAAGATACGCAGCGGCCTGATCTTCGACTTGCGGATCACGCCTGGATAAGTGTCGCCGCCATAGACCGCCGGCGTCGTAGCCGTCGCAGGTTTATAGCCGATCGACGTATAGGAGCCGATGATGCTGATGACATTGCCAAAGGCTTCCGGATGGGTCCAGGCCGCCGTGAACGACGCGATCGCGCCCGACGACGTGCCGCCGATAACACGACGCTTCGGATCGGACGTAAAGGCATAGCTCTTCGCCACATGCGGCAGCAGCTCTTCGGTCAGCATGCGCGTATGGGTGTCCGACAAGGCATCGTACTCTTCGGCGCGATGGTTCGGATTGCTCATCCCCAGATTATCGGGATAGACCGCGCCGGTATTACCCGGCGTTACAAAGATACCGAGCGTCACCGGTATCTCGCCCTTGGCGATCAGGTTATCGAGCACATTCTGAACGCGCAGCGATCCGTCCGGATTGGTGGCGCGCTGGCCGTCCTGAAAAACCAGCAGGTTCGGCGGGTTTTTTGCGTCGTAGCCCACCGGCACATAGATCCAATAGCGCCGGACCGTATCGGGGATCAGTTTCGAATGAAACTCAAATGGCCCTTCCAGCCGGCCATGCTTTATACCCGTCTGCACCAGCGAGTCAGCCGTCAGAGGATAGTCGCCCGCCTTGCGCTCCTGCGCCGTCGCAGGCACGGCCAGGCACAGCGCAAACAAAACTGCGGCACAGGTCAGACGGTGGGTAGCGAAGAGGGCGAACATGCCCTTATGATAGTCGTCGGTCGCGTTCACGCAAGCACCCGCCAGATCGTATCATTTTCAACGAGGGCAGAACCTTTCCGGATTCGCCGGAGTCTGGTGGCGTTTTAAGGCAATTGTCGCCTTGCCGTGAAAAATAGTTTCAAAAACACCGCTATAAGTGAAAAATAATTTTGCTGCACCGCCGTAATATCTTGAATGTGCGGAAAATTTTTCCAAAAATGCGTTTGCATTTGCGTATGGTTTAAGGTTATACAGATGTCACGGCTTCGTGAGGATGCCGTTTTGGAGCCCAATCATGACTTCGGCGCGAGCCATAGCGATGGAAAACACCACGGCTAAGAACCTCAAGGTTCTGGGCATGGGCCTGTTTTCGTCAGCTGTCGTGATTAGCATCGTATCGCTTATTGGGGGCGTACTACGCCCCTTGATGGAGTGGTAGCGAAGGGCTGACCCCACGCTTTTGAGGATGAAACATCCTCCCGCTCCGTAAAACGGGCGGGATTTTTTCGCACATCTCGATATCCGCCCGAACTGACCTGAACCGATCCAAACCAGAGACATAACCATGAGCGTCCTGACCCAGTTCGATAAAGCCCCCGTCATGAAAGCCCAGAGCGGCTTTGCCATCCTGCATGGCACCTTCGCGCCGGAAGGCTGCGTGGTTCGTCTTGGTGACTTTATTACGGAAGTGTTCGACGGTCCGGCACGCGTCTTCTCGACCGCCGGCGACGCCCTGGAAGCGATCGCAAAAGGCCGCATCCGCGACTGCGATATTCTGATCATCCGCAACGATGCCCGCGACGCGGACCTGTTCGCGACCGGCGGCGTGGCCAGCGTCGCCTCTGCCCTGCAGGCCTCGGGCCTCGACCGCGTCACCGTCATCACCGACGGCCGCATCGGTTCTGACACCGTCGGCGCCGCCATCGGCAATGTCGCGCCGTCGGCCGCTGCTGGCGGGCCGATCGCCTACGCGCAGGACGACGATATCATCCATATCGACATCGCTGGCCGCAGAATCGACATCATGGCGGATATAGACATCCGCCGCGGCGCTCGCCAAAAGAAGGCCGGCGCGAAAATGTTCGGCGCGGCCGCCGAACGCTACGCATCCATGATTTCAACAGGCGCCTAAACGCGCCGTCTAACCTCTCACGACCACGGAGACCATTGTGAAGATCTATACGAATGACGACGTTTCGCCCGACGCGTTCAAGGGCGAACGCATCGCCATCATCGGTTACGGCAGCCAGGGCCGCGCCCACGCCTCGAACCTGAAGGACTCCGGCGCTGACGTCGTGGTTGGCCTGCGTCCGGGCGGCGCCGGCGAAGTCAAGGCAAAGGCTGACGGTCATACGGTTCTCAGCGTCGCCGACGCCTGTAAGGACGCGACCATCATCGCCATCCTGACGCCGGACATGACCCATGCCGACCTGTACAAGGACGTCATCGAACCGAACGCGCCGAAGGGCGTCGCCATCCTGTTCGCCCACGGCTTCTCGGTCCTCTATGGCCGCGTCGTTCCGCGCGCCGACATGGACGTCATCCTCGTTGCCCCGAAGGGTCCGGGCGACCTCGTCCGCCGTGAATACCAGCGCGGCCGCGGCGTGCCGTCGCTGTTCGCGGTTGACCGCGACGTGTCGGGCAAGGCTGCCACCAAGGCTCTCGGCTATGCCCGCGGCATTGGCGGCACCGTCGGCGGCGTCATCGAGACGACCTTCAAGGAAGAAACCGAGACCGACCTGTTCGGCGAACAGGCCGTTCTGTGCGGTGGCACGACCGAGCTGATCCTGCTCGGTTTTGAGACCCTGGTCGACGCCGGCTACCGTCCGGAAATCGCCTATTTCGAAGTCCTGCATGAACTCAAGCTGATCGTCGATCTGCTGTATGAAGGCGGCTTCGAAAAGATGCACTCGTTCGTTTCGGAAACCTGCAAGTACGGCGACCTCGTCTCCGGCCCGCGCATCATCAACGAAGAAACCCGCGCGCGCATGCAGGAAGTGCTCAACGACATCCAGTCGGGCGACTTCGCCCGCGACTGGATCCTGGAAAACATGGCCGGCCGTCCGCGCTACACCGCGCTGATGAAGCAGGACCTGGATCACCAGATCGAACACGTCGGCAAGGACCTGCGTTCGCGCATGTCCTGGCTGCAAAACAAGCAATCTGTGGACGCGTAATAGTCCACACCGCCGCAGGTGGCGGGCTTAGGCGAGCCCGCCACCACCTCTTCCGGCTCTTATTCGGCTACTAGGTGCCTTTTCCTTCCCCGTTCACGGGGATGGTGGCATTTGCAGAGCAAATGACGGAAGGGGGAACGACCGGATCAACAAGCGCAGGAGCTTGGGGCTTTCCCCCTCCCACCGCTTCGCGGTCCCCCCTCCTCGTAAAACGGGGCGGGAATAATTTACCGACATATATCTGTCCAAACCTCGAAGTTTCAAACGATGAGCAACCAACCGTCCGGAGCACAACTGGTCATCTCCACGCTGAAGGCGCTGGGGGTCGAGACCGTATTCGGCTATCCGGGCGGCGCCATCATGCCCATCTACGATGCGCTCGCAGGAAGTGGCTTGCAGCACATCCTCGTCCGTCACGAACAGGGCGCCGCCTTCGCCGCCGATGCCTATGCTCGCGCCACGGGGCGCACGGGCGTCTGCATGGCCACATCAGGCCCCGGCGCCACCAACCTGATCACCGGCATCGCCAATGCCTACATGGACTCCGTGCCTATGGTCTGCATCACCGGCCAGGTCGGCACGCACCTGATGGGCACGGACGGCTTCCAGGAAGTCGACATCCTCGGCATGACGCTGGGCATCGTCAAACACTCCTGGCTGGTCCGCAACCCGGCCGAAATCCCCGCTATCCTGGCCGAAGCCTTCGCCATCGCCCGCGAAGGCCGCCCCGGCCCCGTCCTGGTCGACATCCCGCGCGATATCGCCGCCACGCGCGTCGCGACGTCCGACGCCGCCAGCTTCCCGGAATGGACGCCGCCGGCGCCTGACGCCGATGCGCTGAAGGCCGCCGAAAAGCTGATTTCTCAGGCCCAGAAGCCGCTCTTTTACGTCGGCGGCGGCGTTGAAATGGCCAATGCCGCGCAGGAACTGCGTGACCTGGTCGCCCGCACCGGCATCCCGCTGGTCTCGACGCTGAAAGGCCTCGGCACCCTGCCGACGACCGATGAGCTGGCGCTCGGCATGCTGGGCATGCACGGCACGCGCGCGGCCAACAACGCCGTCCAGGAAGCCGATCTATTGATCGTCCTGGGCGCGCGTTTCGACGACCGCGCTACCGGCAAGCTGAATGCCTTCGCGCCTAACGCCAAGGTCATCCACTTCGACATCGACCGCGCCGAGATCGGCAAGCTGCGCAAGGCCGATGTCGGCATTGTCGGCGACCTGAAGATCGGCCTGCCGGCGCTGAACCCCAAGGTCGGCCCGATCCAGAAGTGGGTCGAAAAGTGCAAGGCCGACAAGTGGGAGCACCGTTTCCGCTATAATGCGCCGGGCCAGGGCATCTATGCGCCGGGCCTGCTCAAGACCCTGTCCGAAAAGGCCGGCGACAAATTTATGGTCGCCTGCGACGTCGGCCAGCACCAGATGTGGGTCGCCCAGCACTGCGAATTCCCGAACAACCGTGCCCACCTGACATCAGGCGGCTCGGGCGCCATGGGCTACGGCCTGCCCGCGGGCCTTGGCGCGAAACTCGGCCGTCCTGAGATGCACGTCGTCACCGTGTCCGGCGACGGCAGCTTCATGATGAACATTCAGGAGATGGCGACGCTCAATCGCTACAATATCCCCCTGAAGATCGTCCTGCTCGACAACTCCTCGCTGGGCCTGGTGCGCCAGTGGCAGCAACTGTTCTTCGAGGAGAACTATTCCGAAATCGACCTGTCGGACAATCCCGACTTCGTCGTCGTCGCCAAGGCGTTCAACCTGGACGCCTTCCGCATCACCCATCGCCATGAGGTCGATGCGGCTCTGGACCGCCTGCTGGCGGCCGAGCGGCCCACACTTTTGCATGTTGTTATCGATCCGCGTGAAAATGTCTGGCCGCTGGTGCCGCCGGGCGCGTCCAACGCGGACATGATGGAGGAACGCTGGGATGAGCCACTTGATTCATATTGAGCTGGATCGTCTCGAAGGCAGCCTCCTGCGCATTCTCGGTCTGATAGAACGGCGCGGCTTCCACATCGACGGCATCGAACTCTTCGATCTCGGCGAGACGAAGCGCGGCCTGAACGTGACTGTCCGCGTCCGCGACGCCGGCCGTACGCTTGAGACCCTGAACCTGCAGATCGATCGTCTCTATGGCATTACCCGCCTGGACGCCGATCCGCGTGGCGCCGCCGCAAAGCCTGCCAAGGCGAAGCAGGAGGCCCGGGCGTGAGCAATCATTTGATTACAGGAGAGAAGGTTTATCGGGGCCGTGGTCGCGGCCCCGGCCAGGTATGATCGAGGCTTCGCGCATAATCCGATGCGTTCGATAAATCGCCTTTGTGGTCTCCGCTAAACGGAGTAGAGAAGCCCATCCGGGCAAAACCGCAAAGCCCGCTCAAAAAATCATACCGATAAGCTGACACACATGAAAAAGCTCGCTGAAAAAATCTGGTTCAATGGCCAAGTCATCAACTGGGAAGACGCGCAGATCCACGTCCTGACCCACGCGCTGCACTATGGCACCTCCGTGTTCGAAGGCATCCGCTGCTACGACACGCCGAACGGCCCGGTCGGCTTCCGCCTGGGCGACCACCTGCGTCGTCTGGAAGACTCCGCCCGCATCTACGGTTTTGTCATCCCCTTCACCCTGGAACAGATGATCCAGGCGTCGAAGGACATCATCAAGGCCAACAATCTGAAAAGCGCCTACTGGCGTCCGATCGCCTTCCTGGGCGAATGCGGTATGGGCGTGACGCCGAAGCCCGAAAACGTCTCGGTCGACGTCGCCATCGCCGCCTTCCCCTGGGGCGCCTACCTCGGCGAAGAAGGCCTGACCAAGGGCGTCGACGTCTGCGTCTCGTCGTGGAATCGCGCCGCGCCGAACACCATCCCGGTCCTGGCCAAGGCCGGCGGCAACTACCTGTCGTCCTACCTGATCGGCAAGGAAGCCCGTTCGCGCGGCTATGTCGAAGGCATCGGCCTGGGCGTCAACGGCCTGATCTCCGAAGGCGCCGGTGAAAACCTGTTCGTCATGATGAACGGCAAGATCTACACGCCGCCGGTCGCGGCTTCGATCCTGGGCGGCATTACCCGCGACACCATCATCAAGCTGGCTAAGGCCGACGGCATTGAAGTCCTGGAGCAGGACCTGCCGCGCGAGATGCTGTACCTGGCCGATGAAATCTTCATGACCGGCACGGCGGCGGAAATCACTCCGATCCGCAGCGTCGACGACATCCCTGTCCGCGCCAATGGCCGCGGCAAGATCACCGCCCGTTTGCAGACCCTGTTCCATGGTCTGTTCAACGGCACGACCGAAGACCGTTTCGGCTGGCTCGATCCGATCGACGCCACCGTTCCGGCGGAATAAGTACCGGGTTCGGACGTAAAGAACCCCACCACCCCGACGCTAAGGCGTCGCGGTCCCCCTCCCCAGCCTAGGCGGCAGCCAAAGTGGGGAGGAAAAATGCAGGAGCGCTTCCTTCATACCTCCCCAGCTTGCTGGGGAGGGGGACCGCACGAGACAGCGCTTTGGCTGCCGCCGAGGTCGCTGACGAGATGTGGTGGTGGGGGCCTTTGTTCCGCACCGACATTGATTGAAAGCCGAGAGACCGATGCCCAAGTCGTTGTTTGAAAAAGTGTGGGACGCCCACGTCGTGGAGCCGGAAGGGGCCGACAAGCCCGCCGTTCTCTATATCGACCTGCACCTCGTCCACGAAGTCACCAGCCCGCAGGCGTTTTCCGAGCTGGACGCGCGCGGCCTGAAGGTCCGCCGTCCGGATCGGACCTTCGCCACACTCGATCACTCGATTCCGACCCTGCGCCCCGACGCCGAAGGCAACCGCCCCTACGTCACCGCCCAGGCCAAGAAGCAGGTCGAAACGCTGGAAGCCAATGCTGCCAAGAACGGCGTCCGCCTGTTCGGCTATGACGCCGAAAACCGCGGCGTCGTCCACGTCATCGGGCCGGAAATGGGCCTGACCCAGCCGGGCTTCACCGTCGTCTGCGGCGACAGCCACACCTCGACCCACGGCGCCTTCGGCTGCATCGCCTTCGGCATCGGCACCTCGGAAGTCGGCCACGTCCTGGCCACCCAGTGCCTGGCCCAGCGCAAGCCCAAGACCATGCGCATCAATATCACGGGCAAGCTCCAGCCGGGCGTCACCGGCAAGGACGTCGCCCTGACCGTCATCGCCACGCTCGGTTTCTCGGGCGGCACCGGCTACGCGCTGGAATATGCCGGCCCGGTCATCGAAGCGCTCGACATGGAAGGCCGCATGACGGTCTGCAACCTGTCGATCGAAGCCGGCGCCCGTTGTGGCATGATCGCCCCCGACCAGAAGACAGTCGAATGGCTGCGCGGCCGCCAGTACGTGCCGCAAGGCGCCGCTTTTGACGAAGCGGCCAAGGGCTGGCTGGCCCTGGCGTCGGACGAAGGCGCTGTGTTCGACAAGGAAATCACCATCGATGGTTCGGCCATCGAACCCATGGCCACGTGGGGCACCTCGCCCGACCAGGGTGCCGCCATCGCCAAGGGCGTGCCCATGCCCAAGGGCGAGGACGACGAACGCGCGCTGAGGTACATGAAGTTCACCGGCGGTGAGAAGCGCGAGGCCGAAAAGGTCGACGTCGTCTTCATCGGTTCGTGCACCAACGGCCGCATGGCCGACCTGCGCGCCGCCGCCGCCATCATGAAGGGCCGCAAGGTCGCCGAAGGCGTCCGCGCCCTGATCGTTCCGGGTTCGGAATGGGTGCGCGTCGAAGCCGAAAAGGAAGGCCTGCACGAGATATTCCTGGCTGCCGGCGCTGAATGGCGTCTGCCGGGCTGTTCGATGTGCATCGCCATGAACGGCGACTTTGTCCTGCCGGGCCAACTGGCCGTCTCGACCTCCAACCGTAACTTCGAAGGCCGCCAGGGTCCGGGCTCGCGAACCGTGCTGGCCTCGCCGGCCACCGCGGCCGCTTCGGCCATCGCCGGCCACGTCGCCGATCCCCGTCAATTCATGGCTCTTGAGGAGGCTTGATCCACATGTCCAACCAGGAACCCGTCAACACCTTCTCATCGCGCATCGTCGTCCTGCCCGAAGCCAATATCGACACGGACCAGATCATCCCCGCGCGCTTCCTGACGACCACGACCAAGGCCGGCCTGGGTAAGGTCGCGTTCAATGACTGGCGCTACAATGCCGACGGCTCCGACAAGCCGCACATCCTGAACACAATCGACCCGACCGAGCACCGCGTCCTGGTCGGCGGCAACAATTTCGGCTGCGGATCGTCGCGCGAACACGCCCCGTGGGCGCTGATGGACTATGGCTTCAAGGCCGTCATCTCGACCGAAATCGCCGACATCTTCAAGTCGAACTGCCTGAAGAACGGCCTTCTGCCGATCGTCGTCGACAAGGCCGTGCACGACAAGCTGCTGGCCAACCCGCAACAGCGCGTCTCGATCGACCTGGAACAGAACAGCCTGACCCTGGAAGACGGCACCGTCATCACGTTTGAGATCGAAGCCTTTGCCCGCCAGTGCCTGCTGGAAGGCGTCGACGCCATGGGCTGGCTGCTGAAGCGCCTGCCCGATATCGAAAAGTTTGAACAATCGCACGGAAAGGCCGCGTAATGGCAAGCTTCAACATCGTCGTCCTCCCCGGTGACGGCATCGGTCCCGAAGTCGCCGCCGCCGGCGTCAACGCACTGAAGACCATCGGCGACGTCTACGGCCATACCTTCAACTTCGAAGAAAAGCGCATCGGCGGCATCGCCATCGACACCGACAACAACCCGTACCCGGAAGACACCGACCGCGCCTGTCTGGCGGCCGATGCCGTGCTGCTGGGCGCTGTCGGCGGTCCGAAGTGGGACCTCGGCAAGCAGCGTCCGGAACAGGGCCTCTTGGCCGTCCGCAAGTCGCTGGGCCTGTTCGCCAACCTGCGTCCGATGGATGTCAAGGCGTCGCAGGTTCACCGCTCGCCGCTCAAGGCCGAAGTGGTCGAAGGCTCCGACATGCTGATCGTCCGCGAACTGACCGGCGGTCTCTATTTCGGCAAGCAGACGCGCACCGAAACGCAGGCCATTGATGAATGCGTCTATACGGTCGCGGAAATCGAGCGCGTCGCCCGCGTCGCCTTCGACGCCGCGCGCAAGCGCCGCAACAAGGTGACCTCGGTCGACAAGGCCAATGTCATCGAGACCAGCCGCCTGTGGCGCGAGACGGTC
Organism: uncultured Asticcacaulis sp.; assembly: GCA_946482045.1. The sequence goes on from CAMLPZ010000097.1 coordinate 10,195, forward strand.
ATCCGCCTGCACCGCGAAGAATATAACGATGTCGAGCTGGAGCACGCCCTGGTCGACTCGATGGCCATGCACTTGGTCACCCGCCCGCGCTCGTTCGATGTCGTGGTGACCGAGAACATGTTTGGCGACATCCTGTCCGACCTGGCCTCGGTTCTGCCGGGCTCGATCGGCCTGCTGGGTTCGGCGTCGCTCGGCGCCACGGGCAAGGGTCTCTATGAGCCGATCCACGGCTCGGCGCCGGACATCGCCGGCAAGGACCTGGCCAACCCGATTGGCACGCTGAAGTCGGTCGCCATGATGCTGCGCTTCTCGCTGAACCTGATAACCGAAGCCGACGCGCTCGACGCGGCCATCGACGCCGTCGTCGAAAAGGGCGTACTGACGCGCGATTTGGGTGGCACGGCTTCGGGCTCGCAAGTCGCCCAGGCGATCAACGACCAGATCCGCGAAGCCGCATTGACCAACGCTTAACGGCTCTTATCTAAAGTTTAGAGACCACCTCGCAAAGGTGAACTGGCCCCGGCAAGCTTAAAGCTTCCGGGGCTCTTTCTTTATGGGCTGAGCGTCTCGAACGACTCCACACCCTCGATCTCAAGGCATTTTAGCCGCGCCGTATCGCCCGCGATCAGGCTTATGCGCGACTTCGGCACTTTTAAAGTCTTGGCGATAAAGACGATCAAGGCGGCATTGGCCTGCCCTTCGATGGGCGCGGCGCGCACGCGTACTTTTAGGAAACGGCGGCCGTGTTCGTCCTCATCCCAGCCGTCGATGCGATCCACCGAAGCCTTGGGCGTCAGCCGGACGAACAGCCGGCTCACATCGCGACGAGTTGCTTAAGGGCGATTTCGGCCGGATCTAGTAGATAGCCTTGGATACCTTGGACGACCAGGAAAGCAACTAGAAAGCTCAAATCAAGCCCCCCCACCGGAGGAATAAGGCGGCGGAACGGCTCAAGAATCGGTGCTGTGATGCGGTCAAGGATATCCAGTATGCGCCACATTGCGGGATTACGCGTATTGATGACATTAAACGCCACCAGCCAGCTCAGGATGGCACTGACGATAAGCGCAAAAGTAATGAAGGAAAACAGGCCCCGGAGGATAAAGAAAATGAAGCCAATTATTTCTACCATGCCATCCGGCCCCTTTTTGCGAGTCACCTATGAATATAGGCATTTACGTAAAGCGTACAAGTTAAGGACGGCTTATTGATATGGCTTATAATTACCAAGGAAAATCAGGGGTGGGGTCCGGGCTATATCCGACTTGGGACACAATCAACACTCGAAGCTGCGCTCCTGCGCAAAAGCCATCAACGCATAGCACTACATGTCGCGTTCCGAAAATATCCGCGCTTCCTACTATCGGGACTTGCCCTGCGATCGACCTTAAACCGGTCTATTGCCTAGCGAGAAACAAGAGGGACCAGCGCGAAATATGAAGGCAGAAGGTACAGCTGAGCAGCTTTGATTATCCAAAATCCAATCAAATAAGTGACCAGACTGGCAACGAAAAAGCTCAAGTCAACACCACCTGCCGACGGAATGAAGCGGCGGAATAATTCTGGGATAGGCGCGACAATACGATAAAGGAAATTGTGAATACGTCTTCCCAATGATCCACGCGTGTCAATAATTCTGAAAGCGACCAAGCAACTTAATATAGCGGTCAGAATCAACGCCCAGATAATCAGCGTACAAAGACCATTCAGTAGAAAAAAGACTAACTCGATTACAGCAGCCATGGCGCGTCCCCCGGTGCCCGATTTTCTTGTAGCTCGACATTTTAGCCGGGAATTCTCAGACCGCAACGCCGCTCCAAAGCGTGAGGCAGTTTTCGGATAAAGATGCACTGACCAAAGCCAACCAAGCTTGACAGGCCAGTCTCGTGGTTTAAAAGGTGCGCTCCCGGATCGGAATGGGGCTATAGCTCAGTTGGTAGAGCGCCTCGTTCGCAATGAGGAGGCCAGCGGTTCGAATCCGCTTAGCTCCACCATTCCGTCACGGATTTTTCTCGTCACTCAGCACTTGCTTACTCGTCCGCTCCTAAGCCTCGGAACGTGCGGACTATTCTCTGTGCATTGGCACGAAAGCCCAATCAGAGACTCTAGGGTTTAGACCAGCCCCCTGCACAATTCGGCCCCTGTTTGCGGAGACTCTGAGGAGTACTTGAGTTTTGGGAGTTAGGCGAAGCCCAGCAGTTGCTCTTGGGCGTTCCAGTCGAGCGGCAGAGCGTGGGCTCGGATCAAATGATCGGCTACTAGCTCAGCCGGCTGCTGGCCAGCAATGATCTGCTCGACCATTCTTGGCGACAGAAAGGCGAGCTTCAGAATGTCACCAACATAGCTCGGGCTGACGCCTTCTCTAGCAGCCAACTCTTTGATGTTGGTGACGGCGCCGCTAGCGAGATCGTCGAACCAAACATGCGCCTTGGCAACGACCTTGACGAGGATTGGATCGACGTTGGCAGTGACGTTAGCGTTGGACCGCAGGACTAGCCGCATCTCGACCCCGCGTCGCTTCATCTCGATGGGAACAAGGCGTTCAACCAAGAGCGGTCGGTTTGGTTCGCTTTGTTGATCCACAAGGGACTGAAGGTCCAGCGTCAGCCGCATACTCCCGCTCTCAAGCTGGACCCGATCAACGACCTGTTTAAGCAAGCGCTCGTCTGACGTCTCCGTCAGCCGATGCTTAATCGCTGCAATCATGGCTCCGTATGAGGTCGCGGGGATGCTCGCTGCTTGAAGTGCGAGGGATAGTGCAATGCTATCGGTCAGGATGTGACGGACTGCCTTGGCCACCAGGTCTTCGAAGCGCTTGCCTGGCAACCGCCACCCTGTATCGCCGGCCTGAGCTCTTAGTCCTCGACAGATGTAGTAGCGGTACCGTCTGCCGCTTTTCACCGTGTGTGTCGGCGATAGTGGCTCGCCTGTCTCATTGCTGATCTTGCCGATCAGCACACTCGGCTCGGTCTTACGAGGTGGTGCCGAGCTCGTCTTAGGCCTGTTACGATTGGAGTCCATTTGCGCTTGAACAGCGTCCCATAAAGCCTGTTTAAGGAGCGGCTTATGCTGCCCTAAGTGGCACTGGTCCTTGTGCTTGATCTGGCCGATGTAGACGGGATTGCGCAACAGGTCGTAAAGCGCTCCGCGGGAGAAGACGGCCGCTTTGCCAGAACCGTCGATGGCATTCGCCGCGCGACCGCGGATATTGTTTTGCTCCAACTCCTTCTTCAGTTTTGAGACGCAGCCCAGGGCCAGGTAACGCTCGAAGATATGGAGGACCGTCTTAGCCTCGTCCTCCTGAATAAAGAGCCTCCGATCCTCAACGCGATAACCAAGCGGCACTCTCCCGCCCATAAAGATGCCTTTAGCTTTCGAGGCTTTGATCTTGTCTCGGATACGCT
>CAMLPZ010000098.1 GCA_946482045.1 uncultured Asticcacaulis sp.
CGCCCTTGACCGGCACGCGCCAGCCACGGAACATGTTGTTGGCCGCCAGGACCTTTACGCCATTGACCGACACCTCGGCAAAGGTATCGAGCCCGTCAAAGACCAGCTCGACATGGTCGCGCGCCAGCGTCTCTTCACTGACGGTAATCTCAGTCTGGTATTGCCAGTCGGACAGACCGACCCACTGCACCTTGGCTTCGTTATCGGAGACGTAAGGGTCGGGCAGCTTCTTGAGTGCCAGAAGGTCGCTCTGGGTCGTGCCGGGGACGCTGGCTTTCATCCATTCAGCCGCCCACGGATGATCGGCGCGCGCCACTTCATCGGGCGCCAGGCGGAAGCTCCAGCCGGTGTCGAGCTTTTGTACAGTGGGAGCCGCCGCCAGCGTGCTGCTGGCCGCCAGGACAAAGAAGGTCATGGATAGCAGGCTTCCGGATACGGGCTTCGACATGGCATGGCCTCAGTTCAGATTTGGAGTGTGATGAAACCGGCCCGGCGCCAGCTTTAATCAGCGTGTCTCGATGCGGTAGACATAGGCCAGCTGACGCGGCGCATTGGCCGGCGGCGTGATGACCAGACCCGACGCGTCCTGACGGAAGGTCACCGGCGCGTCCGTGCCCAGCAGGCTGACGCGCCTGACTGGATAGTCACTGAGGATCGAGGTGATGGTGGCAGAGCCCTCTTCCGGCCAGGCCATCTGGATGGCATGCAGCACGCCGTCCTTGACCGTGAAGCGGAAATCCTGCGCCGTATAGGAGCGCGACTTGCTCTCCGCAAAGCTGCCGGACGCCGTCTCGGTCGGGCCTTCGCCGAAGGTGACCCAGGGCCGCGTGCCATAGATGGCGTCGCCATTGACCTTCAGCCACGCGCCTATCTGCATCAACGTATCGCGTGCGCCGTCGGGGATACGGCCTGAGGCGTGCGGTCCGACATTGAGCAGCAGGTTGCCGTTCTTCGACACCACGTCGGCCAGCAGGTGGACCAGCTGTGCCGGCGACTTGAAAGTGTCGTTTTCGATATAGCCCCACGACTTGTCGCTGATCGAGGTGCAGGTCTGCCAGACATCCTTGCGAATGCCGGGCGCCTGGCCGCGTTCGATATCGAGCACGCCGGTATTGTCGGCGAAACCACCCAACTTGTAGTTGACGATCGCGGAAGAGCCTTCGCGCACGCCCTTGTTGTAATACCAGGCCAGGAATTTCGGCATGATTTCGCGAAAAGCCGGCTGGCCAACCCACCAGTCGAAATAGACCAGTTCCGGGTCATACTTTTCGACCAGCTCGGCCTGGCGTGCCAGCCAGTCGTCGAGCCAGGCCTCAGACACGTGGGTATAGTCGCCGAACAGGTCGGCATCGCCCCCTGTCCCCAGGATGCGGCTTTGCGCGGGACCATAGAGGCCGGCATTGGCGGGATCGGAGACGTCCGAGGGGGCTTTACGGCCTTCATCGAAGAACCAGTTGTTTTCGGCGCGGTGCGACGACAGAGCAAAGTGCAGCCCTTCGGCGCGCACGGCCTTGGAGATTTCGGCCAGCACGTCGCGCTTGGGCCCCATCTTGACGGCGGTGTAGTCGGACAGCTTGCTATCGAACATCGAGAAGCCGTCGTGGTGTTCGGCGACCGGCACGACATAGCGGGCGCCGGCATCGGCAAACAGTTTCGCCCAATCACCGGCGTCGAAGGCTTCGGCCTTCAGCATCGGGATGAAGTCCTTGTAGCCGAACTCTGTCTGCGGCCCGTAGGTCTTGATATGGTGGTCGTAGGCCGGATTGCCCTTCATGTACATGTTGCGGGAGTACCATTCACCGCCAAAGGCCGGGATCGAGTAGACGCCCCAATGGATGAAGATGCCGAACTTGGCGTCGGCATACCATTGCGGGCAGGTAAAGCCTTGCAAGGAGCCCCAGTCGGGTCGGAAGGGGCCGTCACGGCCGCCCTTCTCGACTGCGGAAAGCCAGCGCTCACGCTCGGGTGTGAACTTCTGGACGGCCCTTTGCCAGGCCTGGTCGCGCTGGTCGGGCGTCGTGTTGTCGTTTGAGGCGGCGCGCGCCGGTACGGCCAGACCCGTCCCCATCAGACTGACGGCGGCAAGGCCGCTTAGCAGGTTACGGCGTGAGAAACGGGGGGTGTCGGGGGTCATGCATGCGTCTCCAGAGTTTGCCGGCAGTGTGCGGTCCAGCCAGACTCCGAAACGGCTCCCATGGCGCGGCGGCGTCAATAAAAAAGTTTCAGCATCAAGCCTGGCACGAAGCCGGGCCGTAAACACCACGCTGAAACAGTCCGGGGATAGGCTAGCAGATGCGAACACTACTTGAACTATGGCGGCGCCCGGAGGGATATCGGGGGATCACCAATCCCTCCGGGCACAGCCGTTTTCCTGAACCTTCACACTCGACCGGAAAAACACACAAAAAACCGGAATTTCGGGCGGGGCACATCGGCAACAGGGAGCGTTGCCCGGACGGGCCAGCCTTATAGGAGTGGCGGCGGGTCAGGAAGGCGGCGCCCCTCCCGGGAAGGAGAAGGGGCGCCAGGGGTACGGATACGGATTAGCGGATACGGTAGGTCACGCCGAAAGTGACGCGCGTGCCGTACTTGCTCCAGGCCAGCGGCAAACCGCCGGTGGTATACGGATGCTGCATGTCGTCCAGGATATTCTGCGCCGCGACGTTGAACGACAACTGGTCGTTCACGTTGTATGACGCAGACGCATCGAGCTGGCCCCAGCCGTCGACGTAGGACGGTGCCGTCCTCTCGGTTCCGATGGCGGTCGTATACTTCGAACGGAAAGTATAGGAGACGCGTGCCTGGATCGGGCCCTTCTCATAGTAGGGCGAGACCGTATAACTCCACTTCGACAGGTACGGCATAGGCATCTTTGCCGGCGTCGGATTGTATTTATCGACGAAGGCTTCGTACTCTTCGCCAAGCCAGGTCACGTTCGCCTGGACGCCGAAACCGTAGGCGATATCGCCCTGCCAGCCGACCGACACGCCGGGGATCTTGGCGTTGTTGCCGTTGAATGGCGCGTTGATCAGCATCTTTTCGACGCGGTTACATACGCGGCCAACCGTGCCCAGGCAGTAGTTGAGCGCGCTTTCCGGCAAGGTCACATCGACGAAGGTGTACTTGCGAACGATGTAACTTTCGACGTCCTTGTAGGTCAGGTCGATATTGAACAGGCTGTTCGGCGCGAAATACCATTCATACGACGCGCTATAGTTGGTGGCGCGGTACGGCTGGAGATCCGGATTGCCGCCGCTGCCGCCGAAGAAATCATTGGCCGGGCCGCCCGAAGTGGTGCCGACGGTCGAATAGCGGTCGAGGCTGTACTCGACCTGGCCCGACATGTCGGCAAAGGTCGGACGCGACATGACCTTTCCGGCCGAGAAGCGGATCATCATGTCGTCGGTCAGATCGTAGGCTGCGTTGAACGATGGCAGGAAGTCGTCATAGCTGCGATCAATCGAGATCATTTCTTCCGACCAAGGATAGTAGTCCATGGTGGAGCGATAGGTTTGGGCATTTTCCGTCTTGGCGTAGCGGACACCGACATCGCCGTGCCACTTGCCATGGCGGAAGTTCGCCTGGACGTAGGCGCCAGTGGTCGTTTCCGTCGTGTCCCACAGATTGCCGGCATCGCGATAGTCGCCATTGGCGTTGCCGGGGGACTTGTTGGCGACCGAGTAATCGATCACGGCCTGCTGGGTCATGGCGACGAACGACTTCAGGTCACCTTCAGACCCCAGACCATCAACCAGAACCGGGTCGCTGATATAGGTGTCGAAGTCCGACATCGACCCGGTTTGCAGGAAGGTCGTGTTGAAGAAGTGTGGCGTGTTCTCGCTGATGTGCTTCTGGTGCTTGAAGCCAAAGAGTAGCTCGGTGACCGGGCCCCACTGAACGTAACGCTTGGCATCAAACTTGACGTAGTCATACTGGTCGAGCGATTCCGCCGTCTTCACGAAGCCGGCCTGCTGTCCCTGGCGGCGTGTCTTGAAGATGGCTGGGTTGGTCGCCGGCGTCGCCAGGTTGAGCGTCGCGCCGTCCGGGGTAATGGCCCAGGACGCAGACGTATTGCCGTAGAAGCTGAGGAAATATTCGGGCTGCACGCCACCGATGGCTTTCGACGTACCAATATTAGCGATGAAGTCCCAGTCACCCGGCGTCCAGCGCGTTTCCAAGTTGATGGTGTCTGTCGTCAGGTTGGACTTCTTGTAATATTCGTCCATGCGAATGGCGACGCGGCCGGTACCGCCGGTGACGCCATTTTCGTTGGTCGTTACGGAGGTCATCTTGGTCGGATTGATGACCGCGCCGCCGCTGGTGCGGGCATCCCAGGCTTCGCCCTCGTTCCAGCTGACGCTCAGGTCGGTCTGGAAGGTCTGCGAATAGCTGGAATAGTCACTCTGGATCGTCGTGCCCGTCAGGTTGAATTCCAAGTCCTCGGTCGGGCGGAATTGCAGGGCCAATTGACCGGTCTGACGTTCGCGGTTCTGCATCGACGACTGCAGCCACAGATATTGCGGCACCAGCATGCCGGGCTTCAGGGCCGGGCCACTCGAGACCGTCGGCAGCGAAGCCGGGGTCGTAAACGCGCCGGACGTACAGCCACCCCAGCGCGATGCATTACACACATCCTGATAGGCCGTGGAAACCGAGCCGGAGCCCAGGACTGCCTTGTTATAAGAATAATTAAACAGGACGCCGAAACGGCCGCTGTCATCCTTGGTCGAGTAGAACAGCGAATAACGCGGGTCACTTTCCTTGTTCCGCTGGTTCTGGTTGTAGTTGAAGGCGACCGACAGGGTGTTGGCCGGCAGAGACAAGGGCTTGCGCGAATTGACGATGATGGTGCCGCCGATGCCGCCTTCATCGAGACGCGCTTCGGTCGTCTTGTAGACCTGAACGTCACCGATCAGTTCCGGCGCCAGGTTGCCGAGGTTGAAGCTGCGGCCCGTGTCCTGGTTGTTCGCGCCCGTCGTCGCGGTCGCCATCGGATTGCCGTTGAGCGTGACATTGATCAGGCGGGAATTGATGCCGTTGATGGCGATCTTTTCACCCTCACCACCACCCGAACGGTCAACCGTAATGCCCGGCAGACGCGACAGCGATTCCGCCACGTTGACATCAGGGAATTTGCTGACGTCTTCCGCGGTGATGACGTCAATGTGCGCCGAGGCACGGCGCTTGACGGACAGCGATTTTTGCAGGCTCTTGCGAACGCCCACGACGACAACTTCGTCCGAAGCAGCATCGCTCGTGGTAGCGGTGGTGGTGGCGTCCTGCGCATACACGCTGCCCGCAACCAGGGCCCCGGCCAGAGCCGTCGTGATCAACGCCTTTGTTTTTGTTCTCATTCCCTAATCTCCACATGCCCTCGTAAGAGCTGCATCCCATGTTTTGGCAGTTGCCCGTGTTCACAGCACCAATGATAGGACCATTGGACTCACAACCGCATCCACTGCTGAAATATTTTGTACATATAAAAATCCAAAAACGTCAAATTGTAAGTTTTGTGATCATGTCATATTTCACGTGAATACAATACCAAAAGACAGCGATGTCATGACCTTTAAAAATGAGCACGCCAATAAAAAAATATTATAAAACAGAATATTGCTTCGTTTTGCCTATTGTCTGCGGGGCGCCGTTCGAAAATTTGGTCCTAATGCAGAGAATTCCGACGCTGTTGCTTCCTTGTCACTCTGGAGGTCCGGAATGCTGCCGTAAGGGTGGCGCAGGGCCTGTTGACACGACCAAAAGATGTCATAACATCCTCAGGCCACGGATGCGAATGGCGTCTTCGGCACAGGACAACAGGACCGCCAATCGTGAAACCGCCGTTTAGAGAGTGGAGTGCCGAATGGCAGGCCTGACGACCGCGATCCGGACGGCCCACGAAGCGATGCGGCGTTCGGACATGCCCGCCGCCCTCAATGCCGCGAAAATCGCCACAGCTACCCACCCGACATCGGCCGAAGGCTGGTGGCTGCGGGGGACGGCCGCCTGCGCCCTCGACCAGATGGCGGACGCCGAGGCCGCCTTTCAGAAGGCCGCCGACTGCGCGCCGCGCAACTCGAGGACGCGCGCCCAGATGCTGGCGCTGCGCGGCAAGCCACTGGTCAGCGAAGGACGCATGGCCGAAGCCATCGCCTGCGCGCGCGATGCCGTCGCCATTGGGTTGAACGACGTGCCGAGCCTGGTCCGCGTCAGCTATACCTTTACGCACGGCGGGTTGCACGACGACGCTCTGGCCTGCGCGCTGAAAGCCACCGGCATCGATCCGAACCACGCCGAGTCGTGGTACAATCTCGGCAGCGCCTGGCGGACCCTGGGCGATGTCGCGCAGGCCGAGGCCGCCTTCAACAAGGCGATCGCGCTGTCCCCCAACCCGCCGATCGCCGCCTATTACAACCTGGCCAACCTGCGGCGCTGGACGGTCGGCGACAATCACATCGCCATACTGGAAGGCCTGACCTGCCACTCCAGCCTCGAAGCGTGCCGCGTCGCCTACACACTCTTTAAAGAATATGACGACATCGGCGAGCTTGATGCCGCCTGGGACTGCCTGACGGTTGGCGCCGAACTGGGGCGCAAGATCGAGGCCTGGTCGCCGGAAGAAGAGGCGGAGACCGTGGCCGCGTGGCGCAAATACCTTCCGACCGAGGCGTTCAGCACTCAACCTGACCGGCGCCCCCGCAGCGGCCCCAAACGCATCTTCATCGTCGGCTTGCCGCGCTCAGGCACGACCCTGGTCGAACGCATCCTGGCCGCCCACAGCCAGGTCCAGGCCCTGGGCGAACTGAAGACCTTCGGCATCGTCACCCACCGCCTGGCCAACGTCCCCGGCGCGCGGCGCCTGGCGCCCGCCGTCATCGAAGCGGCGACGGCGCTTGATCCGCTCGACATCGCCGAAGCCTATACACGCGAGACCGCCTTCCTCCACGACGGAAGCCCCTATGTCATCGATAAGCTGCCGTCCAACCACGAATATGCCGGTCTGATCCGCCGCGCCTTCCCCGATGCGGTCATTATCGCGCTGGACCGCAACCCGATGGACGCCCTGTTCGGCTGCTACAAGGTCCTGTTCACCGGCGCCTATGGCTGGTCCTACGCGCAGGACGACCTGGCGGAACACTATCGCCACTTCCGCGACCTCATGGCCCACTGGCAGGACGTTCTCGGCGATGGCCTGGTGCGGATCTCGCTTGAACGTCTGATCCAGGACCCCAAAGGCGAAATCCGCCGTCTGCTCGCCGCCTGCGGCCTGCCGTTCGAAGAGGGCTGCCTGAGGCCGCACGAGGCCAAGGGCGGCGTCTCCACCGCCAGCGCCGTTCAGGTGCGCAATCCGATCAATGGCCAGGGCGTGGGCGCCTGGAAGAAGTACGAGGCGCAGCTGGCGCCATTGCACGCCCGCCTGCGCGAACTTGGCTTTGTGACCTGACCGGGCCGCAATGATCGTCTGCGACACCTTCGTCTTCCTGCATCTGCATAAGTCCGGCGGCACCTACGTCAACCAGATGCTGATGACCTGCGTGCCCTCGGCCCGGCGGATCGGCTACCACCTGCCTTACAGTCAAATTCCCGAGCCGTTCAGGGCACTGCCTGTCATGGGCACGATACGCAACCCCTGGGCCTACTATGTCTCCTGGTATCATTTCCAGCAGGGCCAGGAACGGCCCAATCCGCTCTTTCTCATCTGCAGCGATGGCGGCACGGCGGATTTCGCCACCACGATCCGCAACCTGGTGACGCTGGAAAGCAATGCCCCGCGCATCCGGCAATTGTCGGACGCCTTCCCGGAAAGCTTCGTCAATTACGGCCTAAATCTGACCAAAGTCTGCATCGCCAGGATCTCCGGCAGCGGGCGCGGTTTCTACAGCTTTCTGCACGACCGTCTCTATGCCGGTTCAGCGGCGCCCCTGGTCCTGCGGACGGAAACGCTTCGGCAGTCGCTGGCGGAGGCGCCTTTAGGGCTCGGCGCGTCCGAAACCATCCGCATGCACCGCTTTCTGAAGGCCACGCCTGACCTCAATACCAGCCGGCACGATGCCTACACATCCTATTATACGCCGGAAATGCAGGCCCTGGTCGCTGAGATGGACCGTAGCGTCATAGACACGTATGGCTATCGCTTCGGCGACGCCTGATATCCTGCCCGGCGCAAAGGTCATGATTTATATGGACATTGGTATCTACATGTGCGTAGCTTTTATGAAGTACGCTGCTGTTGCGGTCTTTCCATGAATTTTGCCTATGACGCCCAACAACTGGGCCAGTTCGACATATCCGCATTGCGTTCGACCGTCGCCGCGCTCGGTGACGATGACTGGAACGCCGACGGCAGCCGGCAAAAGGCCTTTAACGCCCATGCCAGCACCCAGACGATCAAGCTGATCGCCGACTCCGATTTCCGCCACACCGATCCGACGCATCACGCAGCCTTTGCCGACTTCGAACCGATGCTTGAGCCAGTCATGGCGCATATCCGGCAGTTCTATCTCCAGACCCTGCGCCAGCGTCGCGTCGCCGAGCGGCACGGCCCCGGCTATTTCATCCGCGCCATCCTGACCCGCTTGCCCGCCGGCGCGGAGATCAAGCCGCATATCGACGAGGGCGAGTCGCTCAAGCGCTGCCACAGGATTCACCTGCCCGTCATCTCCAATCCGGACAGCCTGTTTTGCGTCGGCCAGTTGCGGTTCCACATGCCCGAAGGCCAGTTGTGGGAGATTAATAACCGCCGCACCCATTCCGTCCGTAATGACGGGACCCAAGCCCGCGTCCACCTGATACTCGACTATGTCCAGCCCGGAGAGACGGTTTTCGATCTCGACGGCCCTATCACCGCCTGAGGTTTCATCGTGCCCAGACCCTTTCACATTCGCCAGATCTATTTGAAGGACCTGTCCTTTCAGGCCCCGGCCGGCGCCGCCATCTTCACCCAGGAATGGCAGCCCCAGATCAAGGTCGAGATGAAGACCCAGCACGAAGCCATTCCAGGCAACCTGACCGAGGTCGTTCTGACGCTGTCGATCGTCGCCACCAGCGCCGGGCGCACGGCCTTCATGATCGAGGCGATCCAGGCCGGCATCTTCCAGATCGCCGAAACGTCAGGCTCAGCCTATGACCGCATCGTCGGCGCGCTGTGTCCCGAAGTCCTGCTGCCCTATGCGCGCGAAGCCATAGACAATGTGCTGATGAAGGGCCGCTTCCCGCCGCTGATCATCGACCCGATCGACTTCGAAGCCCAGTTGGGTCGGTAAACTATGCTGCCGGGGCGCGAGGGACTGAACCTTAAGAAGGTCGTGATCGTCGGCGGCGGCACCGCCGGCTGGATGGCGGCCGCCCTGTTGTCGCAAACATTCAAAGGCAAGCTGATCGACATCACCCTGGTCGAATCCGATGCGATCGGCACGATCGGCGTCGGCGAGGCGACCATCCCCGCCATCCGGCGTTTCAACCGGCTTCTGGAAATTCACGAACGCGACTTTATCTCAACCACAAGTGCGACGTTCAAGCTGGGGATCGAGTTCGTCAACTGGGGCAAGGTCGGGACAAGCTACATCCACCCCTTCGGCAATATCGGTACGCCTATCGGCCGCACCGGCTTCGAGCACTATCTGACGCGCCGGCGCCTTGAAGAGCACGTCGAAGACTTCGAGACCTACTCGCTGAACGCCATGGCGGCCCGCGCCGACCGGTTCAACATCCCACCACGCGACGGCTCGCTGCTGTCGGAACTGGCCTATGCCTACCATTTTGACGCCGGACTCTATGCCGCGTTTCTTCGCCGTTACGCCGAAGCGCGCGGCGTACGCCGGGTGGAAGGCAAGATCGAACATGTGGGGCAGGACGCGGAGACAGGCCACGTCACCAGCCTGCATCTGGAGGACGGCCAGACGGTCGACGGTGAGTTCTTCATCGATTGCTCCGGCCTGTCGGGCCTGCTGATCGAAAAAACGCTAAACAGCGGGTACGACGACTGGAGCCACTGGCTGCCGTGCGACCGCGCCGCGTTTGTACCCAGTGAAAGCGCCCCATCGATAACGCCCTATACGCGCTCAACAGCCCATACGGCCGGATGGCAGTGGCGCATTCCACTGCAACACCGTATCGGCAATGGTCATGTCTTTTCATCGGGCTTTATGGAGAATGATGAGGCCGGCAGCCTGCTTCTTGAAACGCTCGACCAAAAGCCCTTAGCCGAACCGAAATTCCTGCGCTTCCAGACGGGCCGCCGCAAGCAAAGCTGGAACCGCAATGTCGTCGCCATCGGTCTGTCGTCAGGCTTCCTCGAGCCGCTGGAATCGACCAGCATCCACCTGATCCATTCGGGTCTCGTCAAGCTGCTCGACTACTGGCCCGACCGAACGTTCAGTCGGTTGCTGAGCGAACAATATAATCGCGTTATGGAAAACCAGTACCAGTCGATCCGCGACTTCATCATCCTGCATTACAAGGCGACGAACCGAGAGGATTCCGCGTTCTGGCAGTACTGCAAGTCCATGGATGTGCCGGACAGCCTGACCTACAAGATGGAGCACTTCCGCAGCAGTTCGCGGATCGTGCTTTCGCCTGGCGAGCTGTTTCAGCCGCCCAGCTGGCTTGCCGTCCTGATCGGCCAGAATGTCCTGCCGACGGGTTATGATACCCTGGCCGACATCCACGAAGCGGCCACGGTCGACCGCACGCTGGGGCAACTGGCGACGGCCATCCGGCGAACCGTGGACACGATGCCGACGCACGGCCAGCTTCTCGACAGCCTCCGTTATTAGTTTATCGGCTTGCGTCCGATTGGTATTAAAAATATAGAAGTGGATATGACCTTTACAACAGGACAATGAGGCCCTTCATGCGCGCATCCCCGGTATTCTGTGGCCTCCTGACGCTGTTGTCCTGCGCGTCTATATCCATTACGGCGCCCGCCAGCGCCGCAACATTGCCCGCCATCTTTCCCGCGCCTGTCGCCGCGAAACTGACCGGCAAGGAGCTGGTGCTCGGCAAGACCGTCGTGCTTGTCCAGGCCGGCAAGTCCGACGCCGGGACAGATGCGCTGGTGCGTCAGACGCTCACCCGGGCCGGCGTCGAGCACATTCGTACGGCTAACCGCCTGCCCGCCTCGCTTGACGCCACCTATGTCGTACTCGGCGCCGGCGATACACCGGTGCTGGTGAGTGCTCTGGCTCGCGTCCAGGCAACCGCGCCGGCCCAGGACGAAGGTTACGTGCTGGCCACCGCAGCCGTGGATAATGGCGCGCTGATCGTGCTGGCCGGTAAGGACTCCGACGGCCTCTACCACGCCGCACAAACCCTGCGGCAGATTGCCCACGAGGGCACACTGCCCGCCATCACGGTCACCGACCATCCAGCCATGCCGGTGCGCGGCACCATTGAAGGCTTCTATGGCAAGCCATGGTCGATGGCCGAACGCGCCGACCACATTACCTTCCTGGCCGAAATGAAGGCCAACACCTATATCTACAGTCCCAAGGATGAGGTCTTCGCGCGCGACAAGTGGCGTGATGACTATCCCGCCGAGACTCTGAAAGGCTTGGGAACCCTGGTCGAGGTCGCCAACCGCCAGCACGTCAATTTCGTCTATGCTCTCTCGCCGGGGCCGACCATCTGCTATTCTGACCCGGCGGACCTCGAAGCCATCCGCCGCAAGTTCAGGACCCTGCGCGGCATCGGCGTGCGCAGCTTCTATATTGCGCTCGACGATATCGAGTACACCAAGTGGAACTGCGCGGGTGACGAGGCTGCCTTCGGCGCACCCGGCGAAAAGGCCGCGGCCAGTGCTCAGGCAAAGTTGCTCAACGCCGTCCAGGCCGACCTGGTCGCCGCCAACGACCGCGGCTCGCTGATGATGGTGCCGACCGAATATTACAACACGACCGAAAGTCCGTACAAGGCGACCTTACGCGCCGAGCTCGACCCGCGCGTGGCCGTGCAGTGGACGGGCACCGACGTCGTGCCGCCGTCAATCTCGGTCAAGGACGCGGCCAATGCGACCAAGGCGTTCGGCCGCAAGACGCTCCTGTGGGACAATTATCCGGTCAATGACTATAAGGAATCCGCCGGTCGCCTGCTGCTGGCCCCTTATGATCGCCGAGAACACGGGCTGTCGGCCGAACTGAGCGGCATCGTCTCCAACCCGATGAACCAGGAGGCCGCCAGCCGTCCGGCGGTCATGGGGCTGGTCGCCTTTGCCTGGAATGACAAGGACTATAACGCCGAGCGCACCCGGCATGCCTCGGCGCGGTACCTGGCCGGCGGCGATCCCCGGGTGACGGCGGCGCTGCTCACCTTCTTCGACACCCAGCATCTGGCCCCGACCTTTGGCACACATCCGTGGCAGCCCCAGGCCCCGCGCCTTAGGGCGCTGATCGACCAAACCCGCGACGCGCTGGCGGCCGGTAGCAAGGCGGAGCGGGATGTAGCTCTGGCAAGGCTTGCGGCTGTGGCGGACGACCTGGCAGCCGCTCCCGACTTGATCCGCGCGGGCGTGGTTGTGCCAGGCTTAGCCGCCGAGGCCAAGCCCTGGCTCGACGCAACCGAGCTTTGGGGACGCGCACTCGGTCTGACGGTCAGCGGCCTGCGCGCCGCCTTGGATGATAGCGGTGACACCGCGACTCGCCTCTTCGCCGAGGCCGAGACCCTGGCCCGGCGCGCCGAAGCCATAAACTCGATCCCGGGCGCCGTCCGGGTCGACGGACCGGTCAAGGTCGCCGATGGCGTCCTCGACACCTTCATTCGTAAAGCCCCGTCTCTGGTTTACGTCCGGCAGCCTTGATGTCTTTACCGATCGGCGCCGGCGGTCTTGATCAACCAGACAGCGCTCGCATGGAGGCCACCATACCCTTACCTCACTGCCAGACACCGAACAGCGCATAGTTTGCGTGGACTGTTGATAGGATCGCTGGGGGGCCTGGCGGTGCGCGAATATGCACAAATGTAGTTACACGCCGGCGGTCCATAAGGATGTTCTGCTACATCCGGCGCGTTTTTCTGCAAATTCTGTTGCACATAGGCTTACCTATCGCTCGACTGCATATAGACCGTGATGGCTGAGGATGAACAGGGTCCGCATATCCGGACCGCCGAAGATCAGTTGCAGCGGCCGTTCCGGCGTGTCGATCCGCCCGATCTCCTTGCCGTCCGTGTCATAGACAAAGACTTGGCCATTGGCGACATAGAGCTTGCCGTCGGGCCCCAGCACCGCGCTTTCGCCACCGCGATTGGCGATGACCTTGAGGTCGCTGACCGCGCCGCCTGCGGCCACCACACCGCTATAGGTCTTGTTCTCCGAGCCGTTGGTGAAGACGACACGCTCGCCGACCTTGCCGCTCGTAAAACCATAGGTCTGGAGTGTGTCGGACCAGCGCCAGCCCAGGTGGTTGGTCGGCCCCTGTTGAAGCATCCGGAAGGCGGGCAGAACAAGACTGCCATCGGGCGAGACGTATTCCTCAGTCTTCGGCGTCTGGACATCCTTCGCGAAAAGCTCGGCCAGGGTGGTAAAGCGCAGGGTCTGCGGATCGAGCTGGTCGCGGAACTCGCCATTGTTCCAGAAGTTGCCGGGCAGCAGC
>CAMLPZ010000099.1 GCA_946482045.1 uncultured Asticcacaulis sp.
GCGCCGGTCATGCCGCTCTGGCGGCCCATGCGCTCGATTTCCTCGTCGACTTCCTTGTCTTCGACCTTGACCTTCCAATGCTCCAACTCCTGCTTCTGCAGGCGCTCCTCGACCAGAGAGGTCACCGCCTGCTGCTGGAAGGCGGAATAGTTCTCCTGGGTCACCTGGACGCCGGACGTGACCATGAGCAGCAGCATGCGCTGCTTGAGGTCGTAGGAGGTGATCATGTCCTTGTTGACCGACATCAGGATGCCTTCGCCCAGGGGCGGGAGCTGCGGCGCCTGGGCGTGCCCCAGCGTCGAGGCCGAGGCCAGCGCGGCGTCACCTGTGTCAGGCGTGGCTTCCTGGGCCAAGGCCGGAACAGCCAACGCCAGGAGGCTGGCGCAGGCCCCGACAAGACAAGCCTGGGCCGTGTGAAGTTTCAGCGCGGTTCGGAACGAGGACAAGATCGGCATGGATAAACAGGTGACCCGGTGTTTAGCGGACATTGGCGAAGTCTGCACCAGACTTGCCCAATGTGGCGAGGTTAAGGCGGAAGAGTATCGATGATTGCGGCTTGCCGTTCAAGCGGGTCAGGACCGTATCGTTACGTTGGTAGACCAGCTCGTACCAGATGCAGTCGTCGCGATAGATCGCGCTGACGGTCGAGCGGCGCCACTGGTTCTCGACCAGATCGCGGTCGAGGCGGGCGCTCACGCCCCAGTTTTTGGTGAAGAAGTGGCGGGCATAGAGCTGCAGGTTGCGGTAATTGTCGCCAAACCGCCTGAGCTTGCCGTCCGGATCGAGCCTCGGCTGGATCAGCACGTCGTTGAAGATGTAACGCAGTGTGGCCGTGGTATTGACCGTGAACGCGCTCAGGCCCGCTTCGCCCTGGGCCAGCCGGAGGCTGTCCGAATCGAGGCGGAGGCGGGTATAGCCGTAAAGGCCCTTGCCGGTATCGAAGCTGGCGTCAACGACCCAGTCGGACGATTTGCTGCCCAGTCCGGAAATATCATAGGTCCGCTGGATATAGCCAGCCGGTGGCGGGGTGTCGGGCACGCCGTTGTAATAGGTATAACTGTCGTAGGCCGTGCCGTTGAATCGCGCCTGGACCGTATTGAGGAACTGATTTTCCGGCTTGTTGCGCAGGATCCGCCCGACCATGGCCTGCATTTCCAGGCCGGAAGTGAACTGAAGCTGCGACCTGAGGCCTAGGCTTAGGCGCGTGCCGCCTTCATAGACGTCGAAGCCGGGCGACTTGTTGGCCTGGAATAGCGTCGTGGTGTCGAACTCGAAGGACTGGCTGTCCTCGGTCGGAAGAAAAGGGCTGACCTGATCTTCGGGTGACGCGGCCAACTGGGCCATGGGCTCCAGCACGGCGGTGAAGTGCTCAAACTTACGCACCATAGGGTAGCTGAAGTTGAAACCGACCGTGCCAAGGTCTCGCGAGATCGACTCCTCGCGGCCCGCGGCATCCAGGTGCGACACTGTATACTGGTCGTGGCGGTAGTCGAAAAACGGCCCCCAGCGCAGGCCGCCGCGCGTGGTCATGTTGCCGTACCACGACGCGCCTATGCTGGCGCGGGCGGTGTCGTAGGGCGACGGCAGGACACCGGGCTGGCGGAAGAAGTCCGGCGCGCCGGCGCTGGTGTATAACTTATGCTGCAGGGCCAGGGCATTGACGCTGAGGGTCAGTTGGCCACCGAGCAGGCGACTCTGCGGCGACCAGTAGGCCTGTACCATCGGCGCAATGGCGGGATAGAGGTCCGAATTGACCGCGATGGGATAGTCGGTGATGCCGTTGGGATAAAGCACGGGATCGGGCGCCCCGCCGGTAATGGGATCAATATAGCCGCCGACTGCCAGGCTCTGGTAGTTGGCGATCGAAAACTGGACGTAGCTGTTGGGTGTCTGACGGATCAGGTGAGCCTGGTTAACCAGTTGGCGGTGTTCTGCCTGCCATTCGCCGACATTCTCCTCGTAGACGTCGTCGACATTGTACCGCTCGAAGAAGTTGGCGTTGTCGTACGGCCGCCCGTTGCCGTCGACAAAGCCACTTTTGTCCTTGACGTGCTGGGCGGTGAAGTTCCAGCGCCAGTCCGGGTTAATGGTGAAGGCGCCATCGGCCAGCAGGTAGTCGCGCGTCTCCGCCTCGCCAATCCGCTCACCTGAATTGTCGAAATAGGCTTCGTTGGTGAAGCCGCCGCGAACGCGCAGCTTACCCGAATAGAAATGCCGTCCGTACTCGAACGCCAGCATCGGATTGACGCCGGCATTCAGTTGCGGGCTGATGATCAGGTGCGAGTACGGCGAAATCGACCACAGATAGGGTTGCTGATACGAAAAACCGCCGCGTTTACGCGTGAACTGGACGTCGGGTTGCAGGAAGCCGGACGCGCGCTCCAGCTCCGGGTCCGGCGACCACATATAGGGCATGTACAGCACCGGCACGCCCTTAAGCTTTACGACGGCGTTGTTGTAATACACCATCTTCTTGTCTTTGCGCTGCGTGATCTCGCTGGCCTGGATCGACCATGACGGCTCTTGCGTCACGCCGTTCTTCTGGCACAGCTGGCAGGGCGTGTAGATGATGTTGCTCAGCCGGGTGGTGAAGTCGTTGACGCGCTCGACGCGCCGCGCGAAGACCTTGGAATTATCGGCGGCAATGGCGGCGAAGTTCTCGCTGACGCCGGACTGGTTTTCGTCGTCATAGGTGATGCGGTCGGAATACTGCACAGAACCATCGGCATTGATGGTTTGCGTATTACCTTCGGCGGTCGTGACGCCGGTCTTGGTGTTATGCGTCACGCTGTCGGCGCGGATGAGCCGGTCGTCCTGGCGCATTTCAACATTGCCGCGCGCGACGATGGTATCGTTGTCCGTCGTCGTCAGTTCCTGCGACTGGATGAAGGCCGCGCCTTTGGTCAGGCCGTCCGGACCGGGAATCGTCTCCGTCGCCTGCTGGGCGGGCGCCGAGGACGCCTGAGCCTTGCCCGCCTGGGCCTGTCCTATCTGAGCCTGGGCCGCCTGGGCCATGGCCAGTTCGAAAGCCAGTTGCGATCCGGTCGCCATGCGCGCGGGCGAGGCGTCACGGCCCTGCGCACCCGCGACCGGTCCGATCCCGGCGCCGATGGCCAGGGACATGAGGCCCACACCCAGCTTGAAAGAATTGCGATTCATCTCGGCCTTGTTATTCGCGGTCACGGTTCTATAGCACAAAATCCGTCCCGGCCATCCCCGGAACAATCCTTCGATCCTTTTAGCCGTCCTCGGTGTAGACAAGCAGGGTCATGGCCCCAAGCATGGCCAGGACCGCGGGCGACCAGCCGGCCAGTTCCACCGGGATCAGGTCGGCCATGCCAAGGCTTGAGAACAGCTGGTTGACGAAGAAGACCACGAAACCTAGCGATACACCTGATACGACCAAGGCCGTCAGCCCGCCGAGGCGCATCAGCCGCAGTGAGAAGACAGCCCCCAGCATGGCCATGGCGGCAAACATCAGCGGCGTGGACAGAAGCTGGTGCAGCTTAAGGCGGTAGACGGTGGTCGGCAATCCTGCGGTGGCGTTGCGCTGTATAAGCACCGGCAGCTCCCAGAATGGCACCGACTGGGTCGAGGCACGCCGGCGGAAGGCTGCCTGGGCGTCGAGATTGGATGGGATCGACAGACGTTCGTAATAGAGGGGCTGTTCGCCGGGCTTGGTTTCGCGCGCATTGCGCAATTGCCAGAAGCCGGGCGTGAGGACCGCCGATTCGGCATCGACGCGGCTGGTGAAGGCCGGCACGCTGCGCGCATCCAGTTCGTAGGTCCAGAAGGTGACCTTTTGCAGGCGCCCCTCGGCAGGAGAGCCGGCGTCGGCGCGGATGATGGTCTGTTTTCGGTTGCCGCCCTGACGGATATAGACGCCGCCGGCGTCGGCGGCATCCGGCCCGGCCTTCTGGATGGCTAATACACGATGATCATAGCTTTCCTGCATCCGCGACGCGATCGGATTGAGCGCTGCAATGGTCAGGATACCGAAGGCGAAGGCCGTGACAGCCGCCGGCGTCACGAAGCGCCAGGCCGACATGCCGGCGGCGCGCATGGCGATCAGTTCGCTGCGGCGGTTGAGCCCGATGAAGGCGAAGATCGATCCGAACAGGAAGGCGAAGGGCAACAGGACAAGGATCAGGTTGGGCGATTTCTGCAGGATCAGCAGCAGGACATCGACGCCTGACAGGTCGGCTTCGGCGCCCAGCTTGGACACGCCGATATAGTCCATCAAAAGGATCAGGCTGGACACGACCGCCAGGGCGGACGCAAACATCGAGATGCAGGCCTTGAGGATATAGGTCTCGATGCGGCTGTGCCGCCACGGGTTCAGGTAACTGAGCGCGGTCTGCCAGGTCATGCGGCGGGCCTCAGGGGTTCGAGCGCGGACATACCCTGGGCGCGAGGGAGGCCGCGCTTGCTGTCACGCTTATGGATCAGGCGCAGGCAGATGACGATGGGGATGATTGGCACGGCGTACTGCAGGACGTTCATCACCACGCTTCCGGCCGACGCCGTTTCCGCCGCAATCCCTAAGATACGCACGACCGCGGCTATGCCGGCGACAGCCGCGATGCGCCGCCCATAGCCGCCACGGCTGAACTGCCCGCCCAGCACGGCGACAATCGCCAGCAGCATGAAGGTCAGGTTGTAAAGCGGGCCGGCCAGGCGGGCATGCCCTTCGGCCTGCAGCTTCTTCCAGCTTCCCTTTTCCCAGTCGAGCGCCATGTTCGGAAAGAACAGCTCGTGGATATAGCGGTCGCTTTCCTTGTACTGCAGGAAGTCGTCGCTGGAGAAGTAGCGCGACACGTCGAAGCTGGTCTCGTCGAAGGTCGCGTTGGTGATGGCGCCGTCATCGTTGATCTGCTGCGTTGAGCCACGGCGCATGATCAGGATGTTCGCGCCCTCGACATTGCTGATCTTGCCTTCACTGGCGACATAGGTGCGGTCCTTGCCGTTGGCTTCAGGCGTGCGGATGAATATCTGGCGCAGCAGACCGTTCTGGTCGATGCGCTGGACGTAGATGGTCAGGCCCGATGTCGCGGTCGAGAAGGCGCCTTCCTTGACGAGGCTGGAAATCAGGTCGTTGCGAATTCGGAACATCTCACCGCGCATGGCCCGCGCCGTCAGCGGCTGCAGGAACAGGTTCGATATCAGGCTGATCAGGGCAAACCACACGCCAATGCGAATCATCGGCGAGGCCAGGCGCATCAGCGATGTCCCCGCCGCACGCATGGCGGTGATTTCGTGCTCGCTTTGCAGGCGTGTCAGCGCGATCAGCGCGCCGACGAAAATCGCAATGGGAAAGATCAGTCCGGCCAGCTGGGGAAGGGACAGGAGCGTGACGCGAATAAAGGTCCAGGCGCTCTGGCCGCGTTCCACGATCAGGTCGAACTGGCTGAGCGACTGGCTGAGCAGCGCGATCGCGGTGAGCGCCGCGACGGCGCCCAGCACCGGTACGATCAACTGGCGGAATATGTAGCGGTCGAGAATGCGCATGCGGTCGGGAAGGCTGTCCGTTTTGGGCAAGGGCGGGGCGCCAAACCCACCGGTTTCGTCGCTTCCTTTTGACCGCATGCACGGTTAATTACAAGTAACTAAGCGGCCTTTCCGGCAAAATATGACGCATAACACCGCCCTTGCGAAAAAAGCGTATTGCGTCGGGCGAAAAAGCGCATAGATCGACTACCAGCCTACCGGAGACGCTCATGCATATCGAACTTGCAACCCTTGCCCCCGCCAATGCCATCCGCGCGGTCATCCTCGGTGAAGGGGACGCGGCAAGTCCGGGCTTCAGCGCGTTCGACGCCGCCGTGGCCGACCATGCCCGTCGGGCGCTGTCGGTCACCGGCTTCAAGGCTGCCAAGGGCAAGACCCAGGTCGTCGCCGCCCCGCCGGGCTTTGACGGCGCCGCGCTCGCCTTTGTCGGCGTCGGCGACCTGACGGCTCTGGATGCCGCCGGCATGGAACACGCCGCCGCCACGCTGTACCACGCTGTCAAATCCGCAGGCATCGAAACGCTAAGCTTGGACGTCACCGGCTACGGCTCGGACATGGTGGCACGCGCCCTCTTGGGGCTGCACCTGGCCTCCTACCGCTTCGCCAAATACTTCGGCCCGGCCAAGGCCGACAAGGCGCCGACCCTGAAGTCCATTACCGTGGTATGCGACGATGTTGCCGCGGCCGAGGCCGCCTGGCAGCCGCTTTCCGCCATCCGCGACGGCGTTCTCTTCGCCCGCGACCTGGTATCCGAACCCGCCAATGTGCTCTATCCGGAATCCTACGCCGAGCGCGTCAAAGGCCTGACCGGCACCGGCCTTAGTGTCGAGGTGCTGGGCGAAAAGGAAATGGCCGAGCTTGGCATGCATTCGCTGCTGGGCGTGGGGCAGGGCTCGCGCAAGGAATCAAAGCTCGTCATCATGCAATGGAACGGCGCCGGCGCTGATGCGCAACCCGTGGCCTTTGTCGGCAAGGGCGTGACCTTCGATACCGGCGGCATTTCGATCAAGCCGGCCGAGGGCATGGAGGACATGAAATGGGACATGGGCGGTTCGGCCGCCGTCGTCGGCGCCATGATCGCTCTGGCGACCCGCAAGGCCAAGGTCAATGCGGTCGGCATAATCGGGCTCGTCGAAAACATGCCGGACGGCAATGCCCAGCGTCCCGGCGACGTCGTCAAGGCCATGTCAGGCACCACGATCGAAGTCATCAATACCGACGCCGAAGGCCGCCTGGTCCTGGCTGACGCACTCTGGTACTGCCAGGACCGGTTCAAGCCGCAATTCATGATTGACCTCGCCACCCTGACCGGCGCCATGATTATTGCGCTCGGCACCGATTATGCCGGTGTTTTCAGCAACAACGATGAACTGGCTGAACGTTTGGGTGAAGCGTCGAAGTCGGTGTCGGAAAACCTGTGGCGCATGCCGATGCCTACGCAATATGAAAAGCAGATCGACTCCAAGATTGCCGACATCCGCAATATCGGCGGCCGTCCGGCGGGCTCGATCACCGCGGCCCTGTTCCTTCAGCGCTTTGTCAATAACGTCCCGTGGGCACACCTCGACATCGCGCCAACCGCCTGGACGACTGAACAGCGCATCCCGTCCGTGCCCGAAGGCGCCACCGGATTTGGCGTGCGCACGCTCGACGCGCTGGTCGCCAGATTCTACGAACAGTAACGGATGACGGATATCTGGTTCTATCATCTTGAGCGCACCTCGCTGGAGCAGGCCCTGCCGGAACTGCTTGAAAAGGTGATGGGCCGGGGCTGGCGGGCCTATGTCCATGGTCTTGAGGATGACACGATTGCCGGGTTAGACTCGCACCTGTGGAGTTACAGTCCGGCGTCTTTCCTGGCCCATGGCCGCGAGGATGAACCGTTCGCCGAACGCCAGCCCATACTGCTGGGCAAGAGCGGTAAGCGGGTCAACGGGGCAGAGGTCTACGTGTCGGTCGCTCCGGCCGACATTCCCGACCTTTCCGGCGCTGAGCGCGCGCTGATCGTCTTCGAGGACCGGGACGCGGAACACCTGGCCTGGGCGCGCGCCCAATGGAAAAAACTGAAAGGCGAGGGCTTGCCACTCGCTTACTGGAAGCAGTCGGACACCGGACGTTGGGAGAAGATGCAATGACGCTGAAAAAAGTCGCCGCAAAAGTGTCGGTTCTGGGCCTTATCGCGGCCGGATTGTATGGCTGCGCCTCGGGGCCTGCGGAGGCGCCGGCGCCTTCGGCCCGCACCACGCCGCCCGCCGTCGCCGTGCCGTCGCCGGCCCCCGTTCCCGCGCCTCGTCCGGCCCCGCCGCCGCGTGCGCCGGAGTATAAGCCCATGGCCAACGACACCTGCGGCGCGCAAGCTTTGCAAAACCTTGTCGGCAAGCCGCGCACCGAGATTCCCGTGCCGCTTTATCCGGACAGGCGCCGCGTCGTTTGTTCGACCTGCGTCGTCACGCAGGAGTTCCGCGCCGACCGCCAGACCATCGTTTTCGACACGGATACGGGAATTATCAAGTCCGTCAGCTGCGGGTAGCCAAAAACATCTCACAGCTCGGTATGCTGTTTAAATCGCTTTCCGATGGCAGGGCGTGATCACAGATGCTACCATGGGTAGCCCGGACGAGTCGCCCGGATGAGGTGCCGGATTACGGCCGGCGGATGAGGGTTTCATGGCGCAGCCGCATGTCTTGCAGGAACCAGCAGGCCCAGGATCAAGAGTGGGATCACCGGCTTTCGGGCGCCTTGGCCGCCCGGCCAATATTCTTCTGATCGATGACAGTCGCGGCGACGCCATGCTGGCCCGCAAGGCTCTGGCCGAAAGCCGCATGGACGCCGTGGTGACAATTGCGTCAACTGGCGAATTGGCGATGGATATTTTACGTCGTCAGGGCGAATATGTTGATTGTGTGTTACCGGATATTATCCTTCTGGATCTTAGACTTCCGCGCATGAGTGGCATGGACGTCTTAAATCTCATCAAGGGCGATCCACGCTTCAGGCATATACCGGTACTTGTAATGTCGGGTTCGGGCGCAACGGATACCATCATGAACTGCTACCGGAATTATGCAAATGCCTACCTGATCAAACCTGGAGACCTAACTCAGTACCGGAACGCCATAGACATTATCGAACGGTTCTATCTGGAACTGGCGGCATTGCCGGTGGCGGCCCATGACTGAGCGGCGGAGAAAAGAAATGCAGGAAACCAAGCAGGTCGCGGCGCAAGCCCATACTGACCCGGCCGAAGAATTTCGCGATTTCGCCTATATTGTGTCGCACGACCTTGCGGGACCGGTGCGGACCATCCTCGGATTTTCGCAGCTTTTGAGCGAAGACGCGAAGAAGATGGCCAACGAAGAGGACCGGCTGCATCTCGAGCTGATCCAGGAGAGCAGCCAGAAGCTGAACGAGATGATTCAGGGGCTTCTCGCCTTTTCGCGACTGAACACCGTGCCGCGCGCGCCGGAAATGGTCGACCTGGAAATCACGCTGGCGCGTTGCCACATGGAACTCCAGCCACTGATCGACGTTAGCAAGGCGCAATTGTCTTACCCGCGCATGCCGGAACTGGTAGCAGATCCGCGCCGGATGTTTTCGCTGTTCTTCTATCTGATCGAAAACGCCATCAAGTTCCATAAACCTGGCGTGGCGCCCGATATCCGCATCTTCGTCGAGGAACGGCCGACCGAGTGGGAGTTCTGTATTTCGGACAATGGCATCGGTATCGATCCGATGTTTTATGACGACGTCTTCCGGCCGCTGCGTAAGCTGCATACGGACGACGCCTTCCCGGGCGTGGGCATGGGGCTGACCCTGGCCCGCAAGATCGTGCTGCAGCACGGCGGGGACATGCATATCGAGGCGTCGCCGTCGGGCGGAACGGCTGTGGTGTTTACGCTGGCGAAGGCGGGGCCTGCGCGGACCTGACAAATGGGGTGGGGCCTATAGCCCCACAAACTTTTCTCTTTTCTTGTCGGCCCGCCGCCCTTAAGGGCGACGGCAGACAAGAAACCAGGAAGACTTGGGGCCCGTGGCGGGCGAAAGCTATACTTTCGCCATGGCACACCCGCAAACCCCGTAAGTCAAGGTGCGACACATGACCCCCTTCTACGAAGTCCTCGACGAACGCTTCCGCAACTGCATCCGCTCAAGCGCGCGCATCGAAAAACTCTACGAAGGTTCCCGCTGGGCGGAAGGCCCGGCCTGGTTCCCGGCGCATCGCGCCCTGATCTGGAGCGACATCCCCAACGACCGCATGCTGCGCTGGGACGAAACGACGGGAAACGTCGGCGTCTTCCGTAGCCCCGCCAACTACTCTAATGGCAATACCGTCGACCGCGAAGGTCGTCTGGTCACCTGCGAACACGGCGGCCGTCGCGTTACCCGCACCGAGCATGACGGCTCGATCACGGTCATCACCGATCGCTACGACGGCAAACGCTACAACAGCCCCAATGACGTGGTCATCAAGTCGGACGGTTCGGTCTGGTTCACCGACCCGACCTACGGCATCGATACCGACTACGAAGGCCACAAGGCCAACGCCGAGCAGGACGGCAGCCACGTCTATCGCGTCGATCCCGATGGCTCCGTCACCCGCGTCCTCAACGACTTCATCAAGCCCAACGGCCTGGCCTTTTCACCCGATGAAACGAGGCTTTATGTTGTCGATAGCGGCCGCACCCACGTCAAGGACGGCCCACGCCACATCCGCGTCTTCGATGTCGCCAAGGACGGCAAGCTTACGGGCGGCAAGGTGTTCGCCGACAACGGCAATTACGATGGCCTGCGCCTGGACACGGACGGCCGGGTGTGGACCAGCGCCACCGAATGCGTCCACTGTTATGAGCCCGATGGCACCTTGCTGGGCAAGATCATGATCGGCGAACCCGTGTCGAACGTCTGCTTTGGCGGCGCCAAGCGCAACCGCCTTTTCATCACCGCCACGACCAGTCTCTACGCCGTGATGCTGGCCGTCAACGGTGTAAAGACATTTTAGGGCATTAAGATCGAAAATTGAGCCGTTGGCTTACAGCGGAATTCCCCCTTCCGTCGTCGCTTTGCTCCGCCACCTTCCCCGTAAACAGGGAAGGAAAATAGAACTCAAATGTCTGCTTTCCGAATTCCTTCCCCGTTTACGGGGAAGGTGGCAGCAAGCGTAAGCGAAGCTGACGGAAGGGGGGATTTCGCATGCTCATGCCTTGAAGAAGGCCAGCAGGTCGGCGTTGATGATATCGGCATGCGTCGTCGCCATTCCGTGCGGCAGCCCCGGATAGACCTTCAGCGTGCCGTTCCTGACCAGCTTGATCGCCAGATGCGCGCTGTCGGCGATAGGCACGATCTGGTCGTCATCGCCGTGCATGATCAGCACAGGCACATCGATCATCTTCAAATCCTGCGTGAAGTCGGTCTCCGAAAACGCCTTGATGCAGTCGTAATGGGCCTTGGCGCCGCCCATCATGCCTTGGCGCCACCAGTTGTCGATCACACCCTGGCTGACCTTGGCGCCATCGCGATTGAAGCCATAGAAGGGGCCTGACGGAATATCGCGGAAGAACTGAGCGCGATTGGCGACCAGGGCCGCGCGGAAGCCATCGAAAACCTCGATCGGCAAACCACCCGGATTGGCCGCCGTCTTGAGCATGATCGGTGGCACGGCCCCAATCAGCACAGCCTTGGCAACCCGGCCGGGCTTGGCGCGTGCCACATAGTGCGCGACTTCGCCACCACCTGTCGAATGGCCGACATGGAAGGCGTTCTTCAAATCCAACGCATCGGCCAGAGCCGCGACATCGGCAGCATAGGTGTCCATCTCATTGCCGCTGTCGGTCTGGGTCGACCGGCCGTGCCCGCGGCGGTCGTGGGCAATCACGCGATAGCCCTTCAGAAGGAAGAACATCATCTGTGCATCCCAGTCGTCGGCGCTCAGCGGCCAGCCGTGATGGAAGACGATCGGCTGTGCGTCCTTTGGGCCCCAATCCTTATAGAATATCTGCACGCCGTCCTTGGTGGTTATAAACCCGCTTTCGGCGCGGGCAGAAGCTGCGGTCCTGGCTTTAGGCGCCGCACTGGCGCTGCCGGCCAATGAAGCTAGAGCGGTCAGGCCGAAGCCAGCGGTCAGGGCGTTACGGCGTGTCGCATTAATCGTCGCACTCATGGTCATCTCCTATTTTTCATGTTCGCAATAATCATTATCGCGATATCGAAATCACCCGTAGCCCCGATTTTAACCCCTGTCCACTATTTTATTTATCGCGATAGCATTTTTCGTGATATAAAGATTTGATGATGACAAAGACACGCCCCCTTGATCAACAGATTTGCTTCACACTCTACGCCACCAGCATGGCGATCACGCGCGCCTATAAGCCCTTGCTCGATGAGCTGGGGCTCACCTATCCGCAATATCTGGTGCTGAGCGTGCTGGGTGAGGGCGGTTCAATGGCGATCGGCAGTATCGCTGGACGCCTCGATCTCGAATCGAGCACGGTTACGCCACTGGTCAAACGCCTCGAAGCCGCCGGCCTGGTGGCGCGCAAACGGGGCATCGAAGACGAACGCAAGGTCGATGTCACCCTGACACACGCCGGTCAGGCGCTGCTGGAACGGTCGGTGTGTCTAGGAGATCTATTGCTGGAGCGGTCCGGCTTGGATGGCGCGTCGCTTCAGAAGCTCAATGAGCGGCTTCAGGCCCTGAAAGCCGAGATCACGCGTTAGCGCGTCAACTGCGCCCGCGACGGATCGAAACCCACAACCTCGCGGATGACGATCATCGTCCGGAATGACTGCACGCCGTGCTCGGTCGTCAACTCGCGCTGACAGAAGCGCTCATATTCGGCCATCGAGTCAACCGCCAGCATCAGCAGGAAGTCGGTTTCCCCCGTCACATCCCACGCGCCCTGGATTTCAGGCGCGCGCACCATGGCGGCCTTGAAAGCATCCGTGATGGCGCGCTCCTGACTCTTCATGGTGATCAGGGCCTGTATCTGGATCTTGGGCGCGATGCGCTCCGGATCGACAATAGCGACATCCGCGACGATCACGCCTTCGGCGCGCAACCGCCGCAGGCGCCGCAGCACCGCCGATTCGGACAGGCCCACGGCCTCGGCCGTGATCCGCGCGGGTTCCAGGTTGTTGCGCCGGACGCGCTCTAGCAGCCTGTAATCAAATTCATCCAACGTGACGAAATTCGTCATTTATTTCATCCTGATGACATTTTCCGGCGCAATTTTACGGAAAATAGCCGGGAAGCACAATGCGTGTCCCGCTATAACAACGAGATGAGCCAGTTGTCCGTATACAGTATGCGATACCCTGTCCTTGCGCGCGCGCTGCCTTATATTGCCGTGGTCATTGCCATGATTTCCTTCAGCGTAGGGGCTTCGTTTGCCAAGACGCTGTTCCCGGTCATCGGCGCGCCAGCGACGACGGCTTATCGTGTCGGGCTGGCGGCACTGCTGCTGATCGCGATCTGGCGGCCGTGGCGGTTCAAGCTGACGCAAAAATCGCTCGGCACCATGCTGCTGTATGGCCTGTCGGTCGCCGGCATGAACCTTTTGTTCTTTATGTCGCTGGAACGCCTGCCGATCGGGCCAGCCCTCGCCATCGAATTTACCGGGCCGCTGGCGCTGGCGCTGATGCACGCCCGCAAACCGGTCCATTTTCTGTGCGTCGGCCTGGCCGTTGTCGGCATCCTGTTGCTCCTGCCTCTGGGTGACCAGGCGCGTAATCTCGATCC
>CAMLPZ010000100.1 GCA_946482045.1 uncultured Asticcacaulis sp.
GTACGCTTCGATGCGTGTACCCGCTCCGATCTCGGCATCCTGGCCGATAATAACACCAATACCCAGCGACACATCGTCCTCGCATCGGACAGAAGAGTGTATCGCCTGTGTACCATCATGAAGGCGCGGACGGTAAAGACGCCCGGCTACGCGCGACCAGGCCGCCTGGGGCGACGCTCCGATCAAGGGAATACTGCCGTCCGGTACCTGATCGGCGAAATCCGGAGTGACAAAGACGTATTCCGCGCGCGTGCGTTGAAGCTTGGCCAGGTAGCGGCGATCGCTGAAGAACGCGGCCTTCCCGGCTCCGAAGCCCTGCCCTCCAAACGACAAAGGGGCGCAAGCCTCTATGAAGCCGCTCCCCTTCCTGTCCGGCGATAGCAGCCGGGTCGATGTCAGCCCCATCGCCTGATCCACGTCGATTTTTGAACCGACTTCAAAAAAACGCAGATCAGGCATCGATGGGCTTAACTCTTTAGTTCGGCTTCGGCGCCGTCCCTGCAGCGGGCTTAGGCGCAGCAGGCTTCGGAGCGGCAGCTGCGGGCTTCGGCGTGCCGGCCGGAGCCGCAGCCGCGCCTTGGGCGGCTTGCTGGTCCAGGCTTACGCGGTCAAAGGCCGGCAGCAATTCGCCGGTGGAGTCCATCTTCTGCACCACAGCCGAGGTGATGTCCATAGCCGGATTGACATAGGTGAACTTCTGGGCGACCGGCTTACCGTCGGCGCCGGTCGTCGTCGTGTCATAGCTCAGCAGGCTCGAAGCCGAAACGACGGTCGAACAGCCCTTTTGCGTCACGACGGCGTTGATGTTCGGGATCATCTTCGAGAAGATGGCCGACATCACTTCCTGCTGCGTGTACTGCATTTCCTGCTGGCGCTGCTGGACCTTGCCCTGGAACGCGTCGCGCTTCTTGGCCCAGTCTTGCGCCTTGGTTTCCCAGGCCGTCTTGCCGGCCGGCGTAGCGGTCTGGGTCTTCTGCGAAGCCGCCAGCGTCTTGTATTCGGTTTCCAGCGCCGTGCCCTGTTGCTGCAGTTCACCGTCGACGACCGACTTCAGCTGGACCAGGCGCTGCGACGCCGCCTTGCCCATGGCGGAGGTGTTCATGGCGGTCTGCTCGTCGAGCACGCATTGGCCGGGGATGGCGGCGCCGAAGGTCGGCGGCGTCGGGGCAGCGGCGGTTTGGGCATTGGCAGCACCGGCGGTCAGGGCCGCCAGGCCGGCGATCAGGAAGAGGTTCGCTTTTTTCATGTCCAGGTACTTTGTCTTTGGTTGAGAGTGTAAAGGTCTGTGTTGGTTATCAGAATTGCGTCGATTGCGAGAAGCGGAAGGTTTCCACCTTATCATATTCTTCGCGCGACAGGATTTGGCTCAGGTCGAACTGGATCGGCCCCATCGGTGACTTCCAGCGGATGGTAATACCCGCCGAAGCCCGCAGGGACAGGTCGTCTCGAATATAGGGATTTGTCTGTCCTGCCTGATATGAACCATCAGAAGCGTTACTCGAATAAACCTTCAGGCGCCGGTCGACACCACCCAGCGTACCTACATCGATAAATAGAGCGGTTTTAAGGCCGTACTGCTCGGGCAGGCCGTTGGGAATTCCCAGTTCCGCTGAACCGATACCGTAGTATTGGCCGCCCAGGGCGTAGGTCGTCGAGGTGTCGCGCGGCCCCATGCCGGCATATTCGAAGCCACGCATCGAGTCTCCGCCCTTGAAGAAGCGGTCGTTGATGCGCACCGCATCGCCGTTGAAGGCGATGATGGCGCCGGCCGTACCCGACACGTGCAGGATCATGTCCTTGCGGAAACCGTGATACCAGTGGGCTTCCGCTTCGGAGCGGACATAGCGGACGTCGCCGCCGAGACCGGCAAAGTCCTGACGCAGGACAACGTTCCAGCCGCGCGTCGGCATGATGAAGTCATTGCGCAGGTCGAACGACAGGGTATAGCCGACCGACGACGTCACGCCCTGGCCGCAGTTGTACAGCAGGCCGTTACATTCGTTGGACGAACCGTACTGAATGTCGTCACTGCGCAAGTTGTAGCGCAGGCGCAGCAGCGAATAGCCGTTTAGGTTATAGCCGAGACGAACGCCAGCGCCCAAGGTGTCCGTCGAATAGCTGACGCCCTTATAGTGATACGAGCTCTGGAACAGGTCGAAACCGGCCTGAACGTTGCGGTTCATGAAGTACGGCTCGGTGAAGGAGAAGTCGATGTCCTTCTGGATCGAACCGGTTTGCACGCGGGCGCGGATCTGCTGGCCCGTACCGCGGAAGTTTGACTGCGACACGCCGATGTCGAGAATAAACTTCTGGTATGACGAGAAGCCGGCGCCGAAGCTGAGTTCACCCGTCGGCTGCTCCTCGACCGCGACCTCGATATTGGTCTTGCCCGGTTGGGTCGACGGCTTGTCCTTGATTTCGACTTCCTTGAAGAAGCCCATGCCGCGAACATAGACCTTGGAGCGTTCCAGCAGCGCCTTATTATAGGCGTCGCCTTCGGACACCAGCATCTGGCGGCGGATGACGCGGTCGAGCGTCTGGGTGTTGCCGACGATGTCGATCTTGTCGATATAAACGCGTGCGCCTTCGTGGACATTGAAGGTCAGGTCGACATTGCGGTCGTTGGGATCGCCCTCTTCCTGGGGACGGATATCGACGAAGGCGAAGCCGCGCGAACCGGCGGCAAACGTCAGGTCATCGACCGCCTTTTCGACGCGTTCGGCTTCATAGAGCTGGCCCGGACGGATCGAGATCGAACGCAGCAAGTCTTCCGACTTCAGCTTGTCGTTGTCGGTCTTGATGGTGATACGGCCGAAATTGTACTTTTGACCTTCGTCCAGGGTGTAGGAGATGGCGAAGTCCTTACGGTCCGGCGTCAGTTCGGCCACCGCCGAGATGACGCGGAAGTCGTAATAACCGCGATTGGTGTAGTGCTTGCGCAGCTGCTCGCGGTCGTAGTCCATCCGGTCGGGATCGTAGTTGTCGTTCGACGAGAAGAAACGCCACCACAGCGACTTCTGCGTCACGACCACGCCGCGCAGTTCGTTGTCCGAGAACGCCTTGTTGCCGATGAAGTTGACCGAGGCCACGCCCGTCTTGGCGCCTTCGGTGATTTCGAAGATCAGGTCGACGCGCTTTTGCGGCAGTTCGACGATCTTGGGCGTCACGGTCGCTGAGATGCGGCCCGACTTGCGGTACAGTTCGATGATGCGCTGGACGTCTTCCTGGACTTTGGCCTTGGTGAAAACGCCGCGCGGACGGATCTGGACTTCGTCGCGCAGCTTGTCCTTGGTCATCGACTTGTTGCCCTCGAACACCACCTGGTTGATGATGGGGGCTTCGACGACGGTGACGACCATCTCGCCGCCGTTCATGGCGATTTGGACGTCCGAGAACAGGTCGGTGCGGTACAGCGTCTTGACCGCGAGGTCGATCATTTCCGCGTCGACGGTCGATCCGGTCTGGAACGGCAGGTAGGAGACGATGGTCTGCGAATCGATCCGCTCATTGCCCTGGACCGAGATCGCCGAAACATAGGCTGTTTGCGCAGCGGGCGCCGCAGCCTGCGGTGCAGCCTCTGCCGTCGCGCCTGCCGCCGCCGGCGGTGCCGCCGGAGCATCCTGCATCAGGAAGGCGCGCGCGTCGGCGGCCGTGGCAAAAGTACCGGCCGCGATGATGGCCATGACGCTGGCGCTGAAGGAAAGGCTGTGAGAGAGGGTCATGCGGCCTCGAAGCGGGCTGTGGGTACGGGTGTTGGCGGGAGTTTGAACAGGCTTCACGACAGGCCTCCCCCACCCTTGCGGGCGGCCCTGACGGTCAATTCACGTCCGGTCATGAAAACAGTCCCCCGACAGCTTTGACGAATCCGACACGGTTCAGATCGTTCCACGCCGCAAACAGCATCAGCCCTAATATCAGCACCACGGCGATCCGAAAAGCCACGTTCTGAACGGCGGGCGAGATCGGCTTACGCGTTATGCCCTGCCAGGCATAGAAGGCCAGATGTCCACCATCCAGCATGGGCACGGGCAGCAGATTGAGGAAGCCGACACCGATCGAAATCGTGGCGGTGAGAAGCAGGAAACGCAGGAACAGGTTGATCAGCTGAACCCGAAGCGGCAGTTGCGCCATTTCCGGGTCGAGGGTCAGATCTCCGGTTACCTTGGTCATGCCGATGACGCCGCTCAGCTGGTCGCCGTTTTCCTTGCCGACAAAGATGCGGCCCAGATAGGTAAAGGTCCGGTCAAGCGTCGACCAGGTTTCGACATTGGCGCGGACAAAGGCCTCCGCCGGGTTGAGCGGACGGCGATCGACCTTGTCGTCGATCTTTACGCCGATGCGGCCGCCGCGAACCTCGTCACCGGACTGGCCAAGATCGAGCCTGGCGCGCTCGGGCGTGACCGTCAGGACGACAGGTTTGCCGGCGCGCTCAACCTGGACCGGGAAGGTGCTGTCGGCGCGCAACGCCACCAGCATGACGACATCCGAACCATTGCCGATGTCACGGCCGTCAATCTTGCGAACCACGTCGCCCGGCATGAAGCCGGCGCGTTCCGCCGGGCTTTGCGGCAGGACCTCTGCGACCGTCGGACGGCCGACCTGATCGCCGACGATCGAGAACATCACCGTAAAGAAGGCGATGGCCAGGATGAAGTTGAAAACCGGCCCGGCCACGATGATCAGGGCACGCTGCCACAGCGGCTTGAAATGGAAATAGTCGGTGACGGCGGCGGCGCCTTCGCGCGCGGTAATTGCGGCCCGCGCCGCCTCAAGCTCATCGGCCGAGGGCGACATGGACGTGACGTTTTCGTCGCCGGCGAATTTGACATAGCCGCCGAGAGGCAGGGCGCTCAGGCACCATTCGACGCCGCGCTTGTCCTTGCGACGCAGCAGAATCTTGCCGAAACCGATGGAGAAGCGTTCGATGCGCGTATTGAACAGACGCGCAATGCTGTAATGGCCGTATTCATGGAAGGCCACGATGATCGAAATGATCACCAGAAACAGCGGTATGCCGACCAGAAACTGGGTCAATAAACGGTCTCCCTCGTGCCGCGACGGTAAGGCGTTGCAACCTTATTGATCCGGCCATTCGTCAATGCCAGGCCGGTCGTCATGCGCCCAGGGTGGCGGTGGCGAACAGGCCCTGGACCAGCTCCCGGACACCGGAATCGATGTCGAGCGCCAGCACCATGGCGGCATCCCTATCACGACTTGTGTGATGGGGGGAAGGCATAGACGGTAATTGAGCCTTCATCATGGCAATTTCGACATATTCAGATATCTGTAAAAAAGTGATGCGGCGGTCGAGAAACGCTTGCACGCACACCTCGTTGGCGGCGTTGAACACGACCGGCATCCCCTGCCCCGCCTCAAGCGCCTCGCGCGCCAGCCTGAGCATCGGAAAGGCGTCCAAATCCGGCGCGCAAAAGGAAAGGTTGCCCTTGGCGACCAGATCCAGCTTGGGCGCCTGCCACGTGACGCGGTCCGGCCAGCCCAGGCAATAGGAGATCGGCACGCGCATGTCCGGCGTCCCCAGCTGCGCCAGCGACGAGCCGTCATCATATTCGACAAGGCTATGGATCACCGATTGCGGGTGAATGACGACGTCGATCTTGTCCGAAGGCGTGTCGAACAGATAGCTGGCCTCAATCAGCTCCAGTCCCTTGTTCGCCAGCGTCGCCGAATCGACCGTGATCTTGGCGCCCATCGCCCAGTTGGGATGTTTCAGCGCCTGCTCGACCGTGACTGTGCGCAGATCGTCGCGCGTGCGGCCAAGAAACGGCCCGCCCGACGCCGTCAGGATCAGACGGCTGACCTTGTCGGCCTGGCGTGCGTCCAGCACCTGGAAAATGGCATTATGTTCCGAATCGACCGGCAGGATGCGCCCGCCGTGCGCCTCAACGCGCTCGATCAGCGCGCGGCCGCAGCCGACCAGGCTTTCCTTGTTGGCCAGCGCCAGAGTCGCGCCCGTGCCGGCCGCCGCCCATACAGGCTTGAGGCCGGCTATGCCGACGATCGCCGCCATGATCCAGTCGGCGGGACGGCCGGCCGCTTCGCATACGGCCGCTTCACCGCAGGCGATGTCGAGGCCAGAGTCGCCGATCAGCTCGCGGAAAACGTTCCATTGTGAGGCGTCCGCCAGGACTGTGATCGCCGGTCGGAAGCGTAGCGCCTGTTCGGCCAGCAGTTCGACATTGCGGCCGCCAACCAGGGCTTCGATATGGTAGTCCCGGCCGGGTTCCCCTGTCTCTTCCAGCAGGCGCAGCGTTGATACGCCGATCGACCCCGTCGATCCGAGAATGGAGATACGCCGCACGATTTTAGATCTCTGTTCCGAGCATGACGAGAAGACGTATAGCCCCGATCGCGATAATGGCAAACATCAAGCCATCGACGCGGTCCAGCAATCCGCCGTGACCGGGAATAAGCGTGCCGGCATCCTTGACGCCGTAGCGCCGTTTCAGCGCCGATTCCCACAGGTCGCCGGCCATGGTCGACAGGGCTACGATCAATCCAACAATCAGCCCTGACGTGTCGTGCACGAACAGGTGCGTCAGGTCGTTGAGACTGGCGGCGGTCAACATGCCGGCGATCATGCCGCCGGCAAAACCCGACCAGGTCTTGTTCGGCGAATAGCGCCGCCACAGCTTGGGTCCGCCGACGATCTTGCCGACAAGGTAGGCAGCACTGTCGGCCGCCCAGGCGATCAGGAAGGCGAAGAAGACCCAGTAGACGCCGTGGTGGGTGTCCCTGAGCCAGATCAGCACCACCCCTGGCAGACCGATGTAGAAGACGCCGTATGCGGCATCGACCCAGCCGACGCCGAGCCGATAAGCATAAAGTCCGGCGCACAGCGACCCGAACGCCAGGATCAGCAGCGAAAGGATGGGATGGCCAAGGTAGCCGACGAATACGGCCGCGAGAATGGCGATGCTGACCGCCACCGCGATGCGGCTGGCGACCTTGGGCGCAACCATCAGCCCCCATTCGATGCCCAGCAGCGCGATGCCCACGCTGATCATCACCAGGAAGGGCCACGGCCTGGCGAACGACATCCAGTCGAACGGCATGGCGATCAACCCCAGCACGACCGGGATCAGGACGAGAGCGGAAGCGATGCGGATGGCAAGTTCACGCCGGCGCGCCCCAGCCTTAGCTGTCTTAGGCGGGTTGGGCGACATTTCCTGCCTCTATGCCGCCAAAGCGGCGGCTGCGCCCGGCAAAGATATCGAGTGCCGTCTTCAAGGCCTCACGCCCATAGTCCGGCCACAGGATGTCCTGGAAGACGAACTCGGCATAGGCGGCTTCCCACAGCAGGAAGTTCGACAGACGATGTTCGCCGCTGGTTCGTATCAGCAGGTCGAGCGGCGGCAGGCCATGCGTCGACAGCTCGCCTTCGAAACGCTCCGGGACAATGTCTTCGGGGTTAAGCGTCCCCGCCCGGACCTGTTCGGCAAGGCTGCGCGCGGCCGCTACGATGTCGGCCTGGGCGCCGTAGTTCAGCGCCACCTGCAGGAAGAAACGCGAATTGGCCTTGGTTTTTTCGTGGGCGTCGTCAACAAGGGTGACGATATCGGCCGGCAGGCCGTCGCGCTGACCGATGATGCGGACGCAAACCCCCTCGCGGCGCAGGCGTTCCAGGTCCGACTTGATGAAGGCGCGCAATAGGCCCATCAGGTCGCTGACCTCGGCCGCCGGCCGCCGCCAGTTTTCCGTCGAAAAGGCAAAGACCGTCATGTGCGTGACGCCGAGATCGACCGCGGCCGTAATGGTGCGCTTTAGCGCCTCGACGCCGGCGCGGTGCCCAAGCGTGCGGATCTGTCCCCGCTCCTTGGCCCAGCGACCATTGCCGTCCATGATGATGGCGACGTGCAAAGGCGTGGGCGCGCTTGCAGGTCTGGTCTCATCGGCGGAGGCGGCGCCTGAAGGCATGAAAAAGCTTTCTCACAAGAGCGATATGTCGAAAGTGCGTGGCGGTTTTGGCTACGCCGAACGTTGTTTCGACCAGATATCGCGGCAAAGCAATGCGAAAAAGACAGTAAGCGGACAATCAAATCCAGCCTACTGCCGTCCTCCGGTAAAATCAGGTCGTAGATCGCGATAAGCGGAACGCCGCCGATCGCCTAGACCTGCATAATTTCGGCTTCCTTGGCCTTCAGCATCTCGTCGATGCGCTTGATGGCCGCGTCGGTGAAGCCCTGAACCTCGGTGCCGCCCTTCTTCTCCTCGTCTTCCGAAATTACAGACGCCTTTTCGGCCTTCTTCAGGTCGTCCATGGCTTCGCGACGCACATTGCGCACGGCGACGCGCTGGGTTTCGGCGTACTTGCCGGCGATCTTGACCAGTTCCTTGCGGCGCTCTTCGGTCAGAGGCGGAATCGGGATGCGCAGGGTCTGGCCATCGGTGATCGGGTTGAGGCCCAGGCCGGCATTGCGGATGGCCTTTTCGACTGAAATAACCAAGCCCTTGTCCCAAACATTGACGGCGATCATGCGCGGTTCCGGCACCGACACGGCGGCGCAGGCGTTCAGCGCCATGGTCGAACCGTAGGCGTCGACGACCACCTGATCGAGCAGCGACGCCGAGGCGCGGCCGGTCCGCAGGCCGGAGAAATCGTCCTTCAGGGCCACCACGGCCTTGTCCATACGATCCTTGTAGCGATTGAGTTCAGGTTTCATGGCAGTTCTCGCTTCCTGATATTTGTTTTCTTGGAAGTTATTGCGAAATGACGGTATGCACGCCGCCGCCGTGGATGACCTTGGCCAGTTCGCCTTCATTGCGAATGGAGAAGACGACGATGGGAATTTCGTTTTCGCGCATCAGCGACACCGCCGTCGCATCCATGACACGAAGATCCTTGGATAAGACCTCAAGATAATTGAGTTTATCGTAGCGCTGGGCGCTCGCATCCTTCTTGGGGTCTGCCGTATAGACACCGTCGACCGAAGTGCCCTTGAACAGGGCGTCGCAGTTCATTTCCGCCGCGCGCAGGGCCGCGGCCGTATCGGTCGTGAAATAAGGCGCGCCGGTGCCGGCGGCGAAAATGACAACCCGGCCCTTCTCTAAGTGACGGATGGCGCGGCGGCGAATGAAGGGTTCGCAGACGGCGTTCATCTGGATCGCCGACTGGACGCGGGTGTCTATTCCTAAGCGCTCAAGGGCGTTCTGCATGGCCAGGGCGTTCATCACGGTCGCCAACATGCCCATATAGTCGGCCGAGGAGCGCTCCATGCCGACAGCGGCCTTGGACAGGCCGCGGAAAATGTTGCCGCCACCGATAACCAGGCACAATTGGACGCCCTGGCGCGCCACGTCGGCGATTTCTTCCGCCACGGCCTGGACGGTCTTCATGTCGATGCCGAAGCCCTGGTCCCCCATCAGGACCTCGCCGGACACCTTCAGCAAGATGCGTTTGTATTTCAGATCTGCCGGGGCGCTGGCCATGGAAATATCTCCGGGAATCAAATGGGGTCGCGAGGCGCGTGTGTTTTCAGCGCCCTGAATAGTTTGCCAGGCCTTTTGACGCAAGGCTTGATGCGTAATCCTTGGCGGAAAAGGCCTTATAGCGATATGCCAAGCGTGCGCTGCGGTTTTTGGCAATATCGCGACCAAACAAAAACCACGAAAAAGGCGCGACACCCGTGGGCGCCGCGCCTGTTTCAGTCATTCGACAAGGCTTAGGCCTGGCCGCTCATCATCGAAGCGACTTCGGCGGCGAAGTCATCGACCTTCTTCTCGACGCCTTCCCCCAGGGCCAGTCGGTTGAAGCCGACGACCTTGACCGGCGTGCCGAGCGTCTTGGCGGTCTCTTCGACCATCTGCTCGACCGTCTGGTCCGGGTTCATGACGAAGGATTGCTTGTGCAGCACGACTTCTTCATAGAACTTGCGGATGCGGCCTTCGATCATCTTTTCGATGACCTGCAGCGGCTTGCCCGATTCCTTGGCCTGCTCGGTGAAGATGGCCTTTTCGCGCTCGACGTGTTCCTGGTTCAGGTCCTCGACGTTCAGCGACAGCGGCTGCGTGGCGGCGATGTGCATCGCGATCTTGCGGCCCATTTCCTTCAGCACTTCCGGGTCACCGGCCGATTCGATAGCGACCAGCACGCCGATGCGGCCGAGGTCCGGCGCGATGGCGTTGTGGATGTAGGTGGCGACGACGCCTTCGGAAACCGAGAACTTGGCGAAACGGCGCACGACCATGTTTTCGCCGATCGTGGCGATCAGGTTGGTGATCTCGTCATTGACCGCGGCGGCAATGCCTTCGACCGAGTCGTTTTCCAAACCGGCCTTGCCCGCGTTGCGCGCCAGGGCCTGGAACAGGTCGTTGCGCGACACGAAGTCGGTTTCGGCGTTCACTTCGACGGCAGCGGCGGTCATGCCCTTGCCTTCGACCTTGGTGGCGATGGCGACCAGGCCTTCAGCAGCAACGCGGTCAGCCTTCTTGGCGGCCTTGGACAGGCCCTTGGCGCGCAGCCAGTCCATGGCCGCTTCGATGTCGCCGTTGTTCTCGGACAGCGCCTTCTTGCAGTCCATCATGCCGACGCCGGAACGTTCGCGCAGGTCCTTAACGAGCGCTGCAGTGATCTCAGCCATGAAATCCTCCATAGTTCAGAAATTTAAGATCGTGCCGCATGTCTTAGCGGCGATCCATGTCAATTAAACAACAGCTTAAGGACGTAGGTACGCCTTAAGCTGTTGCAAGTCGTGACGAAGCCGGGATTAGCCTGGCCCCGTATATAGGAAGCCTTAGGCCTGTTCGGAAGTCTCGGCCGACAGGGCCGGTTCAACCGGAGCCACGGATGCGCCGAGGTCAACGCCCGAAGCGACCTGACCCGCGGCCAGACCGTCGAGGACGGCGTCAGCGACCAGGTCGCAATACAGTTGCAGGGCGCGGGCGGCGTCGTCGTTACCCGGGACCGGATAGGTGATGCCGTCCGGGTCCGAGTTCGAGTCGAGGATGCCGATGACCGGGATGTTCAGCTTGCGGGCTTCCTGAATGGCGATCGACTCCTTGTTGGTGTCGATCACGAACATCAGGTCGGGGATACCGCCCATGTCCTTGATGCCGCCCAGCGACAGTTCCAGCTTCTCACGCTCACGCGTCAGCATCAGCAGTTCCTTCTTGGAACGGCCGGCCGGGTTGGTATCCAGCACCTGCTCCAGTTCGCGCAGACGCGCGATCGAGCCCGAAATGGTGCGCCAGTTGGTGAGCGTGCCGCCCAGCCAACGGTGGTTGACATAGTACTGCGCCGAACGCTTGGCGGCGACAGAAACCGGGCCTTGCGCCTGACGCTTGGTGCCGACGAACAGGACGCGGCCACCCGAAGCGGCCACTTCACGCACCTTCAGTAGCGCCTGATGGAACAGCGGCAAGGTTTGCGACAGGTCGATAATGTGGATGTTGGAACGCGCACCGAACAGGTAACGCTCCATTTTCGGGTTCCAGCGGTGGGTCTGGTGACCGAAGTGCGCACCAGCTTCGAGCAGGAGGCGCATGGAAATTTCAGGCATAGCCATAAGTCAGATCTTCCTTCTTCCGATAATCCTCCGCAAACAGAAAAGCTTCGGCAGGCCCATGCCCGCCTTGGCCTCGGAACGTCCCGGACAAGCCGGGGCGCACGTCTGCGTGTGAGATGACGCGCACCTATTCACAATTTCAAAAAAAAGCAAGCCTTACAGGCATAAAAACATGCGCTTTGTAACGGGTTTGTCGCGATGTTTAAGGGAAACCCCAGAAACGCTTCTTAGCACTTTTCCGAACATCGCTTAGACATCCTCAAAGTAGGTCACGCCCGGCATGGCCTTAAGCCGGCCACGCAGGGTCGCATCAAGACTGTAGCGCTGCGGCATCTTGACTTCGACCTCGCCCTCGCCGCTCAGATCGCTTAACAGCGTGATCTCGCCGCCGGTCTTGGCCTTAGCTTCTTCGAGATAGGTCCGCAGCAGGGCCAGGTCGATGACCTGGGCCGAAACGTGGACGCGCAGCCCCATATCGTTGGTGCTGAGCGTCGCGGCCAGTGGCGTCGCCTCGTCGCCGAAGAAGCGCACCTCTCCGTCTCGCCCCTTCGAGCGCACCTTCAGCACAATCGAGGTTCCCGGCTCGAGATTGTCGCGGTTCTTGCGCAGCGATTCCGGCGGGAACAGGACTTCGTATTCGCCCGTCGGATCGGACAGGGTCACGAAGGCGAACTTCTCGCCCGAGCCCGCCGCGGCGCGTTCCTGGCGGCGGCGTATAACGCCGGCCATCCGGAAGGCTTCGCGCCCTTCCTGGGCCAGCGACAGAGCTTCGGCATAGAGTGTGACGTTCTTGCGCTTGAAGACATCGAGCATGTCCTGCAGCGGGTGGCCCGACAGGTAGAAGCCGATCGCCGACAGCTCTTCGTCGAGGCGGGCCGGCCCCGACGACGGCGTGACATTAGGAATGCGCGGCCGCGACGACTGGCTGGAGCCGAACAGACTGACCTGGGATGCCGCGCGCTCGGCCGCCATGCTCTGAGCATAGGCCATGAAGATGTCAGCGCATTGCAGGATCTGGGAGCGGTTCGGATGGATCGAATCAAAGGCGCCGGCCTTGGCCAGGTTTTCAATGGCGCGCTTGTTGACCGCCTTGGGATCGATCCGCTCCAGGAAGTCGAAGATGTCGGTGAACTTGCCGTCGCGTTCACGCGTTTCGACCACGCTCTGCATGGCCTCAAAGCCGACGTTGCGGATGGCGCCCAGCGCATAGAGGATTTCGCCGTTCTCGACGTCGAAATCGGCCATGGAGGTATTGATGTCGGGCGGTCGAATGGTAATGCCGAAGCGCCGGGCATCCTGGTAGAAGACGGCCAGCTTATCGGTATTGGTGATATCGAGGCTCATGGTCGCGGCGAAGAACTCGACCGGATGATTGGCCTTCAGATAACCCGTCTGGTACGAAATAAAGGCATAAGCCGCGGCGTGCGACTTGTTGAAGCCGTAGCCGGCGAACTTGTTCACCAGTTCGAAGATGCTGTCCGATTGCTTTTCCGGCACGCCTTTTTCGGCGGCGCCGGAGATGAAACGGGCCTTCTGCAGGTCCATTTCCTCTTTCTTCTTCTTACCCATGGCCCGGCGCAACAGGTCGGCTTCGCCGAGGCTGTAACCCGACAAGACCTGGGCAATCTGCATCACCTGTTCCTGGTAGATGATGACGCCGTAGGTCTCCTTCAGCACCG
>CAMLPZ010000101.1 GCA_946482045.1 uncultured Asticcacaulis sp.
GTATTCACGAGGAAATTACAGGTCAGCGTCGCGGCGGCGCGTCGCTCGGGGATCACGTTGAATTCACCGATCTTTTTCGAAATCGCTCAAAAA
The DNA here is from genome assembly GCA_946482045.1 of uncultured Asticcacaulis sp. The sequence goes on from CAMLPZ010000101.1 coordinate 94, forward strand.
ACATCAGACTATTAAATTTATAAAGACAGACTTTATTGCTGTTTTGGAGATGGGGCCTGACCTCCTCCATGACTGCGCTGTCATTGCGCCTGCAGCAAAGAAAATATTTTATATAGACAATTCAATAGGTAATCTCATTTGCGCGACCGCACGGCATCGGGAGGGCGGGATTCACGAGTGAAAGAAGAATTCATATTGACGAATATCTGGGTTATGCATCATATATAAGGTCAGACTATTTAAAACGGCTTTCGCGAGTCGGTCATCGCACGAAACGTGAGCCTGCGGGCTCAAAGCGTGCGGCGCTGGAGCTTGTGAGGGAAGAAACGCGTCTGGGTCTAACAGTAAAAAGCGTACAATTTAACGGGATTTGCCGATTTTTATTGGCATTGTGCTTATTCATGAGGAGTGAATAAGTATATAGCCGGGCTGTGCCAAATCCCCAAAGCAAACAACGCACAAAGTACAGGGGAAAATCGTGAAGATTTTACAAGCCATGCTTTACGGCGCATCGGGCGCCGCCATCATTTGCGGGTGTGCATTCCCGCTGGCCGCCTTCTCCCAGGAGACGGTCGCCGGTGCCTCGGCGGAGGCGCAAGCGGGGAATGACTCCGAAGTTGTCGTAGTGACAGGTTCGCGCATTATCCGGACGAACGAAAAATCACCGACACCAATTATCGCGGTTACCACGGAACAACTGAGCCAGACGACGCCCAGCGACATTCCGGATGCGCTGAACAAGCTGCCGCAGATCGTCGGCGGCCGCACGCCGCGCAACCAGGGCAACGGTGCCAACAACAACGGCGGCAACGTCCTTGCCCTGCGCAATTTCGGCCCTTCACGCACCCTTGTGCTGTTCAACGGCCACCGCGTCGCGCCGAACAATCAGGACGGTACGGTCAATGTCGACGTCCTGCCGCAAATCCTTATGAAGCGTGTTGACATCGTCACCGGCGGCGCCTCGGCCGTCTATGGTTCGGATGCCGTCTCTGGTGTGGTCAACTTTGTTATCGACGAAAACTTTAACGGCTTCAAATACAAGGTCGATACCGGCATTTCCGGCTATGGTGATGGACGTCAACATTCCATCGCAGCGGCCTGGGGCACGGACATGTTTGACGGCCGTGGGCATTTTGAAACATCCCTCCGCTACCGCCACCAGGACAAGATCCTCATTACGGATCGTCCCTATGGTAAGGATGGACAGGTTTGGTTTCTGACAGGCAACGGATCGGTCTCGAATCCGTTTACCAATACGCCCTATGCCCGCGTCAACAACCAGCCGATGACCGGCGTTGTAAACTGCGGCTCAGCCTGCGCGCTCAATGGCTACACCGTCACTTCGGCCGGCAATTTTGGCCCGCTGACGCGCGGCACACCTACGGGAAGCGGCACCATTGATAGCGGCGGCCCCGGCGGTTACGTCAAGTTCGGCACTTTCCGCTCAGGTCTTGAGATGAAGGAATCCTTCAGCCGGTTTGACTATGATTTTACCGATAATGTGCATGGTTATGCCCAGATCAGCCTGGCTGAAGCCGACGTCTCATCGGATTGGGTCAATACGGTTGTGAGTTCGTCCGGCTCAGGACGTCCAAGCACGATCTTTGCCAACAATCCGTATCTGTCACCCGCTTCTCAAGCGGCCCTGGGTGCCGGCATAACCTGCGGCACGCCTGCGGCAGCCGGCTATCGCTGCCTGCCAAATCCCCCGCTGAAAGCCCAGGACAGGTATAGCTACGATGGCACGCTCATGCCAGGCGCGACCACGCCACCGCCGCCTTCGACACCTTACCTGTCTGTTCCCTCCTATATCTGGAACAAGATCGACGGCCAGGACGCCGGTCCGCAAGGCCGCGTCTACAAGACCCTTTCGAACCAAAAAAGCCTGAACTTTGAAACAGGTCTCAGAGGGAAGCTGGGTAATTTTGACTGGGATGTCTTCTACAGCAACAGCTCCAGCGAACTGACGGTCTCGAACCCAAACAACCAACGCAACGACAGGTACCTGGCTTCGCTTGATGCGGTTATCGCGCCTCCGGGCACGATGGTAAATGGCGTAAATGTCAGCGGCACAATCGTCTGCTGGGTCTCGACCCAGTCCGCTTATGCCGGCCTCTATCCGGGTTGCGTGCCGACCAATATCGTCGATCCGAACGGCCCATCGGCGGCGTCATATGATTATCTTGTTCAGGAAACGCACTGGACCCTGAAACAGACCATGCAAAACTTCGGGGCCTCCATCGGCGGCGGTCTGGGTTTCGGGCTTCCGGCGGGTGAGATCAGAGGCGCGGCTTCGGCAGATATCCGTTACCAGACCTACAAGATGACCACCAATGCGCTGGCGACGGATTTCGTCGATTGTACCGGTCTTCGTTTGTGCCTGGCCACCGGCAATTCGGCAGGCGTGGGTGCGGCACCGGCACTGTGGATTCAAAACGTCAACAACCCGGTTGATGCCGAGAACGACGTTTACGAAGCCGCTCTGGAGTTCAACATTCCCTTGTTGAAGGACTTGCCGCTTGTTGACGATCTGACCCTGGCAGCGGCTGGTCGTTACACCAAGTATTCGACCTTTGATGCCGTTCATTCCTGGAAGCTGGGTCTTGATTGGCATCTGAATTCGATGTTCCACGTTCGTGGCACGCAGTCGGTTGACATTCGGGCACCCAACCTGAACGACCTCTACCAACCGGCTGGTATTTCGGCTTCGACCTTCTCGGATTTCTTGACGGGCCTGAATCAAAATACACAGTTTCAAGTCTCGGGTAACGCAAACCTGACACCTGAAATCGCACGCACGACAACTCTTGGTGTCGTCTTTACGCCAAGCTTTATCCGTAACTTCAACGTGTCGTTTGATTACTACAAAACGGATATGAAAGACGCCATCACGAACATCAGCTACAATAATGCGGCGATCCAAAACCTGTGTCTCGCCAGCGCGCCGACCTACTCGTCGAACTTCTGTTCCTTGGCCGTTCGCCCGATCACCGATCCGTCGGATCCGAATTACAAGACCGCGGCGAACTTCCCGACGAAAATCTTCAGTGCGCCTCTCAATGCGGCGAGCTCGACGATCAGTGGTTATGATATCGAGGCAAACTATGCATGGAGCATGCGAGATATCGTGTCCTGGTTGCCAGGTCGCTTCACTGCGCGAACCTTGATAAGCGTCCAACCCACCAATACGACGGTCAATATCCCTGGAACCGCCGAGCAATGGGCATTCCAACCTGAATTCAGGCAGACGACCTTCCTGGCCTATGTCAACGGCGACTGGACGGTGGCCGTTCAGGATCAATATATTGGTAAGGCAAGAAAGGCGACCAGTGACCCCTCAGTGGTCAGCAATAATCAAAACTATGTCATCCCTTACCTGCCTTCGATGAATGTCATCGATCTAACGATCAGCAAGGCGTTCGACTTCCATGGCGGCCGCAGCGAAGCCTTTATCAACATCAGCAATCTTGGCGATACACGCGCACCACTCATGCCAGGCGCTGGTGTCCCAGGTCTCACCTATCCGACGGCGGGCTTCCATGACGATATGGGCCGCTACTTCACCCTCGGCATAAAGGGTAAGTTCTAAACGTCTTTTATCACCCGGGAAGGTAAACTCCGCGAGCGTCAAGGCGGCTTCATGGTCGCAGTCTCCCAGGGCCTGACGCCCGCGTCGTCCCGGCCTTCCCGGCCCCTGTCCGCCCCGCATTCGTGCGGGGCGGCTTTTTTCAAACTGCGTTCGCACGGGACGGAGATTTAAGTCTTGTTTCGTCGCGATATGCGTTGGCCAGGAAGTCGAAATAGACTAATGTCGGACAACTAAGAGTCGGTAAGACCATACAGTGGGGAGATATCATGAAACATGCCATGGGCCTGACGGTTTCCGTCCTTTTGTCGCTGGCCGCGACCGGCGCGGCGATCGCGCAAAACGCACCAACACCGCCGGCCATGCCAGCGTTTCCGCAACAAACGCCGGAGGAGAAGGCCAAATCCGACGCCGACCAGGCGGCCTATGCCAAGGCGCCCGACACCGAGGGCACCGGCGCATTCCCGGCGCTGAAGGAGGCCGACCCGCGCCTGGCCAATCACGTCGTGTACCGGCCTAAGGACCTTTCGAAGGTCGCGCCCGGCCAGCTTGGCATCGTCGCCTGGGGTAACGGCGCCTGCGCTGCGGACGGCGCGGGCGCGCGTCTGCACCTGGCGGAGATCGCATCCCACGGCTATGTCGCTGTTGCTCCCGGCGGTATCCATTCCGGTCCCGGCTCGACGCCGATGCCCGAGCGGGCGCCCGGCGCCGGCTTCCAGCCGCAGACGACCGCGGCCGACGTCAAGGCCGGCCTGGAATGGGCGCTGGCTGAAAACGCCCGCCCGGACAGCCCCTATTACGGCAAGATCGATCCGAACAAGATCGCCGTGGCGGGTTTCAGTTGCGGTGGCATCCAGGCCCTGTCCCTGGCCAGCGATGCTCGCGTCAAGGCGGTGATCATCGAAAACAGCGGCACCTTCCCCGACGACGCCAATTTCCTCAGCGCGCTCAACGTCACCAAGGCAACGCTGAAGACCCTGCGTACGCCGGTGCTTTATATTATCGGCGGACCCAAGGACATCGCCTACAATAACGGCATGGACGACTTCAGCCGCATCGACCACGTGCCGGTGATGGTGGCGAACAATGATGCCGGCCACGGCGGCGACTTCCTGCGGCCCAATGGTGGGCCTTCGGCCGCGGTGGCGGTCAAATGGCTGGAGTGGCAGCTGCGCGGCGACAAGACCGCCGGCGCCTATTTCGTCGGCCCGGACTGCGGCATCTGCAAGGACCCGCAGTGGAAGGTCCAGCGCAAGCAGTTCCCTGAAGCTCCCTAAAGGGTGCAATGACATGATGCACGACGGACGGATCGATCGCCGGCGCCTGCTGGGTTATGCGGCCGCCGGCGGGACGGTGGCGCTGAGCAGCAGCGCCTGGGCCAAGGCAGAGGCAGGGGCCACGCCGGATGACCGGCTGCCCGATGGAACGGTCTTCGCGCGCTGGGAGCAGCCGCTCAGCTTCTCGAAGACCTATTATGTCGACAACAGCTCGGCCGCCGCCGACGATGACGGACCGGGCGACCAGGCGCGGCCCTTCCGCACCATCAACCGTGCGGCGCAGGTGCTTCAGCCGGGTGAGCGCGTCGTTATCGCCGCCGGCACCTACCGCGAATGCGTGCGGCCGGTGCGGGGCGGTGAGGGGCCGTCCAGGATGATCAGCTACGAGGCCGCCCCGGGTGCCAAGGTCATCATCACGGGCTCGGAAATTCTGAAGGATGGCTGGCGGCAGGAGGCCGTGCCGGTGCGTTTCCGCCTGCCCGGCAGCACCGCCACGCCCGACGAAGGCAGCGTGACCACCTGGCGCTTTGATTTCGACGGCGCGCTGTTTCCCGACGCCTACAACCCCTTTGCCTTGCCGAGCCTGATGGGCTCGTGGGCGTGGCTGAACACGGCCACGGTCGACATAGGGCCCTATGTCCGCCGCCGGGGACTGGTCTTCGTCGACGGAAAGCCGCTGGAGCCGGTCGAGCAGCTTCGCGAATTGGCGGCGCCGGCCCTGTCTCCCGTTCCGGATTTCACCAGGCCGGCCGTGCCGCAGAACGGGCTGCCGGCCCGGCGGCGCGGCGGCCCGGTCATGCAGGAGGTCGGCGGGGCGCCGGATGCGCGCGTCTGGGTGGATCCGTCCGGCACGGCGATCCAGATCCGCCTCGCATCCGGCACACCCGCCGACCACGTGATCGAGGTGACGACCCGCCAGCATGCCTTTGTTCCGGCGCGTAGCGGGCTTGGCTATATCCGCCTCAAGGGCCTGACCTTCCAACACGCCGGCAACGCCTATCCCTTTCCGCAGTATGGCATGGTCTCGCTGGCGGGTGGCGACCACTGGATACTCGAGGACAACACCCTGGAATGGGCGAACGGCCTGGGCCTGGCTATCGGCTTCGACGGCAACAGCGCGGGGGCACAAAAGCCCGGCGTCTCGCACGTCATCCGCGGCAACACCATCCGCTATTGCGGCGTCGGCGGCATTGGCGGCATGGGCACGACCGGCGTTCTGATCGAGGACAACCTCATCGAATGGTGCGGCTGGGCCGACGCCGAACGCGGCTGGGAAGCGGCCGGCGTCAAGTTCCACCGCGCCCGCGACATGATGTTCCGCCGCAACGTCATCCGCCACATGCGCCACGCCAATGCCGCGTGGTGGGACAGCGAAGACGCCAATTGCCGCGTCACCGGCAATGTCTTCGCAGATGTCCAGACCGTCAGCGCCGCGGTCCATTTCGAGATGAACCGGGAAGCGAACCAGATCGATAACAACATCATCTGGGACGTCCGCAATGCCGAGCCGGGCACGCCCGGCCAGAGGGGCTGCGCGGGGTCGGGCCTGTTCATCAACGCCACGGACAACCTGATCGTGGCCAACAACCTGATCGGACGTTGCGACAATTCGGGGATATTCGCCATCCTGCGGCCTGACCGCAGGGGCAGCGGCGAGGGGCGCGACAACGCCATCGCCAACAATATCTTCGCCCGGTGCGGCACCTCGGCCATGGTCTTTCTCGACCGGCAGAACACGTCGGATGGCAACGTCTTTGCCGACATGCCGGCGCGGTTCCTGGGCTATTTCGAGGGTGATGCGAAAACCTATCTCGACCTCGCGGCATGGCGCACAGCCTATGGCTGGGACAGGTCGTCGGTTGCGGCAACGATGCAGGTTGCGTTCGACGCCGATACGCTCAGCCTGACCTTGTCGGGCGCGCGGGCCTTGCCCAGGGCGGCTTCGGTCAAAGGCATCCAAGGCGACCTCTTGGGTGCGCCCGCGGGCAAGACGCGGGTCGCAGGACCGCTGGCCAATCCGTCGGCAAAGGACGTTTGGATGGTCGATCCGAGACGGAAGGCGGGCGTTTAGCGGTGTAGCTCTGGCGGAGGTCAGCATACGCGCCCCAAGGTCCATAAGCACCGCAAGGGTACGCCAAGAGCAGGAAATTGACCACGAACGACACGAACGGACACGAACATCGTGCTTCTGCGTCGAAGGCAATTGTTTGCCTACAGGCTGAGCGATATCGCAAAGCGCATTCAGCTGCGCCCGGCAGCTTTCGACAGGGGAGGACGGCTAAACGTAGGTTCGTGGTTCGTGGTTAAACCATCTTTGTTCTGCTTCATCCCATTAGCGGAAATAGAATTACATCGGTTACGCTGTCGATATCACTCTCCGAACCAAAAGCATGCGCCTTCGTTGATGCGTTCTTTTGACTCGCATCCCCCGCAGCGGATCACATCGGCCTAAAACGCCCCTGGAAGGCAGCGCTTACTGGCACGGTCTCGGCGCAACCATCTAAGTTTACTCTGAACCGGCCGTCGTCATCGCGACGCACGGTCCGTATAGCCGACACCCGGACTATTGCGCTGCGGTGAACCTGCCAGAAAACCTCTGGATCGAGTTGCCCAATTAGCTCTTTCAGCGGCGTGCGGATATGGGCCGAACCCGAAGCGGTCAGCACGCAGGTATATTTATCCTCGGAACGGAAGGCCAGTACGTCATCGACAGATATCATGCGAATGGCGTCGCCAGCACCTGCAGCTATCCAGCTCATCCACCGTACGGGTTGGGTAAGCCGTGTCCGTAAGACCTCCAGCAACGCGGCTGTGTCCGCCGGTTGACGGTCATCGATACGCTTTTTAAGGCGGGTGACCGTGGCAATTAGCCGCTCGCGCCGCATAGGTTTCAACAGATAGTCAACGGCACCCTCCTCAAACGCTCGCACTGCGAACTCGTCATAGGCTGTCACGAAGACAACATGCGCATTTCCTGCAATGCGCGCGACCTCAAGCCCACTCATGCCAGGCATCCGGATATCCAGAAAGACGATGTCGGGGCGCAAGTCCTGGATGGCCTCGATAGCCGCCAGCCCGTCGGCACATTCGGCAACTATGACGAGGTCCGGCCACAACTCCGCCAGCAGGTCTTTCATTTCCCGGCGCTGGACGCCTTCGTCCTCAGCAATTACGGCAGTTATGCTCATGGCGCCGGCATTTCAATCACGGCGCATGTACCGCCGCCTTCGCGTCCGCCAATTCGCAGTGACGCCGTCTCGCCGAACATATTTCTCAACTGCGCCCTTATATTCGCCAAGCCAAGACCATCGCTGGGTCCAGGCACCAGACCCGCACCATCATCTTCTACCGCCACGGTAAGCTGCCCATCGTGCACGTCAGCATGGATTCTGATGTTCCCCTGTCCAGGTTTTGGCTCGATACCGTGCTTAACGGCATTTTCGACCAGCGAGATCAGAATCAGCGACGGAAAGGGCAAGGCTCGTACGTCGGCATCGACCGCTATCACTATACCGAGGCGATCCGCCATGCGCACATTCATCAATTCGAGGTAGCGTCGGCACAGGTCGATCTGGTGGCCAAGTGTGGTTTGCGTTCGTCCGTCATCGCGGAAGCTCGGAAGCGTCGCGCGCAGATAATCGGCAAGTGCATCGATAGTTGCTGCAGCGCGTTGCGGATCTGTCGCCACCAAAGAACGCACCGACGCCAGGGTGTTGAACAAAAAGTGCGGCTCGACTTGGGCCTGGAGCACGGCCAGGCGCAGATCAGCCGCGTCGCGCTCGGACTTGAGGGTGCCGACCTGTGTCTGTGCCGCGTGCGCGGCCAGCCTCCGCCGCTCACTCAGGTATTGGAACAGCGCAAAGCCACCACCCACTGCCACAAACACCAGCGTGCTTCCATCCAGGGTAAAGCGAAGGGCATGCGACACGACTGAAAAAAACCACGGAACTTGCGTTGCCGCCATGTGCTGATCGCCAAGGGGCGCCATGAGGCGGTTGTGATAATCATTCACCCAAAGTTCGGCCGTTTTTGCAACAGCGAGTCCGGCCAACAGGGCGGCCACAACCAGCATCCGCTCCCAACGCAAAGGGAGGCCAATATAGCGTATGCCGGTAGCCAGCAGAGGCCCGGCGCTGACCATGACCAGGCCGCCCAAACAGGCGATCGCGGCCAATGACGGCCAGTCGCTCAGAGCATTCATTCCAAAGGCATGCCAGGAGGCGTAGCCGGCGCCATAGATCACGGCGACTGGCCAGAACAGCCAGCCACGGCGCAACCACCAAGGCCAACTGAAGGCCGGGTACATGTCGTGGCGCCGCCACCATCCCCATGCTTCCGGTCGGGCATCGGGTAGCGGTCGGTTCAGTTTGCTTGCGCGAGTCATGGTTCATCCTAGCGGGTTCCGGCAGCGATCGCACCCTGTCTCGTCGGTTGTATGCCCTCTTCATCCTATCGAATGCCGGTTTGGTCGCACACGCCATTCACAGGCCCGCGTGACACCTATGCTTTGCAAGCTTCAATTACAAAAAGGATCGGCCATGCAACCTGAAACCCGCCGACGTTTATTGGTCAATTCGATGGCCGCCGGCCTTGGCACGTGGGCATTTCCTACGTTGGCCGCACCAAGGCAATACATCTGCCCGCCATGCGGTTGCACTGCCGACGGCCGGCGATTCGGCCAGGCGGGAGTTTGTCCGGCATGCGGCATGAAGCTCGTTCTGACAACCAATGCCACCGCGTCGATATTCGAGCCCCGGGTGCTGGACCCCGGCGCCGGCCAGTTTGAAATGGCGGCGGGTCCGGCGCGTATCGGGGCGAGGCTGACGGTTCACTATTACCGGCCTCAGAGCTTCACATCGGACTCGCCCGTACTGATCGTCCTGGCGGGTGCCGGGCGCAATGCCGGCACCTATCGCGATGCTTGGATCGCTGAAGCTGACCGCGCGGGTGTCCTCATTGCAGCGCCGTCCTACCCAGAGGATAGCTATGACATCGCCAGCTATCAAATGGGCGGGGTGATCAGGGATCTCATCATCGACAACATGCCGTCCGGTGCCGCAGGTTATGCGGCGCACGTTCATTTGCGCGATGAGGATATCCGTTTTGCGGTCAACTCGGATCCGAGCCGGTGGATATTCGAGGATTTCGATCGCCTGTTCCATCTGCTGGTCGCGCAGACGGGCTCACGCCGGACCCATTATGACCTGTTTGGCCATTCGGCCGGTGGCCAGATCGCACACCGTCACGTCCTGTTTCATCCGCACTCGCACGCAGACCGCGTCGTGGCAGCCAATGCGGGCTTATACACCTTACCGGATATTGGGACCCCGCCGTTACTGGGTATGGCTGGAACCGGCGTAACGACGGATGGGCTTCGTGAAGCTTTAGAACAGAATCTGATCATTCTGGCCGGAGAAAATGACACGAACCAGTACAATGGCGGCAGCCTTTTGCACACACCGCTCATCGACGCGACGGGCATCGATCGCATGGAACGGGCGAGGCATTTCTACAAATACGCGGGTATTGCAGCGCAAGCCCTACAGGCCGAATTCGCGTGGTCATTCAGTGTGGTGGCCAATACAGGTCACGATTTTCGAGCTATGACTGCCGCCGCCGCGAAGATGCTCTATCCGGCTTAGATACGCCACTGACGTTCGAAGGCACCGTTGCCGGCCGCCTTGCGCCAGATGCGGAAGTGGCTTCGAGACGAAACGCATGTGCTTGATTGCCTCGATAGCAGATATTTTCAGGTCGCCTGGACTCGGAGGATCGTTAAGTCATCCCATCCGGACTTCTGCGCCTCATATGGCTCTGGATCGGTAACGATCCCACGCCGCTTCCAGCCAACCCTTTTTCAGAGCCACAACCAGGACTGCCAATTCCAGAGGCCACGCTGCGCAGGAAACGCAGCCAAACACCAATGCCGGGATTAAACCGATTGTTCCGCCAACCACGACGCCCTTCTCCATGATCGCCAGAGCCCAGGCAAAAAGAAAGGCGCTTATGCCAGCTATTAAGCCCAGTGCGAGGTAGGTAAGCAGAAAGAACCCTTCTAAATCGTCTGCGACTGACGCAATTGATCCGAGAAGGCCGCACCCGACAATGGCCGCGACAAGATACCAGAAAGTCCGACCGCCCCTTTCCCCGCCTTGCGGCCCAGGCCAAGCCAAACGCACAGATTTAAGCAGTCCATCGAAGGCGTTCATTGCAGCACCTTAGTTGATTTGTCGTCCCTTATAGGGCTAGCACAACTTATGGCGAAATGTAGCAAGCTTTCTTGATCCGCCGCCGCCGTCACACTGCTGCGGCCAATGGCATCCAGGGCGACCTGCTGGGCACGCCGGCCGGGAAGACGCGGCGCGCGGGCTCACTGGCCAATCCATCGGCGAAGGACGTCTGGATGGTCGATCCGCGACGGAAGGCAAGTGTTTAAGAGGCGTCAGCCGCTCCCGGTAATGCTTTACACTATCAAGTCGCGATGCGGCTCAGAACGGGTTGCATACCGGGTAGGCCATTTTCAGGACGTTATCGGCCGTGATCGCAAAGACGATAAAGGCGGCCGCCGATAGGCTCAACCCTAGCAAGGTTCGGTTTCGGAAGGCGAACCTGATGGCGAAGAACAGCCATGCCATCATTGCGGCGAACAGTGCCGCATACAGCGTTTCAGGCATTTCCTGGACAAATCCCAGTTTGTCCCAGGCCGGGTCAAGGTACCTTCCGATCAGACACACAAAGGTCATTCCGACGGATGCCAGAAAGCCCGTCGCGATAAGGACAATCCCTTTGACAATTACCCAGATCGGCGCATGGTTCTGTTTTATGGTATCGTTGGGCGACATCGATGTTAGGTGTCCTTAGGGTGAAGTTGGCTAGCAGGGTGACATCATGACTGCGAAGATGATTGTCCGTGTCGTGAGACCCCGTTTTCGCTCAGTCATGTATGTATGCTTTGTCCTTTCGCGGCAATCAGGGCTTCGATCTTGCGCCAGGCCCGGTTGATCTGGCCGTCGTCGAACATCCGGGGCGACTCGAAAATGCGCCCATCGGTGAGCCCGACGATGAGGCTGACGCAGGGCAGGCCATTGTCGCTGTCCCCACCCAGTTCGTAGATCTCGCGTTCCAAGGATTCAATCTGGCCCGGATAGACCAGGATATCAGGATCACTCTTGGCGCGGATGCGCAAATATGTGTCGCCTATGATCCATTCGTGCCGCCCTAGTGTCGCCGCGCGCACAACGAAAAATAGCCCCGATAAAGCAAAGACCGCAGGCATGAGGGCTTCCAGCGGCGAAACTGTTCCGTCAAGCATACCGGGCAGCCGAAGGTAGAGGAGCGCGGCGCCTGCCACGATCAGCGGGAGACCGCCAACGGCATTAAGCCATCTCGCCGACGCGCCCGACCTGCTGCTGATTTCCATATCGTTCCCCCCGATTGGGCAAACTTACGAGGTAGCGAGGAAAACATCAACGCCGGTCAGTCGGTCCCGGACCGCGCGGCCGCGATCCGGCTATCGTTCCACTGGAACTTCAAAGGTGCTGGCCGGCAGTTGCGCTTCGTCGAAGAGGTTGACGACCGGAAAATCAGCCCAGGCGTGCCGGACCCGCGTCACGGCCTTGCCGTCCCCCTTCAGGCGAACAATGCTGCCATCGACCGTGCCGTTGGCATAGCGGCAGGTGCCAGGTTCAGCACCGCAGAGCTCAAATCCGATCGCGTTCGCGCTGCTGCGCGTGCGCAGGCTGCCGGTCACGTCGGCAAAGGTCAGAACGACCTCATCGCCGGTAGTGGTTGCCGAGGCGATCCTGGGACCGCTTGCCGGTTGTTTGACGCCGTAGGCGAGGGCGTCCATTGCCCTTGCCATGCGCCGGCCGACCTCATGCTTTTCGCCAGGGTGGATGTCTACCGGATCGCCAAGATCGATCGTCGAGACAATGGCCGCATGGCCGTCCGCCTCGGCCATGCGGCGCTGATCGTTGCGCACGTTCGCCCAGCCGCTTTCCCGCGGCGCGACGGCCGGCGTGCCGTAGGCCGACAACTGAACGATCACGAAGGGCAGGGCGGGCTGCCCGAACTGACGGCGCCAATCCGTAGCCATGGCGCTGAGCCGGCC
>CAMLPZ010000102.1 GCA_946482045.1 uncultured Asticcacaulis sp.
CCGGTAAAGGCGGAATGGGCGTCACCGCCGAACGCATGCGAGACAAGTACCTGGCCGGACGCGAGGCGGACGAAACAGTCCGCTCTGAACATATATCCTTCCTTGGAAATGGTGACTTCCGCCGTGGTGCCGCCACGGTCAAAATACTTGGCGATGCCGGCATTCAGTTCGTCCTGAATGCGCTGGGTGAGGGCTTCGCCGACTTCACACTGTTTTCCACTGACTTGAATTTGCATAGCGTAACACGCTCCGTTCTTCATAAGAACCACGGCCTGCAACCGAAGATGTCCGGTTCCTGTAGGGATAAGCAAGCCGCCCTAAACCCCCGGGAAAATGCCCGAAGGCCCATTTAATGTACGCCCTTCCAACTAATAAAAAAGGGCCGAGTGCTGAACATCACTCGTTTGTGTTCATGTAAAAATGGCGACATAAAGATGCCATGCCGAAAGCGCTTTGTTTTTATTATTCAGTCGCTTGTGAGACGGTATCAGCGCGCCAATTAACGCGTCTGGCGCTTGCGCTCGACCGACGACGGGATGCGCAGGGCCTCGCGATATTTTGCCACAGTGCGGCGCGCGATATCGACACCAGCTTCTTTAAGTATCTCGACGATGCGGTCGTCGCTGAGGACTTCGCCCGTCGCCTTTTCGCCATCGATCAGGCTCTTGATTTTGTGACGGACGCTTTCAGCCGAATGCGCCGCCGTGCCGTCCGAGGAGGCGATCGATGAGGTGAAGAAGAACTTCAGTTCGAACACGCCGCGCGGCGTCGAGATATACTTGTTCGAGGTGACGCGGCTGATGGTCGATTCATGCATGCCCACCGCTTCGGCGACCGTCTTGAGGTTCAGCGGGCGCAGATATTCGACACCGTGGACGAAGAAGCTGTCCTGCTGGCGAACGATCTCGGCCGACACCTTGAGGATGGTGCGGGCGCGCTGGTCCAGGCTCTTGATCAGCCAGTTGGCCTGGCTCAGGCACTCATTGAGGTAGCTCTTGTCCGCTTCGCTGCGCGCCGCGGACGACACCTTGGCCTGGTACTTCTGGTCGATCAGGATGCGCGGCAGGGTGTCGGAATTGAGGTCGATGCGCCAGCCGCCGGTGGCATCCGAACGGACGAAGACGTCGGGCACGACCGCGTGCGACGGTTCGGCGTCGAATTGTGCGCCGGGACGCGGATTGAGCGATTTCAACTCGGAAATCATCTCGGCCAGGTCTTCGTCGTCGACGCCGCAGGCTTTGCGCAGGGCACTAAGGTCGCGGCGTGCCAGCATTTCGAGGTTGTCGAGCAGGACGGCCATGGCCGGGTCGAAGCGATTGCGCTCGATCAGCTGAAGCTTCAGGCATTCCGGCACCGAGGTCGCCATAATACCCGTCGGCTCGAAGCCCTGGCACGCCGTCAGCACCTTCTGGACCAGTTCGAGTTCGCAGCCCAGGCGGTCGGCGATTTCTTCCAGCGGCGCCCGCATGTATCCGGCCTCGTCAACGGCGTCGATCAGAATCTGGGCGATGGCCATTTCCGGCGCCGAAAAGTGCGCGATCAGCGCCTGGTCGGTCAAGTGTTCGTTGAGCGTCTTTTCGCGCGACAGCGACCGCTCCAGGCTGTCGTCGTCGCCATCAAAGCCGCCGCCGCCCTTGCCAGTCTTGGACCAGTCGACCATGGGGCCTTCACCGGTATCCGCGGCCGGGGATTCGCGTTCGCGCATCGGCGGTTCGTCGTCGCCGTAGACGTCGGACGCCGAGGCATCGATGTCGTTATTGGCGATGGCTGTGTCGCGGTCGGACAGTTCCAGCTCGCGCGACTCGTAGTCCTTGTCGCTGTCGGCGGGTGCGTCGATTTCGTGCGTGGTGTCGGCCGGGCCGTCGCCGTCCTCGCGCTGCAGCAGCGGGTTGCGTTCCAGTTCGGCCTCGATGACGGCTTCGAGTTCAAGATTCGACAATTGCAGCAGCTTGATCGCCTGCTGCAATTGGGGCGTGATAACCAGCCCCTGTCCCTGCCTGATTTCGAGCCTTTGTCCGAGCGCCATTCCGTAATCCCGATCAATTGCCGGCACTATGACCGAAATTAATCACTAAAGTCTTGCCGGTAGCCAAGTTTTGGCACGTTGCGGCAAAGGGATGAACAGCGGGTAAATATGGTTAACGAAGCTGGGGAAGATGTGGCGTTACGTTGACCTCACCACCGCATCTAGCGCTTCGCGCGTCGTGCGGTTCCCCGTTCGGTTCATTGCGTTGCTATACGAGAAGCGCCGCTCTCGGGGAGGCATGAAGAAGCGCTGCCACCTCATTCCTCCCATGAGTACCTCATGGCGAGCCTCACAAAGAAGCGAGTGGAGACCGCCAGCGGCGCGAAGCGATGGCGCAGCCGCGGAGGGGGCCAATCCAGCCTCAGGCCGGGATCTTCTCGGCGCAATCCTCGGCTGTCTCACCGACATGTTTCAAGAGGTCCGCGACCGTGATCTTGGACAGGCTGGTCGAAGCCGCCGCATTGGCGAGTTGCATGGCGTCATTGACGGCGCGCGGGATGGCCTGGCTGACAGGGCAACCCTTGGCGCCAACTGGCGCGGAGCCGAGATGCGCGCAGCCATTGACGGCCTTCAAGACCTCATCGAGACGAATCTGGTCCGGACGCTTGAGCAGCCATGCGCCGCCCGCCACGCCCGAACATGTCGCAACCAAACCGGCCTTGGCCAGCTGGGTCGTCATGCGGCGGATAACGACCGGATTGGTCGGGATACTGGCGGCCAAGATGGAAGAGGACACCGCCTGCTCACGCGAATAGGCATTACGGTGCGCGAGATATGCCAGGGTATGCGCTGCGACGGGAAATCTTTGACTATCGGACATGATTATCTCGATATTACAACAGTTTTGGCTCTGTTCCTAGGGTCCATAAGGTCACAGCTCCGTCATGAATGCCCTAAATGGGCATTGAATGTGTTTTTAAATAGGCGTAAGAGCCCGTCGTTCAAGCGAGGGCGTCCTTGAAAAGACCGTGTGTGTCATGCCCTCAGGAGAGTATACATGACAGGGGCCCCCCCTGCCGGAACGCCGGGCTCCCAGCCGGCACCGGCGACTGCCGCAGATGCGCCGACTACAGCCGTCGCGGCCACCGCTTCCACATCATCGAAAGACGCCACCGCAGAAGCTCCCACGCATCACGGCCATGCGCATGCGGGCTTTTTCGCGCTGGCGCTTGGCTCAGTCGGTGTCGTGTTCGGCGATATCGGCACCTCGCCGCTCTATGCCTTCAAGGAAGCCCTGCACGCCGCTGCCCATGACGGCGTGACGCGGCCGGAAATCCTGGGTGTCGTGTCATTGGCTTTGTGGGCCATGATCCTGATCGTTGCCGTAAAGTATGTCGGTTTCATCATGCGCGCCGACAACAACGGCGAAGGCGGGGTTCTGTCGCTTATGGCCCTGGCCCAGCGCGCCATGGGCAAGCGGACGCAGATCGTCTTTGTTCTGGGTGTTGTCGGGGCGGCTTTGTTCTATGGCGACGCGGTCATTACGCCGGCCATGTCGGTGCTGTCGGCCGTTGAAGGTCTGCGCACCATTCCGGGCATGGAAAACAGCATTTCCAACGAAATGGTCCTGACTATTGCCGGAATCATGCTGCTGGGCCTGTTCATGTTCCAGAGCAAGGGCACCGCCAAGGTCGGTGTCGTCTTTGGCCCGATCTGCGCCATCTGGTTTACCGTCATGGCCGTCCTTGGGGTGATGCAGTTCGTAGACCGCCCTGAAATCCTTATGGCTTTCAACCCATTCTATGCCGTGAAATTCCTGGCCGAACACGGCCTGTCGGGCTTTATCGTCCTGGGCGCGGTCTTCCTGACGGTCACCGGCGCCGAAGCCCTGACCGCCGACATGGGCCATTTCGGCCGCTGGCCGATCCAGGCCGCCTGGCTGTTCTTCGTGCTGCCGTGCCTGACGCTGAACTATCTGGGTCAGGGCGCGTTGGCGCTGAAGGTGCTGGAATCCACACCCGCCGGTCAGCCCTTCCACCAGTTGAACTGGTTCTTCGAAATGGCGCCGGAAAGTTATCGCCTGCCGCTGGTCATCCTGGCCGGCATGGCGACCGTCGTGGCGTCGCAAGCCGTGATCACCGGCGCGTTTTCGCTGACGCAGCAGGCGATCCAGCTCGGTCTTCTGCCGCGCCTGACCGTGACGCGGACGTCTGAAACCCAGTCGGGCCAAATCTTCGTGCCGCAGCTGAACAACATGCTGCTGGTGGGCGTCGTGGTCGTCATGGTGACCTTCCAGACCTCGTCAGCCCTGGCACACGCCTATGGCCTGGCCGTGACTGGGACCATGGTGGTGACGACCCTGATGGCGACGATCGTCATGCGCCAGATGTGGAAATGGCGCTGGCCAATGGTCCTGGCCTTCGTCATTCCGTTTATGGTCCTCGACCTGTCTTTCCTGAGCGCCAATGCGCTGCGCTTCTTCTCCGGCGGCTGGCTGCCGGTGCTGATCGGCGCGTCGCTGTTCCTCGTCATGGCGACCTGGGTGCGCGGCAGCCAGATCCTGATGGACAAGTCACGGCGTGACAGCGTCATGCTGGTTGACCTGGTCGAGATGATGAAGAAGCGGCCGCCGCACCGCGTGGCGGGGACGGCGATCTTCCTGACCTCGGACGCCGAGATCGCGCCCGTTGCCCTGATGCACAATCTCAAGCACAACAAGGTGCTGCATGAGAAGAACGTCATCCTGACGGTGCGGACGGCCAATACGCCGCGCGTGCCGGACGCTGAGCGCGTGACGATCGAGATCATCAATGAGGATTTCAAGAAGCTGACGATCAGCTATGGCTTCATGGAAAGCCCGAACCTGCCGCGGGCGCTTGGCGTATGCCGCAAGCTGGGCCTGAAGTTCGACATCATGGCGACGAGCTTCTTCCTGGGCAAACGCAATGTCGTGCCGTCTGCCAATTCGGGCATGCCGTTGTGGCAGGACAAGTTGTACATCTTCCTGATGCGCAACGCCGCGAACCCGACGGACTTCTTCCATATCCCGCCAGGTCGCGTCGTTGAGCTTGGAACGCAAGTGACTGTTTAAAGCACCTGGGTGCAGGGTCCTTCGGACCCTGCCCGCCGGAGGCTCATTTAAACCGTCGGATTGACGATTTCCCCGCTGAACCGCCCCTTGAAGACCATCGCCGACAGCGGCTGACGGTCCGAAGGCGTTTCGCGCGCCTTGAGGAAGTCGGGCAGGCTGTCCGGATCGCCCTTGACGCCTACCGCATAGGCGGCCTCGAGCTTCACATTATCGGGCAGGCCCAGGATCAGAGGCGCTTTTTCGTAGTCGAGACCAGCCATGCCATGGGCGACGAGACCCAGCTTATGCGCCTGAAGCGCCAGGGCGAAGGTGGCCGCCCCCGTATCGAAGCTGTGGGTCGGAATGGCGCGTTCACCGTCGAAGGTGGTGACTGAGGCGGCGAAGATCAGTGCGCCGGCGTTCTTGGCCCAGCCTTCGTTGAACGGCACCAGCAAACTCAGCAGAGTGTCGAACTCGGGTGTGCCGTGCAGGGCGTAGATAAAGCGCCAGGGCTGGAGGTTCGAGGCCGAAGGCGACCAGCGCGCGGCTTCGAGCAGGCTCAAGACCTGGTCTTCGGTGACGGGAATATTGGCAAAGGCGCGCGGCGACCAGCGCTCCAGGAATTGCGAATCGATCGGATGGGTCGGGTTGCGGAACGAAGTGCTCATCTGGGTCTCCATTATGTGACTGGCTTTTGCGGCCGAACTCTGGTTCACAAAGCCTACAGCCATTATTCGTAACTAAAATAGTGACAGTTACATTTGGTTCAAGAGGTCCCGTGCTCGATTCTTTGCAAAACCGTTTCGATTTTTTGACGCCTTATCTGACCGTCTATGGCCCTGCGGATAATACGCCGCGTCCGGCGGTGCTTCTGTTTCACGCCTGCAATGGTATCCGGCCGCATATCCACGCCTATGCCCGTCTGGCGGAAAAAGCCGGGGTGCGCGCCTTCGTCATCGATAGCTTCATGCCGCGTGGCTGGGACCAGACGGCGGCGGTCAGCCTGGTGTGTTCAGGGCTGGCGCTTCATGGTTATGAACGGTCGGGCGATGTGCTTGCGGCGATCTGGGGCATCGCCAAGCGGCCGGACGTCGATGCGTCGCGGCTATGCCTGGCGGGGTGGAGCCACGGCGCTTGGGCAATCATGGACCTGATGACCCAGCGCCTGGACCGCGAGGGCGCAGCGCGGTTGAAGAATCCGAGTTCCGAACCGCTCAAAGGGGTAAAGAGCCTGTTTCTCGTCTATCCGTACATAAACTTCCCGGCGCGCAGCAATACCCACCATTGGGAGTATAGGCCCAAGACCCTCGCTGTGCTGGCGCGCAGCGATTTCCTGACGGCACATTCGCATGCCGCCAATACCTTCAAGCGGCTGCGCGATGAAGGCGTGCCGGTGGAGACGCTCGATCTCGACGCAACACATTGTTTTGACGAGGACGGCATTCATTTCGGCTCATTCATGTCCTATGATGCCGCATGTCACGACCGGACCGAGCAGGCTTTTGTTCGGTTTTTGGAAGAGACGCTGGATTAATCTCCTCCCTCGCTTCGCATGGGAGGAGGGTAGTGGAGGGGGATTACATGCAAACCATGGCCGAGCGCTACGCGCTGCTGGAAAAGGACATCACGGTCTATGGTCCAACGGACACGCGCGTCCTGCCGGCGATTGTGCTGTTTCATGGATGCGGCGGCATGCGGCCGCACATCCATGCCTATGCCAAGGCTGCGGCCGTGCTGGGTATCCGCGCTTATGTCGTCGACAGTTTCACGCCGCGCGGCTGGGATCGCAACTTCGCCGTATCTCTGATCTGCACCGGCGCCTTCATGCAAGGCTATGAACGTTCGGGCGACGTGTTGAGCGTCCTGTGGGGCCTGAAACAATCGGGCCGCGTCGATATGGGCAATGTGGTGCTCGCCGGATTCAGCCACGGGGGATGGTCGATCATGGACCTGATGACGCAGGCGCTGACGGAAAAGGGTGAAGCCAAACTGGCCGATCCGGACGCGTCCCTGGCGGATCAGGTCAAAGGTCTTTTCCTTGTCTATCCGTACATAAACTTCCCGGCGCGCAGCAATAGTAAGCCTTGGGTCCGCCATCCGAAGACCTTTGCCGTCCTGGCGGAAAAGGACCACCTGACGCCGCTTCGGCACGCGAAGAAGGTCTTTGCCAATGTCACGGCGGCGGGAGCCGCGGTCGAAGTCCTGCCGATGGCCGCCAGCCACGCATTCGACGAAGAGGACAACAAGGGCATGGTCATGGCCTATGACCACGAAGCCATGCAGATGTCGATCCTGGCCATGCTGAAGTTTCTCCGCGAGACGGTGCCGCTGCCGGAACACGCGAACCCGGTTGCGGTCGGAGCGCAATGAGCTAACTTAGCGGCTGTTGCAATCAGCCCCTCACCCCAACCCTCTCCCCGTAAACGGGGAGAGGGAGCGAAAATAGTCCCCTCTCCCCATACCAATGGGGAGAGGGTTAGGGTGAGGGGCCTGGTTCAGCGAGCGCTTAAGGGGGGCATATGGCACTCGATACGCTGCAGCAGCGGTGCGACCTGTTGATGCCGCATGTTCAGGTCTTTGGACCTGAAGACGCCGTGCGCCGGCCGGCCCTGATCATCTTCCACGGCTGTGGCGGCATCGCCTCGAACCTCCCCCTCTACGCCCAGGCAGCCGTCGAAAGCGGCATGCGCGCATTTGTCATCGACAGCTTCACCCCGCGCGGATGGACACGCAAGCATGCCGCCGCCTGGGTGTGCAAGGGGCTGAAGCTGCGCGGCTATGAACGCTCTGGCGATGTGCTGGCGGCGGTTGCCGGCATTGCCCAAAGGGCCGACGTCGATGCCGATCGGCTTATGCTCGCCGGCTTCAGCCACGGCGCCTGGGCGATCATGGACCTGATGACGCAGAAACTCGACAAAGCGGGTGACGCGCGCCTCAATGATCCGGCGCCGCACTGGCTCGATGGCGTGAAGGGGCTGTTTCTTGTCTATCCCTATATCAACTTCATGGCGCGGTCGGTGACTCGGCCATGGCACCATAAGCCCAAGACGCTCGCCATCCTGACCCTGTCGGATCATCTGGCGGCCTATAAGCATTATCTGCGGCTGATCGTATCCCTACGCAAACAGGGGGTTGATGCCACGACGACAACGGTCAATGCAACCCACGCCTTTGACGAAGAAGGCATCGATCGCACCGGCATCATGCGCTATGACGCCGAAGCGCAAGCTGTGACGCTGGACACCCTCAAAGAGTTCATCAAGGAAACAATGTAAAAAGGCCGCCGGGGTTTCCGGCGGCCTTTTCGTTTTTGCTTTGTCGCGATATTTAACCGAAACAACGTTCGGCGCAGCCAAAACCGCTGTACACTTTTCGGAATATCGCTCGCTTTAACGGTCTTCCTCGTCTTCGCCGGGCAGGCCGTCGATTTCTTCGTCGAAGTCGGCGTCGTCTTCGTCTTCCAGGAAGGGGACGTCGTCGGCATCGTCGTCGACCAGGTCGGCGTCTTCGATGTCCATGTCGACCGAGTCGCCACCACCACCCACGCGGGCCGGATCGGCGGGATCGAGATCTTCGTCTTCATCGACGATGAGCGTGTCGTCGGCGACGACTTCGTCGATTTCCGGGGTTACGACTTCAGGCTCTTCGTCCTCGTCGTCGCCCTGGGTCTTGCCCTTCACCTGATCTTCGGCTTCCTCATCCGTATCCTCATAGTCCGGCGCGGTGGTGCGGACACGCGTACGGCGCGTGCGGATCACTTCTTCCTGGTCGAATTCGAATGCGCATTTCGGGCAATGCGCCGGGCGGTTGTTCAGGTCGTAGAACTTGGCCGTGCAGTTGGGGCAAACCTGCTTGGTGCCTAAGGCGGGATCAGCCACGGGTGGTCCTTATCAATCGGAATAGAAAAAATGCGTTTGCGATTGGCCCCCTTGCCACTAGATAGGCCTCCTGTCAAAAGCTTAAATCCCGCCCGGCCTCAATTTTTTTTGCGCGCATTTTTTTGCGGCGGCAAACTAGGCCCTATTTATCGACGCGTCCATGACCCCCAGCCAAGCCACCGCAGTCAAACTCGAAACCCCGAAGGCGAAGATCGCCGGGCGAATTGCCCTTCCTGGATCGAAGTCCATCACAAACCGCGTCCTGCTGATCGCGGCGCTGGCACAAGGCAGTAGCCAGATCAGCGGCGCGCTCAAGAGCGATGACACCAAATATATGGCGCGGGCGCTGGGCCAGCTGGGCGTGACGGTCACCGATACCGGCGACACCGAGTTCCTGGTCGAAAGCACCGGTAGGCTGACGCCGTCTCTTGAGCCTCTGTTTCTCGGCAATGCCGGCACGGCTGTCCGCTTCCTGACGGCTGCGGCGGCCAATATCGACGGCACGACGGTCCTGACCGGTGACGAGCACATGCAGAAGCGCCCGATCGCGCCTTTGGTCCAGGCGCTCAACGACGCCGGCGTTACGGCAACTGCGCCGACCGGCTGCCCGCCTGTCACCGTTACGGGTACGGGCGGCTTCACCAACCGTGCCATTGACGTCGATGCCAGCCTGTCGAGCCAGTACGTTTCAGCGCTTTTGATGGCCGGCACCAAGGGTGACGCGCCGCTGCGCCTGCGCGTCAAGGACGGCGATATCGGCGCGCTCGGCTATATCGATATTACGCTTGCCTGCATGCGCGCCTTCGGCGCCCAGGTGACGCAGACGGGACCGCTGGCCTGGGAAATCGCCAACACGCCTTACCAGGCGCGCGACTACTGGGTCGAGCCCGATGCCAGCGCCGCCACCTATGTCTGGGGCATCAATGCGCTCATCGGCGCGAACATCGACATCGGCATCGCGCCCGATGCCATGATGCAGCCCGATGCCAAGGCGTACGACTTCATCAGCCAGTTCCCCAACCTGCCGGCGGTGATTGATGGCAGCCAGATGCAGGACGCCATCCCGACCATTGCCGTCCTGGCGGCCTTCAACAACCATCCGGTCCGCTTCGTCGGCATCGCCAACCTGCGCGTCAAGGAATGCGACCGCATCAACGCCGTCGCCACCGAGCTCAATCGCATCCAGCCGGGACTGGCCGAAGAGATCGGCGACGACCTGCTGGTTACGCCCGACCGCACCCTGATTGGAAAGACGGTTGGGGCCAGCATCGAGACCTATCACGATCACCGCATCGCCATGGCGTTTGCGCTCGCTGCACTGGTCATCAACGGCCTGCGCATTCTCGATCCCGGCTGCACGGCCAAGACCTATCCCGGTTACTGGCGCGACCTGGCAAGCGTCGGCGTCGGCATGACGTTCGAGTAACGATCATGGGGCTTATCATCGCATTCGACGGTCCGGCCGCATCGGGAAAGGGCACCCTGGCATCACGAATTGCCGCCGACTACGGCCTGCCGTTTCTTGATACCGGCCTGCTTTACCGCGCCATCGGACATCTCGCTTTTTACCACGATGTTCCGCACACCGAAGTCGATGTACTGGCGGCGCTCGCCAAGGAGATCGATAGTGAAGTCCTGGCCGACGAAGCCTTGCGCGGCCGCGAAGCCGGCGAGCGCGCCTCCCAGGTCGCCGCCATACCAGAAGTCCGCGCGGCCCTGAAACAATACCAGATCGATTTCGCCAATCAGCCCTCCGGCGCCGTGCTCGACGGCCGCGATATCGGCACGGTTATCGCCCCCGATGCGCCGGTCAAGATCTTCGTCACCGCCCGTCCCGAAGTCCGCGCGCACCGCCGTTGGCTGCAACTCAGCAAGACCGATCCGGACCTGAAACTGGAAGAGGTTCTGGAGGATATCCGCATCCGCGACGCCCGCGATTCCGGCCGCACGGATGCGCCTTTGGAAATGGCCAAAGATGCGCTCTTGCTAGATACGTCCGACTTGGGTATAGAAGCCGCCATCAAGGCTGCGCGATCCCTTGTGAAAGACCGGTCTGGCGGTTAACGCCAAATCCAAAGCCCGGTCGCAAGAGGCACCACGAAGAGACGCCCCCGGACGGTTCGCCGTCGCAGCGAAAATCAACCGGCTCCGCCCGGACTCCATGACAATCAAAGCCGCACCCCGCGCGATCTCCCCAGAGGCATTTGGCCTCTAACTTCCTTTGGGGCAAAAGATCACCGGACACGCGCCCACAAATCTAAAGAGACTACATGAGCGATTACAATCCCTCGCGCGACGATTTCGCAGCGCTTCTCGATGAAAGCCTGCACGGCCGCGACATGCTCGAAGGCCAGGTCATTCACGGCCTCGTCGTCGCCGTCGACAAGGACAGCGTCACGGTCGACGTCGGCCTGAAGACCGAAGGCCGCATCCCCCTGAAGGAATTCGGCTCTGATGGCCCGAACCTGAAGAAGGGTGACACCGTCGAGGTGTACCTGGAGCGCGTCGAGAACGCGATGGGCGAAGCCGTCATCTCCAGAGAAAAGGCCCGCCGCGAGGAAGCCTGGACCCGTCTGGAAGCCGTCTTCAACCGCGGCGAACCGGTCATGGGCACCATCGTCGGCCGCGTCAAGGGTGGCTTCACCGTCGATATGGACGGCGCCTCGGGCTTCCTGCCGGGTTCGCAAGTCGACATCCGTCCGGTCCGCGACATCGCTCCGCTCATGGGCAAGGAACAGCCCTTCGCCATCCTCAAGATGGACCGTCCGCGCGGCAACATCGTCGTGTCGCGTCGCGCCATCCTCGAAGAAGCCCGCGCCGAGCAGCGCACCGAGCTGGTCGGCCAGCTGGCCGAAGGCGAAATCCGTGACGGCGTCGTCAAGAACATCACCGACTACGGTGCGTTCGTTGACCTCGGCGGCATCGACGGCCTGCTGCACGTCACCGACATGTCCTGGAAGCGCGTCTCGCACCCGTCGCAGGTCCTCAATGTCGGCGACCAGGTCCGCGTCCAGATCATCAAGATCAACCCGGACACGCAACGCATCTCGCTGGGCATGAAGCAGCTGCAGTCCGACCCGTGGGAAAACGTCGACGTCAAGTATCCGGTCGGCGGCAAGTTCACCGGTCGCATCACCAACATCACGGACTACGGCGCTTTCGTCGAGCTGGAATCGGGCGTCGAAGGCCTGGTCCACGTTTCGGAAATGTCCTGGACCAAGAAGAACGTCCATCCGGGCAAGATCGTTTCGACCTCGCAGGAAGTCGACGTCGTCGTGCTCGAAGTCGATGCTTCGAAGCGCCGCGTTTCGCTCGGCCTGAAGCAGGCTCAGGAAAATCCGTGGGATCAGTTCCTGCGTAACCACCCGATCGGTTCGACCATCGAAGGCGAAGTCAAGAACGCCACCGAATTCGGCCTGTTCGTCGGCTTCGAAAACGACATCGACGGCATGGTCCACCTGTCGGACCTCGACTGGAACGTTCCGGGCGAAGAAGCTATCGGCCGCTACAAGAAGGGCGACGCCGTCAAGACCAAGGTCCTGGACGTCGACGTCGACAAGGAACGTATCTCGCTGGGCATCAAGCAGCTCGGCAGCGATCCGATGACCGGCGACACCTTCAAGAAGGGCCAGACCGTCACCGTGACCGTCACCGAAGTCACTTCGGGCGGTATCGAAGTCAAGTTCGGGGAAGACGACGCACCGATGTCGGCCTTCATCCGCAAGTCGGACCTGTCGCGCGACCGCAACGAGCAGCGTGTTGAGCGCTTCGCCGTCGGCGACCGTATCGACGCCCAGGTCACCAATGTCGACAAGGCAGCCCGCAAGGTCTCCGTATCGATCAAGGCCCTGGAAATGGCTGACGAAAAGCAGGCCATTGAACAGTACGGCTCGCAGGATTCCGGCGCTTCGCTGGGCGACATCCTCGGCGCCGCCCTGCGCGACAAGGTCAAGGAATAAGGGTCGTAACGACCCTTAACCCGGAATCGCGACGGTGTTTATGACGCTGTAGTGGTTAGGGTGAGAGTAAAGAAAGAGCCGGTGCTGGTGACAGCGCCGGCTTTTTTG
>CAMLPZ010000103.1 GCA_946482045.1 uncultured Asticcacaulis sp.
TCATCACTTCATCATTTTTTCGATCGGCAGCACCAATATGGCCGATGCGCCGGCGTCTTTAAGCTTGTCGAGCGTGTCCCAGAAGACGTTTTCCTGGCAGACCGCATGGACAGCGACCGTGTCATCGCGCCCGGCCAGTTGCATGATGGTCGGAGCATCGGCGCCAGGGATCATCTTGATGATCTCGTCGAGATGCGCACGGGGCGCATTGAGCATGACATACTTGGCTCCGGTCGAAGCCACCACGCCATCGAAACGGCGCAGGACCATGTCATATGTATGTTCCAACTCAGCCGGCGGGGCGTGCGGCGCCTTGATCAGCACGGCTTCGGACTTGAGCACCAGGTCGGTGGCACGCATGCCGTTCGCCTCCAGCGTCGCTCCCGTCGAGACCAGGTCGCAGATGGCGTGGGCGATCTTCATGCGCGGGGCGACTTCAACGGCGCCGCGCATCTCGACGATATCGGCCGTAACACCCTTGTCCTTCAACCACTTGCCAAGGATGTTGGGGTAGGAGGTGGCGATCCGCTTGCCCTCAAGGCTTTGCGGACCATCGTAGATGGCGTCGTTCGGCACGGCGATCTTCAGCGTGCAAGAGCCGAAGCCCAGGCGCATGACGATCATCGATTCGACATCGCTGTCCGGAAAGTGTTCGCTCAGGACATTGAGACCGACGATGCCCAGTTCAGCGACGTTATCCGCGACAAAAGTCGGGATGTCGTCGTCGCGCACGCGCAGCAGCTCGATCGGCTGGTTTTCAATACGGTACAGCAGTTCGTTGGCGCCCTTCATGACGCGCAGGCCCGCGCCGGAAATCAGTTCCAGCGAGCGGTCGGCCAGGCGGCCCGACTTCTGAACGGCAATACGGAGTCTCGGTTCACTCATTTGGGGTCTTTCATTCGGTCCAGCACCAGCCGGTATCCTTGATGTGGCATTTCGCGCAGGAACCTGGCGACGCGCGTCACGGTCGTGGTCGAAGCGCCGGTGCGTTCGGAGATTTCGCGATAGCTGAGCTGACCTTCGTCGAGCAGCCGCGCCACCTTGAACCGCTCAGCGAACGCACGGATTTCGGCCGGCGTGCACAGGTCATCGAGAAAGGCGCGAACCTCCCCGGCGTCCTTGAGCATCAGTATGGCTTTTGCCACCGCATCTTTGTCTTCGGCACTGTCGCGCATCTGTGTCAGCGTGTTAGTGTGTTAGCGTGCTGATACAGATGTGAGGGCGATTTTGCAAGCGGTTTTTCAAGAAAATCTTTGCTTTGCGGCTAGGCCCAGCCCGCTGGCGACGCTGGAGAAGCGGTCGCCATAGTGCACGCGAGCATTGGGGAAGGCGGCGCGCATGGCGGCTTCGAAGCCGGGCAGGGCGGTTGAGCCGCCGGTCATGAACAGGGTCTCGATCGCGCCGGCGTTCAGACCCGCACGCGAGGTGACGGTCTCAAGCGCCGCGCCGACGACCTTTTCGACATCGGCGAAGGTCGCGCCCAGGAGCGCGCTGCGTCCGATGATGTGCGTCCAGCCCTTGTCGACCGCATTGAGATCGACCGTGGTCATTTCCGCGTCCGACAGGGCGATCTTGGCCAGTTCGATGCGGTTGGCGATCTCATGCCCGGCATGGTTGTCCAGAACCTTCATCAGGCGTTCTGTCATCGAGCGGTCAATCGCTTGATGGTGCAGTTGCCGGACGCCTAGCATGGTCTTCTGCGTATAGAGGAAGTTGATCAGGTGCCAGGTCGACAGCTGATGGTAATAGAGGCCGGGCATTTCCAGGCCGCCCTTGAGTTGGCTGCGATAGCCGAGATCGCGCATCAGGGTGGCGAGGCTCAGGCGCGTGTCAAAGTCCGTGCCACCGATATGGACGCCGCCATTGGCCAGGATGTCGGAACTGTCGGGTGCGAGTTTGAGCACGGAAAAGTCCGACGTGCCGCCGCCGATGTCCGTGACCAGGACGGTCTCGGTGCCGGCGAGGCGTGACTGGTAATCACGCGCGGCCGCCAAAGGCTCGTATTCGAAGGCGATGTCGCGGAAGCCTTGCGCCTCGGCAATGCCGCGCAGTTCGGATTCGGCGCGGGTGTCGGCGACGTCATCATTGTCGACAAAGCGCACCGGCCGGCCCAGCACGACCTGATCGATGCTGTGGCCGGCAAAGCGTTCGGCACGCGTCTTCAGTTCAGCGATGTAGAGGCCGATAATGGCGCGAAAATCCTTGCGGCGATTGCCGACCTGGGTGGTTTCGCCGATCAGGCTGGAGCCCAGGATCGACTTTAAAGCCCGCATCAACCGGCCGTCATAGTGGTCGAGATATTCGGCCACCGCCTGGCGGCCAAAGCGCGTTTCGCCTGTCTCGAAATTGAAGAACAGGGCCGACGGCAGGGTGACCGCATCGCCTTCGATCGGCACCAGTTGCACGGTGTCGCCAAGGCCGGCGCAGACAGCGGAATTGGACGTACCGAAATCGATACCGCAATAAGGACGGGACATAAGAGGCAACGCGAGACAGGAGAGGGGCGCGGTGTTTAGCCTTCTCTCTGCTGAAAAGCGAGAGGGAAACTTAGGTAGGAAGCATGTCCACAGATTACACAGATGCGTGCTAACGCGCGCCACACAGATTATCCGAGCGTGTCATGTGGGTTGAGGACTTGAACCGATAGTTCAGACATCGCTCTGCGCTGTCATTATCCCGATGGAGGCCCCCACTTTCCACGTGTGCAGTCCCTCTGTGCAGGCGCGCCTTAGCGCGCCAATCTGTGGACACCCTTAACACCAGATGCCCGAAGCACTCAGCCAGCCGTCAAATCTCGATCAGCACGTCGGGCAGTTCATTGGGATTGTCAGGGTCGGGCGGGAAATGCGTCGCAAGCGCCAGTCCACAGGCTGTGACGGCTTCGACGAAACCATTCGTCAGGTCGCCCGCTTTGATGTTTTTCAGCAGCACGGCGACGGTGTCATTCCACAGCGTCTTGTCGACCTTCGAATAGATGCCTTCGTCAGCGATGACATCGACAAAGTGTTCTTCCAGGGCGCAGAAGATCATCACGCCGGTGCGTCCGGCGGTCAGGTGCAGGCCGCGCGAATAGAACTGCTCCATCGCCTTTTCGTGGGCCTTTTTCAGGCGCGTTGCCTTGGGCGTGAGCCAAAGTTTCAGTGGCGTGAAATTGATAAGCGTCCATGTGGCGGCAAAGACGACGATTTGCAGGGCGGTGAGGCCCAGCGCCATTTCCCACGTCGCGTACTGGCCGCTGACGCCGATGCTGTGCCAGCCGAGCACGCGGCTGAGGAGGGGCTCAAGCCAGGCGTGCGGCATCAGGCCCATGCCGGCGGTGACCAGCGGCGCCAGAAGTGTCAGGGCTGCCGCCCAGCCGATCGGCGTGGCGCTGTAGTCCAGCGCCTTGGCGCGGACGACGCAGGTGATTTCGCCGGAGGTCGTGGCTTCCGCCTGGGCGATGGCCGCATTGACGCGGGCGTGGTCGATTTTCAGCTGTGACATGTCCGCTTCCCCTACCAGCTACCCGATGATCCGCCGCCGCCGAAGGACCCTCCGCCGCCGGAGAAGCCTCCACCGAAGCCGCCACCACCGCCACCGCCGCTCCAGCCGCCGCCTCTGCCACCGCCGAGGATGTTGCCCAGCAGGAACCACGGCAGCCAGCCGCGCGAGAACAGGATGAAGATGATAATGATGAAGATGATGACGCCGATAGGCAGTCCGCCTTCGCCCTTCTGAGGCTGAGCGCTGGCAGCGGCCTGCGCCTTTTGTATGGCGACGTTGCGGTCGATCGACAACTGCTGGATGATGGCGTCAGCACCGGCTTCGACACCGCCGTCATAGTCACCCGACTTGAACTTGGGCAGGATGTCGCCCTGGATGATCATGTGCGACATGGCATCGGTCATGACCGGTTCTAGGCCGTAGCCGACCTCGATCCGAACCTTGCGCTCGTTGGGCGCGACGAGCAGGATCAGGCCGTTGTCCTTGTAGGTCTCGCCCGTCGAAGCCTTGACCTTGCCGCTTTGGCCCACGCCCCAGTGGCGGCCAAGCTTGTAGCCGTATTCCTCGATCTCGTAGCCTTGCAGGCTGTCGACCGTGACCACCAGCATCTGGTCGGTGGTGGTGTCCTCAAGGCCTTTGAGCTTGAGTTCCAGGTCCTGTTCGGTCGCATCGGACAGGATGTTGGCCTGGTCGACGACACGCTTGCCGCCATGATCGGGGAATTTGGGATCGGCCAGCGCTGCCGTGGCGATCCACGCCAGCGCGAAGACGATCAAGGCCACCCAAGCCTTACCTAAAGCGGGAAGGCGGGTCGTATGCGGGGAAAACGCCGTCATGGCTGAGTGGCCTTGTTACGATCGTTATTGGGCCGAAGCGGGAGCCGGAGCCGCCGGCTGGGCCGGTTGCGCGCCGATATCGGAGAAGTCGACGGTCGGGGCGTTGGCGGCGGCCGGCGCGGCGGCGAAATATTCCATCGGCTTCGACGACCCATACATGGTCTTGGCCCAGATGATGGTCGGGAAGGTACGTAAGGACGTGTTGTAGTCCTGGGCAGCGGCATTGTAATCGCGGCGCGCGATGGCAATGCGGTTTTCCGTGCCTTCCAGCTGGCTTTGCAGGCTCATGAAGGCGGCGTTCGACTTCAGGTCGGGATAGCGCTCCTGAATGACCATCAGGCGGCCGAGTGCCGACGACAGGCCGTCCTGGGCGGCCTGGTATTCCTTGAACTTGGCGGGATCGCTGACGGTCGAGGCATCGACCTGGGCGGTGATCTGCGTCGCCTTGGCGCGCGCTTCGACCACGGCCGTCAGCGTCGTGCGCTCTTGCGCGGCGGCGCCCTTGACGGTCGCGACCAGTTGCGGCACCAGATCGGCGCGGCGCTGATACTGGTTCTGCACTTCGCCCCAGGCTGCCTTGCCGGCTTCTTCCTTGGTCGGGATGGTATTCATGCCGCATCCGGCCAGACCGAATGCCAGGGCAGCCCCGGCGGCCAGGCCGGCGACGAGACGGACAACGCGCTTCGAAATCATTTAGGACTCCCTCTGTGACCCATTTTGACAGGGAGCATGTGATACGCCCCCCGCATCAGTCTGATATGGTGGGTCATACCCCATTTTGTAAAGTCTAGGAAGGGGAATGGTTAACCGCCTGGTCTCAGCCTTCAGGACGTGGCCCGATGCCGCGGGCTGGGGGCTGTGCGCGGCCGTCTCCGCCGTAACTCTGGCAGGGATCGCTGTCATGGCGGGCCTCACGGGTCTCGTTCGCTGGCAGCCGGATTTTGCCGGCTGGCCGCTGCGGCTGGTCATGATCCTGCTGGTGCCGGCGCTCAGCGAAGAATTGGTCTTTCGCGGGCTGTTGACGCCGACGCGCGGGAAGGGCGCCCATGACCGGTTGTGGCTCGTTGGCGGCGTGACCGCCTTCGTTCTGTGGCACGTGGTCGAAGCGCTGACCTTCCTGCCCGGCGCGGCCCATCTGTTCCTGAGACCGGACTTCCTGGTTTGCGCCGCGATGCTGGGAACGGCCTGCGCCGCCATGCGCTATCGCACCGGCTCGCTGTGGCCGGCGGTCCTGCTGCATGGGCTGGTGGTCTTTGTCTGGCAGGTCGCCTTGGGCGGGCCGGGTTTTGCCCGCCTGATGACAGCCTAGATCGCCTTCTGCATGACGATGTCAGTGAAGTCGTAGGGCCCCATCGTCACGGGTACCTCAGCCTCGACCTGGAAGCCCGAGCGTAAGTAATAGTTGATCGCCGGGGTATTATCGCGGTTGACGTACAGCGCCATGTCCTGGATCGCCTGGGACTGGAAGTGCGCCAGCGCGGCCTCGATCAGCGCCTTGCCGAGGCCTAAGCCCCGGTGATCGTCGCGGACATACAGCTTCTTGAGCCACAGCCGCTCACCGGCGCGATAGGCGGATGCGTAGCCGACGTCGGTATCGCCATAGCGCACGACCCAGAAGACGTGGCCCTGTTCCAGCATTTCGCGCTCAAGCGCTTCGGTGTCATAGAGCACGGCCAGCATGGCATCGACGCGGTCGGGACCGATGATGTTGCGGTAGCATTTCGGCCAGATGACCAAGGCCAGTTCGCGTACGATTTCCAGTTCGTCGACGCCAATTCTGCGGACGCTCGATGTCGTCATGTCCGGATCCCTGTGTCTTGTTCTATGGGGCTCGTTTTTTTCACTATGGGGACAAAAGAGCCAATTTCCAAGACGTAAGGGCGGTTTTTGCGCAAATATCAGGCCGCCGAGGGAAGGTTTAGCGCTTCGGCGACCGCCTTATAGGTAATCTGGCCGCCCGAAACGTTCAGGCCGGCGCGCAGGTGCGGATCGGCGGCCAGCGCCGCTGACACGCCCATCTGGGCCATCTTCACGACGAAGGGCAGGGTGGCGTTGTTGAGCGCCAGCGTCGAGGTCCGCGCGACGGCGCCCGGCATATTGGCGACGCAGTAGTGGACGATATCATCGACGATGAAGATCGGGTCCTGATGTGTCGTCGGATGCGAGGTCTCGAAACAGCCGCCCTGATCGATGGCGATGTCGACCAATACGGCGCCGGGCTTCATGGTTTTCAGCATGGCGCGGCTGATCAGCTTAGGTGCGGCAGCACCGGGGATCAGGACGGCGCCGATGACCAGGTCGGCTTCGGTGACAGCCTGGCCTAAGGCAGCGCGTGACGAATAGGCGGTTTTGACCCGGCCGCCGAACATACGGTCGATTTCAACGAGTTTGTGAGTGTCGAGGTCGAAGATGGTGACGTCGGCGTGCATACCAACGGCCATCTGAGCGGCGTTGACGCCGGAGACACCGCCGCCGATAATGACGACCTTGGCGGGGGCAACGCCCGGCACGCCGCCGATCAGCACGCCGCGGCCACCGAAGGCCTTATGCAAATAGGTCGCGCCGACGTGGACAGAAATGCGGCCAGCGACTTCGGACATGGGGCGCAGCAGGGGCAGGCCGCCTTGCGGCTCGGTGACCGTTTCGTAGGCGATGCAGGTCGCGCCCGAAGCCATCAGCGCCTCGGCCTGGGGTTTGTCGGCGGCGAGATGTAGGTAGGTGAACAGTGTCTGGTGCGGTTTCAGCCGGGCGCATTCGGGCAGCTGCGGTTCCTTGACCTTGACGATCAGGTCGCCGGCCGCAAAAGTTTCCTCCGCCGTGGGGCAAATGTGCGCGCCCGCAGCGACATAGTCAGCGTCGGAAAAGCCGATGGCGGCGCCGGCATCGCGTTCGACAAACACTGTGCGGCCAAGGCGTGTCAGTTCGGCGACAGAGTTGGGAACCAGTCCGACGCGGTACTCGTGAGTCTTGATTTCCTTCGGTACGCTGATCTTCATGACGGCTGCTCCAAACCGGTTGAAAACGAAATTATAATCCGGTTCTGGTGGCAAATTTTCGAAACTTAATGATTTGCCACGGCGGCGGCTTGGAGATATTCTCAATTTCATGGCAGGTAGTGATAAATTTTCCGATCTGGATTCCTTCGACCGCGAGCTGATCAAGGTCTTGCGCAGCGATGCCCGCGCCACCTCGGCCGACCTCGGCGAAGCGGTTGGCCTGTCGCCGTCGGCTGCCCATCGCCGCGTCAAGATTCTCGAGCAGAAGGGCGTCATCACAGGCTATCGCGCCGTCATCGCCGAAAATGTCCAGGGTAAGCAGGGGACCGTCTTCGTACATGTCACCTTGCAGGATCAGCGCCGCGAGACGTTTGAGAAATTTGAAAAGGCGGCGGTCGCTTGCGCGGCCATCGAGGAATGTCACCTGATGTCTGGCGAGGCGGACTATCTGCTCAAGATCGTCCTGCGCGAAAGCCTGTCCTATGAGGACGTCCACCGCGACGTGCTGTCGACCATGCCGGGCGTGTCCAAGCTGGTGTCGCAGTTCTCGATCCGCACCGTGAAGATGGCCTGACAATGAAAAACCCCCGAAAGCCCAGCCTTCGGGGGTTTTCGAAGCCCCGGTCTCCACCCTGCAGGCGGTCGTCCGGGCCTTGATTGTGCTAATAGAGCGTCACTGGAGCATGGGCTCTACGACTTCCTGTCGCATGAGTGACTTGATCCGTTCGATTTCTTCCTTCAGCTTGAGCTTCTTTCTCTTAAGCTCACCAAGGTATAAGGAGTCCACGGAGGGCGAACGCTCTTCGCGGGCTATGATGGATTTGAGGGATTGATGACGTTGGTCGAGTTCGCGCACTCTCGCTTCAATGGTCATTAGGTTATCCTTCGCTTCGCGCCGGACACCGCGTCCGGCACGAGTATGGAACACCCGTAAGCGGGGAATGTGGAATCACTTTGAGTTACATTAGCATCACGGAAACGAGAGAAACTTGGTTGTCCAAAGCTTAAATGCGGAATGTCCGTGACCGGTGTAAAAATCATGACAGAAAATAAGGTAACACAAAGACTTACTGTTGCAATTAGTGGCGCTTCCGGAGCCGTTTACGGCATCCGCGCACTGAAGATGCTGAGACTCTCAGGAGTTGAATCGCACCTGATTGTCTCGAAGGCTGCGGGCCTCTCGCTGACGGCCGAAACCGACCTTTCCCTGGCCGAAGTTCATGCCATGGCGGACGTGGTGCACAAGCCCGCCGATATCGGCGCGTCGATCGCATCGGGCTCTTTCCGGACGCTGGGCATGCTGATCGCACCATGCTCGATCCGCTCGATGAGCGAGATCGCCACGGGTGTCACCTCGTCGCTGATCAGCCGCGCCGCTGATGTCTGCCTGAAGGAGCGCCGGCGCCTGGTGCTGATGGTGCGCGAAAGCCCGCTGCACCTCGGCCACCTGCGCACGATGGCGGCGGTGACCGAAATGGGCGCGATCGTCGCTCCGCCAATGCCAGCCTTCTATACCCGTCCACAAAGCCTCGACGAGGTCGTAGACCAGAGCGTCGCACGCGCGCTTGACCTGTTCGGCATCGAGACCGGCATGAAGCGCTGGGGCGAGGACATCGGCCTTGACGACTGACTTCTGGGACTGGGCAGTCGATATCTATGGCCGAGAGGGCGTAGCCGAGGCCTGCCTGGCGTTGCAGGACGACTACGATCAGTGCGTGCCGCTGCTGCTGTGGGCGGCGTGGCGGGCGCATGAAGGGCGCGGCATTGATGAGGCGGAGGCTGCGAAGGCGGCGAGAATCGCCCGTGTCTGGGCGGGTGAAGTCGTCGCTCCTCTTCGGCAGGTGCGCCGCCGCCTGAAAAGTCCGCTGGAAGACGGCGATGAGGCCGTGCGTTTGCCGTTGCGCGAAAAAATAAAAGGGTTGGAGCTTGAGGCGGAACGTGTGCTCATGCGCCGGCTGAGTGACATGTCTTGCGAAAAACTTGATGCAAAACAAGGTGTTGGTGAGGCGCTTGTGGTCGTCGCGCAAGGATGGGCGGCAAATACACCAAAAGAGGGGCTCAACCGTCTCGCCGAGGCTCTTACCAAGGCGTGATTTTTGCGTTATGATGGCGCAGTTCCGGGCGCGACTAAGCGCCCATTATGTCCTTATACGTCAACCCCTTAGGGCAGAGAGGAGTCGTCTTTCTCATGCACGACGACAGCAACATCCGCAGCTTGCGCGCAGGTGACGGCCTGCATCTGGTCAAGACCGAAGGGGATGTGGGCAAGGGCGACGTGGAAAGACGTGTGGCGCAACGCCGTGACGGCGAGCCGGTCCTGGGCCTGGTGCCGAATATTGAACTGGCCCAGCCCGATGATATGGACCCGACTGTGCGCGAGCTGCCGATCAGCGCCGAGACCGTGGCACTGCGGAGCCAGATGGCGCTTCTGAAGCAGGAACATAAGGATCTCGATGAATCGATCCTGGCGCTGGAAGCCGTGCCGCAGCCGGACCAGATCCTGATCGCCCGCCTGAAGCGCAAGAAGCTGGCTTTGCGCGACAAGATCTCGACGATCGAAGACAAGATCAATCCGGATATTATTGCCTAGGCGAAAACGTCAAGTGCGTCGTCGCTAACAGGCCCCCACCACCACATCTTACTCGCCATCTGCCGATGGCTCGCGCGTGCGGTCCCCCTCCCCAGCAAGCTGGGGAGGTATAGGTGATGCTACGCGTCATGAAGCGGCGTGGAGGTAGGGCTTTTAAGCAGCCAGGGCCTCATCCACGCTGGCGCCAATAAAAGTGCCCTGGATCGCCAGATCCTTGTCCAGCCAGACGATGTCAGCGCGCTGGCCGACAACTAAGCTGCCGCGCGCGGCGCCAAGGCCCAGGAACTCCGCCGGCGCCGTTGCCGCCATGATCGCCGCGTCGACAATCGAAGCGCCGGCAAACTGCACGGCGTTGCGCACGGCTGTGACCATGTCGAGGTCGGAGCCCGCCAGCGTCCCGTCAGGCCCGACACAGACACCGTTTTCGACGTGAATGGTCTGGCCGTTGAGCACGAAGGTCTTGGTCGTCGATCCAACGGTCGGCATGGCGTCGGTCACGAGCATAAAACGGTTGGCTGGGCGGGTCCGCAAGGCGACCTTCAGCACGGGCCAATCGACATGGTGGCCGTCCATGATGAGCCCTGAGAAGTTGTCCAGGTTCTCCAGTGCCGCGCCAACGACGCCCGGGGCGCGGTGCAGCATCGGTGACATGGCGTTGAACAGGTGTGTAAAGCCGGTGACGCCGGCGTTCAGAGCCTCGACGGTCTGGGCGTAGGTCGCATTGGTGTGCCCCGCCGCGATGGTGACGCCGGCGGCACGCAGTTCGGCGATATCTTCGGGCGCACAACGTTCAGGCGCAAGCGTCACCATGGCCTTACCGCGCTTCAGGCTCTTGAGCAGGGCTTTCGATTCGGCGTCGAGTGTCCGGAACAGGTCGGGATTGTGGATGCCCTTGCGTTCCTTTGAAATGAACGGCCCTTCGATATGGATACCGAGCACGCCCGGCACGCCCTGTTCGACGGCGGCTTCGACGGCGCGCATGGCGCGGTCGATGACGCTCAGTTCGTCGCTGATCAGGGTCGGCAGGTAGCCGGTGGTGCCGTAGGGGCGGTGCGCGCGGCCGATGGCGGCGATGCCGTCGACATGGGTGTCGTCGTTGAACAGAACGCCGCCGCCGCCATTGACCTGGGTGTCGATGAAGCCGGGCAGCAGGTAGCCGCCGCGTACGTCGATAACTTCACCGCCTTGCGCGGTTTCGCCCGCGAAAATCTGGGCGATGGTCTCACCTTCGCAGACGAGGGCGCCTTGGACGATGCCCGAAGGCGTAACGATCTGCGCGTTGTTGAATACGGTCTTTTTCATCTTGGTCCTGGTCGGCAACACCGCCGGTGCTGCGGCCTTTGAAAGTGCAGGTGGCGTCCGTCGAAAGACGGGCGTCTTAAATTAAAGGGTCTTTGTGACCTTGTTGAGGTGCGGCGGGCTGTCCGGATCGAGGCCGCGTGCTACCGACAGACTGTTGGCCAGGCGATAGAAACTCTGGATCTGCAGGATGGGTTCGAGCGCGGGCACGGTGGCCAGCGCCGGCAGGTGGATCGCGCCTTCGAGTACGGTCCCGCTGGCCAGCATGACGTGTGCGCCGCGCGATACGAATTCGGCGGCGACTTCACGCACGCCTTCTCCGGCGGTATCCGAAGTGGTGAAGGCCAGGATCGGGAAGCCGTCATTGACGATGGCCATCGGGCCGTGGCGGACCTCGGCGGAGGAGAAGCCTTCGGCATGCAATGCGCAGGTTTCTTTAAGCTTCAGCGCCGCTTCCTGCGCCACCGCGAAGCCGTAGCCCCGGCCGATGACGAACAGGTTGCGCGCATCGGTCAGTACCGCCAGGGCAGGTGTCCAGTCGAGCGCGAACGCCGACTTGAGCTGCTGCGGCAGTTCCGACAGGGCGTCATTTAGCGCTTCATCATCTGCCCAGCCCGCAACAATCGCCGCGAGTCCGACCAGCGAAACGATATAGCTTTTGGTGGCGGCGACCGACTTTTCCGGACCGGCCTTCAGCGGCAGCAGTTCGTCGGCCAGCGCAGCCAGCGGGCTTTCCTCATCATTGACCAGCGCAATGACGAAAGCGCCCGACTTCTTGTGCGCCTCGACCGTCGACAGCAGGTCGGGCGAGCGGCCCGACTGCGAAATGGCGATGCACAAAGAATCGCTTGCCACCACGGGCGCGGCGTAGATCGACGCCACCGACAGGGCGGCCGAGGAGGTCGGCACGCCCGTGAGGGTCTCGATCAGGTACTTGCCGAAGGTCGCGGCGTGGTCCGACGAGCCGCGCGCACATGTCGTCACCGAACGCGGCGGACGAGCCTTGAGACGCGCAGCGATGCGCTTCAGCGTTTCGCGATTATGCGTCAGGAAGCGCTGTGCCGCGTCGCCGGCTTCGGCGCTTTCGGCGAACATCAGGGTCGCCTCGGGCTTCAACGTAGAGGGCTTCAGCATGGCGTCATCGTGTGGCATTCGTTATTCCTTGGGTAGGTAGATCGGAATGAAGAGATCATTCCGATCTGTTTTTTGTTTGGCGCGATATTAAGGCAAAAACTGCTTACACTTTTCGCCATATCGCTTGTGGGACTCAGCCCAGGTCGTTCAATTCGGCGACGACGTCGTAGGCATCCCCCCGGTAGTAGGATTGAGTAAATTCGGCCGCGCGGCCATCGGCCAGGAACCCGCGGCGCTCGATGAACAGGC
>CAMLPZ010000104.1 GCA_946482045.1 uncultured Asticcacaulis sp.
ACCGCGATTCCGGAACTGAATGCCGTCCAGACTCCCTGGGCGCAGGTCATCCTTGCCTGGGTGAAGAACCAGACCGGTGCGGAACTGTTCGGCATGCCGGGCTACCGGCTGACCCTGAAAGGCAGCCTGCCCGAAGGTTTTATCACCACACCCCACGACGTCCGCCCGGTCAACAGCCAGCTTGGCAAGGCGATCCTCGCCGGACGCTTTACCCTGGCGGGCGCCCGCATGAGCGTTCAGGGCAGCGGCGATCCGTGGAACCGGCCATCGCCTTCGCGCGCCTTCGCCGTCGAACTGCACCGCTTCAACTGGCTGCCGGCGCTGATGAGCCAGGGCGACGAC
Organism: uncultured Asticcacaulis sp.; assembly: GCA_946482045.1. Next base: position 343 of record CAMLPZ010000104.1, read on the forward strand.
GGCGCCAGGGAGGCCGGTCGCCTCTTTTCGCTGTGGCATAAGACCTTCTGCCGCTGGACGCCGTTTTCCTGGAGCGAGGAAATTCTCCCCCGGCGGCTGATCAATATCGCCATCTTCGCTAAACGCCTGGTGCAGGTCTCGCCGCAATATACCGGTGAAATTGCCCAGTGCCTGAGCGAGCAGGGCCGCCACCTGTCGCGGCTCAACAACAATCCTGCGTGGCAGGGCGACAAGGCCGTCGCACTGATCATTCTCGGCTGCGTATTGTCCGGCAAGCCCGGCTATAGCTTCCTCAAGCGCGGCCAGAAACTGCTGCCCAAGGCGCTGAAGCGGCTGGTTCTGAATGACGGCAGCCATGTCTCACGCAGCCCGCAGCAAGGGCTGAACCTGCTCTACGACCTGCTTCTGATCGAAGACGCGATGAACCAGCGCGGTCTGGCGACGCCGGAAACGCTTGACACTCATGTCGATCAATTGAGTCGCTTTGTCCGCGCCCTGTCGCATCCCGACGGCAGCCTGTGCGCCTTCCAGGGCGCGGAATCCCTCTATCCTGAAGAAGTCCTGCCAGCCCTGGTGCGCAATGACGTCCGTCCGGCCGCGACGGAAACGCCTTTACAGCTCGATGACGGCCGCTTTCATCGCCTGACCGGCCGCAGCCTGGTCGTTATCGCTGACGCGGGTGAGCCCAGGGCCGACGATTACGGCTATGCCGCCTGCGACCACCCCATGGCGTTCGAAGTGTCGGGTGGCCGCGACAAGCTGATGGTCCTACCCGGCTGGTCACCCAAGCAGACCGACCGCCAGGGCTTTCGCATCGTGCCGGCCGGCAATACTCTGGCACTGGGCAACGCCGGCATTCTGACGCCGATCACCGGCCGCTTCGGCGAATTGCTGAATTTCGGCCTGCAGGGCCCGCGCTACAAGATCCGCTCACGCCGCGTCGAGGCCGAGGAGGCCGGCAGCCTGCTCGAAATGGAGCACGACGGCTGGAAAACGAAGTTCGGCCTGAAGCACGAACGCCGGCTCTATATAGACGCCCAGCGCGACGAACTGCGCGGCGAAGACCGGCTGACGCCGCTGGATACCAAGCAGGACGTGCCGATGGCCGCGCCATTCGCCATCCATTTCCTGCTACACCCTGAAGTCCAGGCGTCGATGGCGCGCGACAAGAAGAGCGTGCTGCTGCGCGGGCCCGGCGGGCGCGGCTGGTGGCTGCGCCACGACGCCAAGGACGTTGTCATCGAGGATAGCCACGTGTTCGAGCACGATGTACTGCGCAAGACCTTGCTGGTGTCCCTCAAGGGTGTGGGCCGGCTCGACGCGCCAACGCGCGTGCGCTGGAAGTTATCGCCCGCTGAGGCGTGAGATGTTGCTATCTCACTGAAATTTTATGGCCGGGAGTCTAGCGTCGATCCGATAGCATGTCCTGGCGAAATGGACACCGGTTTGCCGCAATGATGCGACAAGACAAGCCTAGAGTGTTGTCCCGCTTCAACGGAAGCCGGTAATGCTCGAAAGGAGAACAACAATGTCCAGATTTCTTAATGGCACAGTCGCCGCGGCCGTTGCCGGCAGCCTTGTCGCGGGTTCGCTCGTAATGCCTACAACCGCCGAAGCCTATACGCGCTATGTCTGCAAATACGAGCAGAAGAAGCGCGAAAAAACCGGCACCGTCATCGGCGCGGTTACCGGTGCGGTCATCGGCAGCCAGATTTCCAAGAATGAACGTGGCTTGGGCGCACTGGGCGGCGCGGTCGTTGGCGGCGCCATTGGCTCCAAGATGGGTCACGACAGCGGCAAGAAGGCTTGCACCAAGCGCAACGCCCACCGCGAGGAGGTCGTCTGGTCGCGCGATTCCAAGGGCCGTAAGGTCAAGACGGTCTACCGCTACGTCTATAGCTGATCAAATTAAACCCTTGAAAACAAAGACATCAAAGGCCATCTTCGGGTGGCCTTTTTCGTGCCCGCGATTTTTTTTCGAAAAAAATGCAGTCTGAACGAAGATGAATGTGGCGCTCAAATCCCGTTCAGGTTCGCTCCCCTATATTGGTCCTCATCAAGCCGAGAGGGAATAACCCCAAGGCAGACACGAAGGACCAAGACTATGACCAAGATTATCAAGACCACTATGGCCGCTGTTGTCACCACCGGCCTGATCCTGGGTTCCGCTATGGCCCCGACCATGGCTTCGGCCCGTCCGTACACCAAGACGGAAGCCTGCGCGGTCACCAAGCAGGACGCCAAGAACAAGGGCGCGCTCATCGGCGCCATCGCCGGCGGTCTCCTGGGTACGCAGATTTCCAAGAACGAAAAGGGCCTTGGCGCGGTTGCCGGCGCCGGTGTCGGCTACGTCCTGGGTTCGAAGATTGGTAAGGACCAGGGCAAGTCGACCTGCAAGAAGATCCAGTCTCATCAGGAAGAAGCCCGTTACGAGCGCCGCGGCTACAAGCAATACCGCGACTACGGCTACAACGATCGCCATGATCGCTACGACGATCGCCGCTGGTAAGGAGCGCACGCCTTACCGCCGGTCGTGAAGAGCCCCGCCCCGCCTCCCGGGGGCGGGGTTTTTCTTCGTTTTCGGAATTTAACCGACCCCCACCACCGCACCGCCTTCGCTATCGCTCAGTTGTGCGGTTCCCCTCCCCACTCACATCTTTTTGCTGCCATGTTGGAGGCGCTCATGGGGAGGTATAACAAGGCAAGCACCTCTCCCTTATGCCTCCCCGAGAGCGACTCATGGCTTCAACGCAACGAAGCGAACGGGGAGGGGAACCGCACGACGGCAGCTTGCTGCCTAGATGCGGTGGTGGGGGCCATTCTTCTCAGCCAATGGGTAGGCAAACGGGATCGCCTCGTGTAAACGGCCCGGCATTATTTCCTCCCACACGGATAAGCTCCATGCCCGCCGCACCCGATTTTCCGCCCGCACCCGATCTCGTAAAGCCCAAGCGCGCCCTGATCTCGCTGTCCGACAAGACCGGCCTGATCGACGCGGCCAGGGCCCTGTCCGCGGCCGGCGTGGAACTGCTGTCGACCGGCGGCACCAAGGCAGCCATCGAAAAGGCTGGCATCGCGGTCAAGGACGTGTCGGACGTCACCGGCTTCCCCGAAATGATGGACGGCCGCGTCAAGACGCTGCACCCCAAGGTCCACGGCGCGCTCCTGGCCTATCGCGATGCGCCCGAACACGCCAAGGCGCTGGCCGACCACGACATCCAGCCGATCGACATCGTCTGGATCGACCTCTATCCCTTTGAATCGACCGTGGCTTCGGGCGGCGGTTTCGAAGCCGCGATCGAGAATATCGACATCGGCGGTCCGGCCATGATCCGTTCATCGGCCAAGAACCATCCTTACGTCGCCATCTGCGTCGACAAGACCGGCATGGATCAGGTCCTGGCCGCCATCGCCGACAAGGGCACCACCGATCTGGCCCTGCGCAAGTCGCTGGCGGCCCGCGCCTTTGCTCGTACTGCCGCCTATGATTCATCCGTTTCGACCTGGTTTGCCGGCCAACTCGGCGACGACTATGCCGAGCGCAAGACGATCGGCGGCGCGCGCCTCCAGACCATGCGCTACGGTGAAAACCCGCACCAATCGGCCGCCTTCTACAAGACCAGCGAAAACCGTCCGGGCGTCTCCACGGCAAAGCAGCTGCAAGGCAAGGAACTGAGCTACAACAACGTCGCCGACACCGATGCGGCGCTGGAACTGGTTGCCGAATTCGACCCGGCCGAACACGCCGCCTGCGTCATCGTCAAGCACGCCAATCCGTGCGGCGTCGCCGTCGGTGACGACCTGATCAGCGCCTATAAGCGCGCCCTGGAGTGCGACCCGGTGTCGGCCTTCGGCGGCATCGTCGCTCTGAACCGTCGCCTCGACCGCGCCACGGCTGAAAAGATCGTCGAAATCTTCACCGAAGTCGTCGTCGCCCCCGAAGTCGATGAAGACGCCATCGCCGTCTTCGCCGCCAAGAAGAACCTACGCCTGCTGACCACCGGCGCCCTGCCCGATCCTTTAGCCGGCGGCCAGGTCTTCCGCTCGGTGGCCGGCGGCATGCTGGTCCAGTCGCGCGACACCGCCCGCATCAAGGCGTCGGATCTCAAGGTCGTCACCAAGCGCCAGCCGACCCCGACCGAAATCCAGGACATGCTGTTCGCCTTCACGGTCGCCAAGCACGTTAAGTCGAACGCCATCGTCTATGCCAAGGATGGCCGCACGGCTGGTATCGGCGCCGGTCAGATGAACCGCCGCGACAGCGCCCGGATCGCCCGTCTGCGTGCCCAGGAAGCCGCCGAGGGTCTGGGCCTGACCGAGTCGCTGGCGCAAGGCTCTGCCTGTGCGTCGGAAGCCTTCTTCCCCTTCCCCGATGGCCTGCTGGAAGCCGCGGCCGCCGGCGCCACGGCGATCATCCAGCCGGGCGGGTCGATGAACGACCAGGCCGTGATCGATGCAGCGGATGAAGCCGGTCTGGCCATGGTCTTCACCGGCGTGCGCGTCTTCAGGCACTAAAGAAAGAAGCCCACCACCATCTTCGCTACGCTCGATGGTCCCCCTCCCCGACAAGTCGGGGAGGTATAGAAAGACCTTTATTATATACCTCCCCAGCTTGCTGGGGAGGGGGACCGCACGAATGAGCGTTAGCGAGTGAGATGTGGTGGTGGGGGTTCTTGTTTTTTCCACGCACCAATAGTTTCAAAGCGTCACGAAATCCTTGCTTGCCTTGGCGGGGCTTAGCCCTTAAAGCGCGCGTGAATTTTCACGTTAAGGTCCCGCCATGTCCGCCGAAAAGAAGTCCGTCAAGAAAGTCGTCCTCGCCTATTCCGGCGGTCTCGACACCTCGATCATCCTGAAGTGGCTGCAAACGGAGTACAATGCCGAAGTCGTCACCTTCACGGCCGACCTGGGCCAGGGCGGCGAAATCGAACCGGCCCGCGCCAAGGCGCTGGCCGCCGGCGTCAAGGCGGAAAACATCTTCATCGAAGACGTCCGCGAAGAGTTCGTCAAAGACTACGTCTTCCCGATGTTCCGTGCCAACACGGTCTATGAAGGCCAGTACCTGCTCGGCACCTCGATCGCCCGCCCACTGATCGCCAAACGCCAGATCGAAATCGCCCGCAAGGTCGGCGCCGACGCCGTCAGCCACGGCGCCACCGGCAAGGGCAATGACCAGGTCCGCTTCGAACTCGGTTATTACGGCCTGGAGCCCGACATCACCGTCATCGCCCCGTGGCGCGAATGGGACTTCAAGAGCCGCGAAGCCCTGCTCGACTTCGCCGAAAAGCACCAGATCCAGATCGCCAAGGACAAGCGTGGCGACGCGCCCTTCTCCGTCGACGCCAACCTGCTGCACTCGTCGTCCGAAGGCAAGGTGCTGGAAGATCCGGCCGTTGAAGCGCCCGAATTCGTCTACCAGCGCACCATTTCGCCGGAAGCCGCGCCGGATAAGCCGACCGTCTTCACCATCGACTTTGAACGCGGTGATCCGGTTGCCATCAACGGCCAGGCCCTGTCGCCGGCCGAACTGCTGACCAAGCTGAACGAACTGGGTCACGACAACGGCGTTGGCCGTCTCGACCTCGTCGAAAACCGCTTCGTCGGCATGAAGTCGCGCGGCGTATACGAAACCCCGGGCGGCACCATCCTGCTCAGCGCCCACCGTGGCATCGAATCGATTACGCTCGACCGCGGCGCCATGCATCTGAAGGACGAGCTGATGCCGAAATATGCATCGCTGGTCTATAACGGTTTCTGGTTCTCGCCTGAGCGCCAGATGCTGCAGGCGGCGATCGACTATTCGCAGGAAAAGGTCACGGGCCAGGTGACGGTAAAGCTCTACAAGGGCAATGTGACCGTGATCGGCCGCACCAGCCCGTACTCGCTGTACGATCAGGACCTGGTGACGTTCGAAGAAGGCAAGGTCGCCTATGACCACCGCGACGCCGCCGGCTTTATCAAGCTGAACGCCCTGCGCCTGCGCGTGGCGGCGAAGCGCGACCAGCGCGGTTAAAGGAACGGGGTTTGGGGCCTGCGGCCCCAAGTCTTTCTATTTTAAAAGAAAAGCCCGGCCTAAAGGTCGGGCTTTTCTTTTAAATCAGGGAAGGGTGTGGGGTCGCGGACCCCACACCCCTTAAGTTTTACCCCGCCCGCGCCACATTGAATCCTTGCAGCACAACCGGCACGCAATGAGGCATGGGCGCACAAAATTTCAACATCCTGATCAACGTTAAATCCGGCACCGTCCTCAACATGGGTGTCGAAGCCGTCGAGGCGGCGATAACCGCGAGCGGCATCCCTGTCGCCGAGCTGTGCCTTTCCGAACCTGAAGACATGCAGGTCAATCTGGAGCGCCTGGCCTCCGCCGACGAGCCACTGATCGTTGGCGGCGGCGACGGCACTATCCGCGAAACCGCGAAATTCATGGCCGGCAAAAAGAACGCTTTCGGCATCCTGCCGTTTGGAACCATGAATCTGCTGGCTGCTGACCTCGGCTTTACCTCGCTGCAAGGTGCGCTCGATGCCTATACTCAGGGCGCTGAGGCCAGGGCGGTCGACGCCGGCTACGTCAATGGCGAAATCTTCCTGTGCTGCGCGTCGATCGGGACCATGCCCCAGGCATCGGTCTATCGCGAAAAAACACGTGAACAGGGCGCCGTATTGCTGATACCGCGCATGTTCATGTTCGTGCTGGAAAACCTCGATCGCAACAAGAGCCAGAAGGTGGTCATGGATGTCGATGGCAAGATGCACAAATTCCGATCTCCCGCCGTCGTCATATCCGATAATCGCTTTGCCGATACCAACTTCACCGAGAACAATTTCAAGCGCGTATCGCTGACCGGCGGAGAACTGGCGGCCTATGTCGCCACGACCAAGACCCGTACCTCACACCTGCGGTTTCTCACACGGTTGCTGCTCGGACACTGGCTGCGCGATCCGGACGTCCAGGAAATGACCGGCCGCACCATCACGCTGTGGACCCGGCGCAAGAAGGAGCTGGTGTCGATAGACGGCGAGGTCTTAAAGCTGCCAACCCCGCTGGAATTCACGATAAAGCCCAAGTCGATCAACCTGCTTGTTCCGGAGGTGGCATGAGCGCGGCCGAAGACAGCAAGCCCGAAGCCCAACCGTTTACGCCCGACTGGCGCATATTGATCCTTCTGGGTCTGGTTTTGGCCGCAACAGCCTTTGCGTTCGTGGAGCTGCTGGAAGAAATGGCCGAAGATCCTCTGGTTCCAGCGGATACCTTCGTCTACACGCTGATGCAAAGCCTGCGCACGCCGGCGCTCGACGCCGTGATGATCGCCATTACCGAACTGGGCGACACGGTTGTTGTTGTCTCCATGACGACCGCCGTTGCCTTATGGCTGATGTGGCGCCGCGCCTGGCGCACCACCGTTTATTGGTTGACGGCGATTGCAGGCGCGTCATTGATCAATACGGCCATCAAAGCTGCGCTGGAACGGCCGCGGCCGGTCGAACTGTATCTTCAGGGCGCGAGCAACTGGTCATTCCCCAGCGGCCACAGCACAGTCAATGCGGTGCTTTACGGTTGCCTGGCCATGATCATTATCCGCGAATGCCGCCCGGGTTTGCGCATTCCTGTTGCCGTCGTGGCGGCAGTCCTGATCTTTCTCATTGGCTTTTCAAGACTGTATCTGGGCGCACACTGGGCGTCCGACGTTTTTGGCGGCTTTGTTTTCGGCGCCATGTGGCTGGCGCTGCTAAGCCTGTTCTACATGTACCGGCGGGCTGAACCCATGGACGCCAAGGGCTTGATGATCGCGGCGGCGGCCACCCTGATCGTCGCCGGTGGGATTAACATTGTAGCCAATCACGCTCATGACGTGGTGAAGTATCGCGTCCGGACGTCCTGCATCGAGGTTGCACCGATGGACACAGGAGGCCGTGCATGAAGATCGCTCATATTTCCGACCTGCATTTCGGCTGTGAGATCGACTGGGTGCGCGACGAACTGCGCAGGTCCATCGAAGACGCCGGCGTCGACCTGGTCATCGCCAGCGGCGACATCACCCAGTCCGCCACCGTCGCAGAGTTTCGTGCGGCGCGCGACTGGCTGCATGGCCTGACCGCGCCGGCTTTCGTCATTCCGGGCAATCATGATCTTCCCGGTATGGACCTGACGCGTTTCCTGACGCCATGGAAGCGTTACAGGGAATATCTCGGTGACGACCTGGAGCCGGAGATGACCTTCGACCTCGTCCACGTCAAGGGCATCAATACCGCGCGCCGCATCCTGCCCCACTGGAACTGGGCCAATGGCATGATCAGCCAGCGCCAGTGCCGTGAGGTCGGCCGGTCTTTCGAAGCCGCATCAGCGCCCTGGCGCATATTCGTCATGCACCACCCGGTGATGAATTCACGGGACTTTCCGCTCGACGTATCTCTATTCAATGCCCGCTGCATGCTCGGTGTGCTGGCGGAACACAAGGTCGATCTGGTCCTGGCCGGCCACCAGCATCACGCCTATATTGAAAACCGGGTGGTCAACGGACATACGACGCTGTTTCTCAATGCATCGACCGCAATGTCCGCACGTATTCGCCGTCAGCCCAATGGCTTCAACATGCTGAGTTTCAGCGAAAAAAGCGTTCGCATCGATCGCATGGAGCTGTGCGACAAGGCCTTCAGGATATTTTCCGCCGAGACCCACACAAAAGCATAATGGTGTTATAACTTCCGGGTTGTGGAAAAGTCCACATTCCGCCGCATTGACGGCGTTAACTATTGGTCCATAATGGCTTTAAACAAGCCAACCTGTAGACGCGTTTCGCGGGGGAGTGCCACAATGAAAAAAGTTTTCGCTGCTGTCGGTGCCATAGTCGTACTTAGCCTTCTTTCGGCCTGCGCCACACCGACGCCTTATGCGCCCGCGACCGGTACGTCCAAGTATCGTCCGGGCTATACCGACACCCGCATCGAAGCCGGCCGCTATCGCCTCAGCTTCTCTGGCAACGACCTGACGTCCCGCGATACCGTCGAAAACTACATGCTCTTCCGCGCCGCCGAACTGACCCTGGCCGACGGCTATGACTGGTTCGAAATCATCAATCGCGACACCGACACGAAGACGCGCACCGTCACCACCTGGGACAATGACCCGTTTTACGGCGGTATGTCCTGGCGCTTTTATCGCGGCGGCCGTTGGGGACGCTGGGGTTACTATGGCGCCTTCAGCGACTGGGACCGCGAAACCTATCAGTTCACACGCTATGAGGCGTTCGCTGAGATCGTGATGCACAAAGGCAGCAAACCCGACGGCCAGCCTAACGCCTATGACGCACGCTCGGTCGTGGCCAATCTGGAAGGCAAGATTGTCCGCCCGCAGCCCGGGCAGTAATTCGAAAACAAGAACCGGCGGCGCCATAAGCACCGCCGGTTTTTGTTTCCATTTTACCGTGCCGGTTTCGCCCGGATGATCTTGGGCGCTTTCAGCCGGCGGCGATTGACGTGGCCGTCGCTGACCACCTCGCCCTTGGCGTCGGGGCGCTCGCCCTTGAAGTAGAACTTCTGCCACGCTTCCTTCATGGCGTCCGGGTTGCGTGCCATGAGGCTGTCATTGAAGTTTTGCCGAGTCTCTGCCCAGGCTTCGAACTGTTTCTTCAGCTCGGGATCGCTGTCCAGTTGCTTGATGACCGGCTGGATCTCGTCCTGCGATTTGTTCTGTACGACCTGGACGAAGCAGAAGGGCTCGCCCTTCTTGAAGCTGACCATGCCCGGCCGCGTCATGCGCCAGTTCATGGTGAAGGGAAACGGCAGCCAGTCGGTTTCGACCAAACCCGACAGCGGCGCGATACCGTCCTTCACGATGTTCGGCGGACCCGAAGCCATCACCGAATAGCCCGGCGGCGTGCGGAACATATAGCCGGTATGGAAGGTCACCACACCATGCGTGAAGTGTGACTGGACGATGTGCTCCAGATTATAGCTTGGGTCGGCGTCACAGGTGATTTGCAGGTCATTCTTGAGAATACCGCCATTCCACACGATGGTGATGTCGGTTGGACACAGGATTTCCCAACCCGTGGTGTTGGCCATGACCAGCGGCAGGCAGCGATACGGAAAGCGCTGCATGAAATCATCCATCCAGTCGCGATCCGGCCGGCCCGGAACCATTTCCGGCGGAAAAGGGGTCATGACAAAGCACTCAAGTTCCATCTTCAACCTGCTCCAATTTTCCAGCCCAAGGGCGGGACAAACGCTTGATCTGGCGGATGATTGCGGCCAGTTTGCGGTCTTATGACCGAACCGCTTTACACGCCTGAAAAACTGCTCGCAACCTTGGACGATTTGGGCCTGAAAACAAGCACCCTGCACCACGAAGCCGTCTTTCGCGTCGGTGAAGGCGAAGGCGTCAAGGACCAATTGCCCGGCGCCCACACCAAGAACCTGTTTCTTAAGGATGACAAGGGCCAGCTTTGGCTGATTTCGGCCGAACAGAAGGCGCAGATCAATCTCAAGGCGCTCCCCAAGCTGATTGGCTCCGGCCGTTTGTCTTTCGGCTCGCCCGAGCGGCTTTATGCCGCGCTTGGCGTCACGCCGGGATCGGTGACGGCGCTGGCCCTGATCAACGATCCGGAGCACAAGGTCAAATTCCTGCTCGATAAGACTTTGGCCGAAGCCGCCATCGTCAACTTCCACCCTCTGACCAATACGGCGACCACCGCGCTAACCCAGTCCGATTTCCGGGCCTTTCTAACTTCACTCGGCCGTGAACTGGTGGTCGTGGACTTCGAAGTGGTCCCTTGAACGCATTGCGCCGCTTACCCACTTAAGCTAAGCCAAATTCAAGCAATTACAGGTACGCATCATGGCTTCCGCAGACCCGAACATCATTGACGGCACCGACCAGACCTTCATGAAGGACGTTATCGAGGCATCGATGACCACGCCGGTCATCGTCGACTTCTGGGCGACCTGGTGCGGACCGTGCCGCCAGCTGGGTCCCGCGATCGAAAAAGTCGTCTCCGAGGCCAAAGGCAAGGTCAAGCTGGTCAAGATCGACGTCGACAAGAACCCCGGCGTTGCCGGCCAGCTCCGCGTCCAGTCAATCCCGACCGTCTATGCCTTTGTCGGTGGCCGTCCCGTCGACGGCTTCATGGGCGCCAAGTCGGAAACGGAACTGCGCACCTTTGTCGAAAAGCTGGGTATCGGTGACAGCGGCCCGACGATCGAGGAAACCCTGGCCCTGGCCCAGCAGTCGGCCGACGATGGCGACATCACCAGCGCGCTGGAAGCCTATACCTTTATCCTGGAACAGGACGACAAAAACCTGAAGGCCATCGCCGGCTTGGCGAAACTCTATCTCAAGGCCGGCCAGCCCGAACAGGCCAAAGCCTTCCTGGATATGGCACCGCCACACACTACCGATGCCGATATTCTGGGCCTGAAGGCCGCGCTGGAACTGGCCGAAGGCGCGCCGACCGACATCGAGTCTTTGCGCGCCCGCGTCGCGCAAAATGACCGCGACTTCGACGCCCTGTACGACCTCGGCCGTGCCCTGGCGGCGCAAGGCGACATGAAGGGTGCCATTGATACCCTGCTGGAAATCGTCAAGTACGATCCGGAATGGAATGACCAGGCTGCCCGCGCCTATCTGTTCAAGATATTCTCAGCCGTTGGCAATGGTTCGGAACTGGTCCGCGCCGGTCGCCGCCGCCTGTCGTCCATGCTGTTCAGCTGAGTACCATCATGTCCGACATCGAACCCGTCCTGCCCGCCGACACCAAGTCCGATTTCGAAATCGATCCGCGCCTGCTGGAAGCGCTGGTCTGCCCGGTGACGCGCCGGCCGCTTAGCTATGACAAGGCTGCGCAGGAACTGATCAGCCCAACGGTAGGTCTGGCTTTCCCGATCCGTTCCGGGGTGCCAATCATGCTGGTCGATCAGGCCCGCAAGTTCGATCCGGTCAAGGCTTGATTCTGGTCGCGCTTTTTATCAGAAAACCGCGTTGCACTTTTCTGAAAGCGCTTAAATCTCCTGCCCGCGCAGGAGTTTCGGCAGGTCGCCGGTGGCCGCGCCCGCGTCTTCCATGACGAACTGGCGTAGCGCCGGGATGCGGTTGAACATCCCCATGCCGACGTCGCGGACGGTCCTCAGCAGTGGATTGCCGTTGGAAAACAGCCGCACGAAGCCGTCCATCACCACCGAGGTCGAGACGTTGTCAAAGCGCCGCCATTTGGCGTAGCGTTCCAGCACCA
>CAMLPZ010000105.1 GCA_946482045.1 uncultured Asticcacaulis sp.
GCAGGTGTTAGATATCCATCGCTAAGGTTTCGACGCGATCCATAACAGCGTTCGTAAAGATGGGATAAGACGCAGATCAGGGCTTCTTCATCAGGTCCAGCACCGCGGCCGTCATCGCCGTCGCGCCGGTCACGACCGCCGGCTCCGGCGCGATCTTGAACAGCGGCGAATGGTGCGACGGCACCGGTGGGCCGCCCGCCTCGGCGGCATCGAGCGCCGCCTTGGGCGTTCCGCCAACAGCGAAGTAATAGCCGGGAACCTTATGATCCGTCTGAACAAAATAGGCGAAGTCCTCGGCGCCCATGGTTTTTTGCTCGAACGGCACAACAGCCTCCTGCCCCAGGGCCTGAACCATGACCGCGTTCAAACGCCGCGCCAGGGCCGGATCGTTTTTCGTGACCGGCGTGCCCTCGATTGCCTTCACCACCGGCAACTTATCTTCAGGCAGGCCATTAAGCCGCCCGACATTGGCCGAGACACGCCGGATAGCGGCAATCAGCATGGCGCGCGTCTCCTCGTCATTGGCGCGCACTGTCACCTGGAGGTCGGCGTGATCCGAGATGATGTTGTGCTTGGTGCCGGCATGGAACGCCCCGACCGTGATGACGCCCGGCTTCAGCGGCGGCTTTTCGCGGCTGATAATCCCCTGAAGCGCGACAACCAACTGGCTGGCGATATAAACCGGGTCCTTGCCGGTGTGCGGCGCGGCGCCATGGGCGCCAACGCCCGGCACGGTGATGTCGAGCGAATCCGAGGACGAATACTGGATGTCCTCCGAGGCCGATACCATACCTGTCGGCAGCATCGAATTAACGTGCCACGCCAAAGCGTAGTCAGGCTTGGGGAAGCGCGTGTAGAGCCCGTCGGCCAGCATCGCCTTGGCGCCGGCGATCCGCTCTTCGGCCGGCTGGACGATCATGACCACCGTCCCCGACCAACGGTCCTTCATGGCCGCCAGGCGGCGCGCGGTCGCCACCAGTCCGACGATGTGCGTATCGTGGCCACAGGCATGCATAACGGGATTTTCAACGCCGTCGACGCCGACCTGGCGTGCCACCGACATATTCGAAAGCCCTGAGGCCTCCTTGACCGGCAGGCCGTCCATGTCGGCGCGGATGAGGACGACCGGACCCGGCCCATTGCGCAGGATCGCGACCACGCCGGTGCCGCCAACCTTTTCGGTTACCTCGGCACCAGTAGCGCGCAACTCCTTGGCCATGCGCGCGGCGGTCTTGACCTCCATGTGGCTCAGTTCAGGATTACGGTGAAAATGATCCCATAAGACCCCGAGATCCTTGTCATAATCGGCCTTGATAGCGGCGGCATAATCCGGCTGCGCCATGGCGGGTGCTACGGCCACAAGCGCCAGAACCGGCAGTAAAACCTTAAGTCCGTGTGGCAGTGCCATGACAATCCCCGTGTGCGCGACGCCAGAGGGGACATCAGTTTGATGAAGGCGTCAAGCCGTCAACCATTGCGCAGCAACCTGCCCGCAAAGCCCGGCGCCCAGCGATGAATAAGCCGCAACCACCGCGCCTTGCCGACCCAGACCTCCGCACTGCCCATTTCGATGCCGGCGACGACCTGCCGGGCAGCCGCCGACGCCGGCATCTTGGCGCCGCCACGCGCGCGCGTCATAGCGGTATCGACATAGGCCATGACCACGTCGATAACGTTGATCGTGGGCGCCGCATCCTCACAGCGGTAACGCAGGGCTGCACCGAAGGTCCGCAAAGCTGATTTGGTCGCACAGTAGACCGGCGCGGTGCGTTTGGGCGATATGGCCAGGCCTGAAGCAATATTGACGATTGCCGCCTCTGGCTGGCGCGCCAGTACCGGCATTAAACCGAAACTCAAGGCCACTGGCGCCGTCAGGTTGAGGCTGATCTCGCCACGAAAGGCGTCAATCAAACCGTTATCCCCAATGCCGGTGTCAGGCAGATTCCATTGCACGCCGGCGTTATTGACCAATATCGACAGGCCGGGCCAGCGTTTGGCGATCTCCGCCACGACACGGTCCTGTTCCGATGTGACCGACAGATCGGCGATCAGTTCCTCCCCCGGCCCGGGAAGCGCCTGCACTGTGGCCTGGGCCGCCTCAGCGTGACGCGCAACGACGATGACATGCGCGCCCTTTTGCGACAGACGCAGGGCGATTTCGCGGCCGATTCCGGCGCTGCCGCCGGTCACCACGGCGATCTTTCCAGAGAGACGCATTGGAATTCCCTTGCCATTAAACGACAATCGGCAATCTATGAGCAATTACTCACATCAGCTACTCGCATGCCTCAGCCATCCATCGATCCCCGCAAACGCCCGCGGCAGCCGCGCTCGGCGGCCACCTTTGACGCTATTCTCGAAGCGTCGGCTCGCATTCTGGAGGTGGGCGGGCTTGCGGCCTTCAACACCAATGCGGTGGCCGAAGCCGCCGGAGTCAGCATCGGCAGCCTCTATCAGTACTTTCCGTCGAAAGAGGCCATCCTGACCGAGTTGATCCGGCGCAAGCGCACCGCCCTGCTCGAAGGGCTGTGCGCTGTCGCCCTGCCCGACCTGCGCTCAACATTGAATGCCCTGATCCGCGCCGGGCTGATGATGCACCTGTCGCGACCGGCCCTTGCCCGCAGTCTCGACTATGCCGAGGCCACGCTGCCGCTGGGCGCCGAAACCGCCACTTTGAAACAGCAGATTGGCGCAGCCATAGCGGAAGCCCTGCGGGCCCGCGGAATTGCCGATGCCGATATTTGCGCGCGCGACCTGACCGCCATCTGCCGCGCCATGGCCGAAGCGGCTGTTAATGCCGGCGAAAGAGACAGCGGCGCGCTGGAAGCCCGTGTCCAGCGCGCCGTCTTTGGCTATCTGGGGCTGAATTATGCCGGGCCATCATCCGACAGGGCCGACATGTCCATGTAGACCGGCTCAAACGTATGGCCATCGGGATCTTCGAAGCTGCGGCCATACATGAAGCCCAGATCCTGCTTCTCGCGGATATCGGCCTTGCCACCATTGGCGGCGGCCGCTTCCACGATGGCATCGACCTCGTCACGGCTGTCACGCGAAAGCGCCAGCAGCACGGAACTCGTGGTCTTGGCATCGCCGATCGCCTTGGGCGTAAAGGTCTGATAGTAGTCGCGCGTCAGCAGCATGAAGGTGATGGTGTCCGACCATACCATCGAGGCGGCATTGTCGTCACTGAACTGCATGTTTTGCTCGCAGCCAATGGCCTTATAGAAGGCAATCGATGCCTTGAGATCGGCGACGGGCAGGTTGACGAAAATCATCTTGGTCATGGCGTTATCTCCTGTGACAAGCCGAGGACAATTCCTCTTACACAGGCACTACGAACGCCCCCGGACGGAATCGACAACGCCCTCAAAAAAGTTTTAGCGGTTCGACGCTACCGACATAATCTGACACCCGCATCGTCAGAATCGCATGAACTTCTTCGCAAGGACACGCTGTGAACCAAACACTTCCCGGACCCGATGGCCGCCCCCGCTGCCGCTGGTGCCTCTCCACACCGGAGTATCTCAGCTATCATGACACCGAATGGGGTTTTCCGGTGCGCGACGACCGCCGTCTGTTCGAAAAGCTATGTCTGGAAGGTTTCCAGTCGGGGCTAAGCTGGCGCACCATATTGACCAAACGTGAGAACTTCCGGGTCGCCTTCCACGATTTCGACTTCGACAGGATCGCCGCCTTCGATGAGGCTGATGTCACGCGCCTGCTTGCCGATGCCGGCATCGTCCGCCACCGCGGCAAGATCGAAGCCGTCATCAACAATGCCCGCCGCGCTCAGGAACTGGTGCGCAAGGAAGGCTCTCTGGCCGCCTATGTCTGGCGTTATGAACCCAAGCCCGAGGAACTGAGCGCACCACAAACACAATCCACGTCTCCGGCGTCAATCGCCCTGTCTAAGGACCTGAAAAAGCGCGGCTGGAAGTTTGTCGGCCCGACGACCGTCTTCGCCTTCATGCAGGCCATGGGATTGATCAACGACCATGCCGAGGGCTGCGTCATCCGCGCCGAGGCCGAAAAAGGCCGCCGATAAAATCAGTTACGGCGAAAGCTTAAGAAAAAGCTCCACATGGCGTCGTTGTCGGCGACCCAGCTATGGCCGCCACCGACAGTGATGCGGCCTGCGACATCGGCGCCATCGCGGCAGCCGGAATAGCGTTCCTCATAGACGCCCTGCGCGACCCACTGCGTCACCGGCGCTGTCCGGCAATCATTGAGCTCAGCCCAGCGCTGCTCGGCGGCGTGCATGGTGTATTGCCAATAGCCGGCGCCTCCGCCCTGAATGGGGTTGGTCGTGTCCTTGTCGCCGGCGAAGGCCATGACCGGCATCGGCCGCGACGGTTGGCAGGTCGCGGGATCGGGTATTGCCGGATCGGCCTTCGACGGATTACCGGCGCGCAGGCCGACCACGGGCGCGATGGCGGCAAAATGCTCAGCCGCCACGCAGCCCAGCCACGACGTCATACGCCCGCCGCCCGACAGCCCGGTAACATAGACGCGCGAACGGTCGGCACATCGCTGCCCTGCCAGCCAGTCGATGGCGGCTATGATATAGGCGACGTCGTCAGGGTCGTTGGGACCAGGGATATTGCCGGCCACAGTCGGTACGCCTGGGATATTCCAGACAAAGCCTTTGTCATGGGGGATACCGGCGTCGGGCGCCGCGACCATAAACCCATGGCGATCGGCGGCTTCGGCAAGCTTCGAGTCTTTCAACATGGCCGCTCCGGTCCCGCCCGAACCATGCAGCAGAAAGACCAGCGGCGCCGGCCTGGCTGGATCAAAACCGCGTGGCAGGTGGATCAACATTGACCGGCCAGTCTGGCCGATGGCCACGCTCTGCGCCGTCCCCGCCACACCGCAATCCGCCTGTGCGGCGCCGCCAAAACAGGCAAGCGCAAATGCGCATAATGCTACCCAAATCCGGTTCATGTGTCCTCTTGCGGGTGGTGGTCTATGGCGGCGCGCGGCGCGTCCGGCGCCTGGCTGTCCAATGATTGACGATAGGCAATACAGCCGCGCATGAATTGCGGCCATTCCGGCACCAGAATGTCCCGCCTGGCCGGTTCTGGCAACAATCCCCACAGTGCGGGATGATGCCAGCACAGTTCGTGTCCACTCGAATCCCTGTGCTCGCGGATAGCGGCGCGCAGCCGCCGCACCTCGGCGATCAACGCCTCGCGGTCGAGCGTCTCAAGGTCCTGGTCGATGTCCATAGCGTCTCCTGAGGCCCCGGCGGCAAGGTACCGTCAACCATCACACGCGTACAGACACTTGGCCGTTATCCCAGCCATGGCCCGCCCGGCGGTCCCCAGTTCCATTGCGGCATCGGCGCGTTGGGGTCGGAGGTCGCGCCCGGTTGCGAGTTCAGTTTCGCCAGCCGCGTGCCCCATTCGAGATAACCGACAAAGGCCGCGCGGAACTCCGGATCGTCGGGTAAGCCGGCCTCGTCGGCCGTATCGAGCATCAGATCGACCCAGGCGCGGCGCTGTTCTTCGGTCAGCGACCGGTTGAAATGGTGCGCAACCATGCCGGCATGAGAGCCGCCAATCTCGCTATAGGCCTTGGGACCGCCGAACACCTCGGTCAGAAAGGCCGCCACATGTTTCGAATGCGCAGGTGACATGCCGGCGAATACCGACGCAAGGACCGGATGCTGCGGCACCTTGGCGTAGAACAGCTCGGTCAGTGTCTCGAAAGCGGGCTGACCACCAGCCCATTCCGCCAGGCTTGGAATCTCATTCATCATCGCGCTCTCCTTGCTTTCCCTGCCCATACTGCCAATTTTATGGTCCGGTTTATATAGGGTCCCGGCATGATTCCACACTATGCGCTCTTCGATACAGCTGCAGGTTTTTGCGGGCTGGCATGGACGGCCAATGGCATCGTGCGCTTTCAGTTGCCCGGCCAAAGCCGTGAGGACACCGAACGCCTGCTCAAGCGCCGACTGCCCGACATGCAGCCCGGCACGCCGACGGCCGAGATCGCCGCGACGATCGAAGCCGTGAAGCGCTACTTCGCAGGCGAATCGGTCGATTTCGAGCACGTGCCCGTCGATCTCACCGGCCAGGATGATTTCTTCAAAGCGATCTACACAGCCTTGCGCCAGGTCGGCTGGGGCCAGACCACGACCTATGGCGCTCTGGCCAAACAGCTTGGCGCCGGCCCCGAAGCCGCGCGAGCTGTCGGCGTCGCCATGGGGCGCAATCCGGTGGCGTTGATCATCCCATGTCACCGTTGCCTGGCCGCCGGCGGCAAGCTCGGCGGCTTCTCAGCGCCCGGCGGTTCGGAGACCAAGCTGAAAATGCTGGAACTGGAAGGCCACCACCTCGCCCCGCCGCCACCCGCGCAGCAGGCGTTTGATTTCTGATCCTCTTTACCGCCCCACTTGTGGGGCGGGGGACCGTTTGGCCGAAAGGCCAAATGGTGGTGGGGGCCTTTGTTCAGAAAGTGGCTCAGGTCGACCGCGAAACACCAATGACTCAATGGCGCTTTTTTTCTACGCGAAGGCCCCCACCACCGCATCTCGCTCGCTGCGCTCGCTCGTGCGGTACCCCTCCCCAGCAAGCTAGGGAGGTATAAGAAAGGGGCGCTCACCCAACAGACACTGATTGATTAGCCGCCAGGATGTAATCCAGGCGCTTCCTGTCCGGTTCTTGCGACATATTCGGTGTACCCCCCGCCATATTGGTGAACACCCTCCGGCGTAAGCTCCAGCACGCGGTTCGACAGCGCCGCCAGGAAATGACGGTCGTGCGAGACGAACAGCATGGTGCCTTCGAAATCCGCCAGTGCCGCGACCAGCATCTCCTTGGTCACCATGTCGAGGTGGTTGGTCGGTTCGTCGAGCACCAGCAGGTTCGGCGGATCGAACAGCATCTTGGCCATGACCAGGCGCGCCTTTTCACCGCCCGACAGGACGCGGCACGGCTTTTCGACGTCGTCGCCCGAAAAACCGAAGCAGCCGGCCAGCGTCCGCAAGGCGCCTTGGCCCGCCTGCGGGAACGAACCGTCGAGCGACTCGAAGATCGTCTCTTCGCCGTCGAGCAGGTCCATCGAGTGCTGGGCGAAATAGCCCATCTTGACGCTGGCCCCGACCGTCACCGTCCCCTTGTCGGGCTGGGTCGCGCCGGCGACCAGCTTCAGCAGGGTCGACTTACCGGCCCCGTTGGCGCCCAGCACGCACCAGCGCTCCTTGCGGCGGACCAGGAAGTCGAGGTCCGCATAGATCGAATGGCTGCCGTAGGCCTTATGGACGCCCTTCAGGTTCAGCACGTCTTCGCCCGAACGCGGGGGTGAGCGGAATTCGAACTCGACCGACTGGCGGCGGCGCGGCGCCTCGACCTTCTCGATCTTGTCGAGCTTCTTCACCCGGCTCTGGACCTGCGCGGCGTGGCTGGCGCGCGCCTTGAAGCGTTCGATGAATTTGATTTCCTTGGCCAGCATGGCCTGCTGGCGTTCGTACTGCGCCTGGCGCTGCTTTTCGGTAAGCGCCCGTTGCTGATCGTAGAAGTCGAGATCGCCCGAATAGGTGATCAGCGTGCCGGCGTCGATTTCCACCACCTTGCCGATGATGCGGTTGAGAAACGCCCGGTCGTGCGAAGTCATCAGGAGCGCGCCGTCATAGTCCTTCAGGAAGCCTTCCAGCCAGATCAGGCTTTCGAGATCCAGGTGGTTGCTGGGTTCGTCGAGCAGCATGCCGTCGGGGCGCATCAGCAGGATGCGGGCCAGGGCCACGCGCATCTTCCAGCCGCCCGACAGGAGCCCGACATCGCCTTCCATGCGCTCCTGGCTGAAGCTCAGGCCCGCCAGGACCTCGCGCGCCCGGGCATCGAGCGCATAGCCGTCCAGTTCCTCAAAGCGCGCCTGAACGTCGCCATAGCGTTCGATGATGGCGTCGAGTTCGTCGGCGCGGTCGGGATCGACCATGGCGGCTTCGAGTTCAGCCATCTCGGTCGCCAGCGCGCTGACCGGACCGACGCCATCCATGACGGCCGCGACGGCGCTTTGGCCCGACATTTCGCCGACCTCCTGGCTGAAATAGCCGATGGTCATGCCGGGATCGATACCGACGATGCCGTCGTCGGGCTGTTCCTGGCCAGTGATCATCCGGAACAGCGTCGTCTTGCCGGCGCCGTTGGGCCCAACCAATCCGACCTTCTCCCCCTTCTGGATGGTCATCGAGGCATCGATGAACAGGATCTGGTGGCCGTTCTGCTTGCTGATATTGTCGAGGCGGATCATGGGTCACTTATCAAAAAACGGACGCCACCCCGGAAAAGGATGGCGTCAACACTGAACTTTTAAACGGCAGGCAGAACTGAAATCCTGAGATTTGAGTCGAGTATGCGCTTAGTTTGCTATCAAGCTCCCCCTTCCGTCATTTGCTCCGCAAATGCCACCTTCCCCGTAAACGGGGAAGGAAAAGGGACCGACACCTGTTAAATGTTCCTTCCCCGTTTACGGGGAAGGTGGCAGCGAGCACAAGCGAAGCTGACGGAAGGGGGAGCTTACTTAAGGCCGTGCTGGGAGAGTTCGATTTAAACGCACGCCGTCGTGGCCAAAGACCGAGATTTCACTCCCACTCGATGGTGCCGGGGGGTTTCGACGTCACGTCATAGACGACGCGGTTGACGCCGCGGACTTCGTTGACAATGCGCGTGGCGCAGCGGCCGAGCACCGGCCACGGGAACTCATAGAAGTCCGCCGTCATGCCGTCGCTCGACGTCACGGCACGCAGGGCCAGGACGTCTTCATAGGTCCGGGCATCGCCCATGACACCAACCGTCTTGACCGGCAGCAGGACGGCGAAAGCCTGCCAGATCTGGTCGTAGAGGCCGGCCTTACGGATTTCCTCGAGATAGATGGCGTCGGCGTCCTGGAGCGTCTTGACCTTGTCCGGCGTGACTTCGCCGGGGATGCGGATGGCCAGGCCTGGCCCAGGGAACGGGTGGCGGCCGACAAACGCCGCATCGAGGCCCAGTTCGCGGCCGAGCGCGCGGACCTCGTCCTTGAACAGTTCGCGCAGGGGTTCGACGAGCTTAAGCTTCATATAGTCGGGCAAACCGCCAACATTGTGGTGCGACTTGATGACCGCCGACGGGCCGCCTGACGGCGACACGCTTTCGACCACGTCTGGATAGAGGGTGCCCTGGGCCAGGAATTCGGCGCCTTCGATCTTGGCGGCCTCGGCATCGAAGACGTCAATGAACAGCTTGCCGATCGTCTTGCGCTTGGTCTCCGGATCGGACACGCCTTTTAGCGCACCGAGGAAAAGCTCTTGCGCCTGAACGTGTATCAGAGGGATGTTATAGTGATCTCTGAACAGCGAGACGACCTGCTGGCCCTCGTTCTTGCGCAGCAGGCCAGTGTCGACGAAGACGCAGGTCAGCTGCTCGCCGATCGCTTCGTGGATCAGGACGGCGGCGACCGAGGAGTCGACCCCGCCCGACAGGCCACAGATCACCTTGCCGGTACCCACCTGGGCCTTGATCTTGGCGACCATTTCCTGGCGGAACGAGGCCATCGACCAGTCGCCGGTAAAGCCAGCAATTTCAAAGAGAAAGTTGCGGATCATGTCGGTGCCGCGCACCGTGTGCACGACTTCAGGGTGGAACTGGACGGCGTAGAACTTGCGCGCCTCGTCGGCGATGGCGGCATAGGGCGCGCCTTCGCTAACGGCGATGACTTCGAAGCCTTCGGGAATGGCGGTCACGCGGTCGCCGTGGCTCATCCACACCGTCTCATTGCGGTCCAACCCCTTGAAGATCGGGCTGTCCTTGACGACCTCGATTTCGGCGCGGCCAAACTCGCGGTGATGGCCGCTTTCGACTTTGCCGCCGAGAAGATCGCACATCAGCTGTTCGCCGTAACATATCCCAAACACTGGCAAATTCATTTTGAATAGCTTGGCGTCGATCCGCGGACCTTCATCGATGACGCTGTGTGGAGACCCCGACAGGATGACCGCCTTCGGCCGCAGGCTGTCGATCGCGTCACCGGCCTTGGTGAACGGATGGATCTCGCAATAGACGCCGCATTCGCGCACCCGGCGGGCGATCAGCTGCGTAACCTGGGAACCAAAGTCGACGATCAGAAGGGTTTCGTGGGGCTTTACACTCACGTAATTTGCGTCCTCGTATAGGCGGCGATGAAAAAGCCGTCGGTTTGCGTGGTATGTGGGGTCAGGCGCAGCCTGTGACCCGTTTTGGCGTGTTTCACAAGGCCCGCCGCGCCTTTTGTATCGATGAAGGTGCCTTTTGCGGCGTCGATCAGGTCATGGATCGGCAGCGCATCAAAGCTCGGATTGGCCGCTTCGAAGGCGTCAGCCGTCGCCGCATTTTCGTCGTCCAGCACCGAGCAGGTGACGTAAACCAGCCGCCCGCCGGGCTTTACGCACAGGGCGGCGCGGTTGAGGATATGGGTTTGCAGGCTGTGCAGGCGCTCAACCTCGCCTTCATTCAGACGATGCGCTTCTTCCGGATGGCGGCGCCACGTGCCCGAGCCCGAGCACGGCGCATCGACCAGTACAAGGTCGGCGCCTTTCAGGATTTCGAGTTGCGCATCATCTTCCGGATCGAAGAAATGGATCAGGTGAGCGTTGGCGCCGGCGCGTTGCAGGCGTGGCTCTATGGCCTTCAGGCGCTTTTCGACGACGTCGCAGGCGTAGACTTCGCCAATGCCCGCCATCATCTGGGCCAGCGCGAGCGTTTTGCCGCCGCCGCCGGCGCAGAAATCGACCACCTTAGGGGCGCCAGGCAGCAAGCCTGCGCCGGCGATAAAGGCCGCTAGTTGCGAACCTTCGTCTTGGATTTCGATGCGGCCGGATTGATAGATATCGAGCTTGGCCAGGTTCGGCGGCGGCTCCGCCGGCAACCTTATACCAAACAAAGAAAATGGCGTTTTTTCAGGTCTCAAGCCCTCATTCTTGAGGGATTCAATCATCTCTTCGCGTGAGGTCTTGCTGCCATTGACGCGCAGGTCGATCGGGGCGCGCGGCGTCATCAGTTCGGTCGCTTCGGCCGCCCAGTCGTCGCCGAACTGCTGCTGGAAGCGCGTGACAACGAATTCCGGCAGGCCGGTCGTCACCCACTGCGGCGCCTCGCCTTCTCCAGCAGAGAGGCGCTCGCGCTCGGCATCGGTCAACGGCGAAGGTCCATACCCTGCCCCGGAAAACAACTCCTCGATCTCAGGCAAGGCCAGGCCATCGATAAGCGCCAGCGACGCCAGGACCATCGCGCGCCCCGCCCCCGGTTTCTTCTCATCGGCCTGCATGGCCCAAAGCAGCCGCGCCTTGGCGCGCAGACAACCATAGACGCGGTCAGCGATGGCGCGGCGGTCCTTCGATCCGGCAAAGCGGTGTTTCTGCCCCCAGGTTTTCAGGACCGTTTCGGCCGCTGCGCGTGTTCCGGCCATCTGGTCCAGAATATCGGCGGCGGCTTGCAGGCGGGCGGCTGGGGTCATATCAGGTCAGAAGCGTATAAAGGCACATAAGGATGCCGGCGAGCGAAGCCGCCCACACGGCGGAACGGACGTATTTGATGCCGAAGGCATAGCACGGCACGTACAGGATGCGGGCGCCGAGATAGAGCCAGGCACCATTGACCGAATGCGCGGACGACTTGTCCGAAAACGCCAGAGCGATGACAATGACAGCAAAGAAAACAAATGTTTCCATAAAATTGCTAAAAGCGCGCCTTAATCGCTCCGCGACCGGATTGACCTCGAAAGGCTTATCTCGGGTACCCGCGTTCCAGTTAAAATAGCGCCGCCCGCCCGTGGCGCCATCAACGACCGGCGGCAGCAGGACCATCACCAGGCCCAACACCACCGCCCATACCAGAACCGTCAGCTCCTGCGTCATATCACTGCCTGTAGTTTGGCGCCTCACGCGTGATCATCACGTCGTGGACGTGGCTTTCGCGCAGGCCCGCATTGGTGATGCGCACAAAGCGCGCCCGCTGCTGGAATTCGGCGATACCGGGCGCGCCGACATAGCCCATGGCGGCGCGTAAGCCTCCGACCAACTGGTGGATCACCGGGCCGATCGGGCCCTTGTATGGCACCTGGCCTTCGATGCCTTCGGGCACCAGTTTCATCGAATCGCGGACTTCCTTCTGGAAATAACGATCCGCCGAACCCGAGGTCATGGCGCCAACGGAACCCATGCCGCGATAGGACTTGTACGACCGGCCCTGGTACAGGATGACCTCGCCAGGGGCCTCTTCGGTGCCGGCGAACATCGACCCCAGCATGGCGCTCGACGCGCCGGCCGCGATCGCCTTGGCCAGGTCGCCCGATAGCTTGATGCCGCCGTCGGCGATGACCGGCACGCCGGTGTCGCGCGCCGCGCGGGCGCTGTCGATGATGGCGGTCAGTTGCGGCACGCCGACACCGGCGACCATGCGCGTGGTGCAGATCGAGCCCGGCCCGATACCGACCTTGACGGCGTCAGCGCCGGCGTCGATCAGCGAGCGCGTCGCGTCATAGGTCGCGACATTGCCGGCGACGATCTGGACGTGGTTATATTCGCGCTTGATGCGGCGGAC
>CAMLPZ010000106.1 GCA_946482045.1 uncultured Asticcacaulis sp.
ATGGCGTTCGCGCTGAAAAGCGGCATCTACCAACTGAACGTCGAATCGGCGCCCGAACTGGAACGCCTGGCCAAGGTTGCCGCGTCGCTCGACATGGTCGCGCCGATCGTCATCCGCATCAATCCAGGTGTTGGCTCTGGCGGCCACGCCAAGATCACGACGGGCGGCGCGCGCGACAAGTTCGGCGTCTCGGCCGAAGAGGCCCTGCGCATCTATGCCGAAGCCGCCGCGCAAAAGCATATCGCGCCCATGGGCATTGCCTGCCACATCGGTTCGCAGATCACCGACCTGACGCCGATGCAGTCGGCCTTCTCGCGCATGAAGGGCTGGGTCGAGGACCTGCGCGCCAGCGGTCTCAGCGTCGAGCGCCTCGACCTCGGTGGTGGCCTGGGCGTGCCCTATTTCAATCAGAAAGAACCGCCGAGCCCGCAGGACTTCGCCGAAATGGTCGCCCTGACCGTCGGCAATCTTGATGTGCGTTATACGTTCGAGCCTGGCCGCCTAATCGCCGCCAATGCGGGTATACTGATCTCGCGCGTCATCCACATCCACGAACGCGCCGATTCCGGCCAGAAGTTCATGGTTCTGGATGCTGCCATGAACGACCTGCTGCGCCCGGCGCTGTACGACGCCTATCACGACATCCGCCCGGTGGCGGCGCCTGAAGGTGATGCGACCGAAGTCTACGACGTAGTCGGTCCCGTGTGCGAAACCGGCGACACCTTCACCCGCGATCGCGCCCTGCCGCGTCTCAAGGCTGGTGATCTCGTCGCCTTCATGACCGCCGGCGCCTATGGAGCCGTCATGGGAAGCGAGTACAATACTCGCCCACTCGCCCCTGAGGTGTTGGTGCGTGACGCGGATTGGTCCGTCGTGCGTGCTCGACCCAGTTATGAGCAGATGATGGCGGACGAAGCCATTCCGGCCTGGTTTACACCGGCGCCGCGTGCCGTATCCGCGTGAATGTGATGAAGGGGGAAGCAGTCGTCATGTCGTTGGTTCAGAGACCCTCCCCGCTCTCGAATCTTAATCGCGCCCTGTTCTGGACCCGGGCCGTCATGGTGTGGGAGCGGATCCTGCCCGCCGTATTTCCCTTTGTCCTGTTCATCATGCTGATCGCCGTCGCCGCGCAGTGGGGCCTGTTCCTGCATCTGCCGCAACTGGCGCATCTGGCGGTGTTAAGCGCAGGCCTGGTGGCCGCGGGTGTCGCCTCCGTTCGGGCGATCCTACGCTTTCGTGACCCGACCTTCACCGAGGTCAATACCCGCCTGGCGGTCGACAACGGCGTCAAGCCGGAGCGCCTGCTGGCCATGCGCCACGAAACGGATCAACCGCGTTTGCGTATTGGAAAGGCCAAGGCCGGGATCGCGGCGGCCGATCCGTTCGCCCTACGCTTCGTGGCGCTGGTCGCGGCCATGCTGGGCTTCCTGATCTTCGGCCCCGTGCCGATGAGCCAGATTGTAGGCGGCTTCCTGCCTTTCGACGCCGCCCAGACCTTCGTCGATACGACGCTCGCGTCGAACTAGCGCTTTCCGAAAAGTGTGAAGCGGTTTTCGGATTAAAAGCGCGAAAAGCAAAATCTTAGTCCATAGCGCCAATATAGGGCAGGGCGCGGTAGAGCCCGCCGCTGTCTAGCCCGTAGCCGACCAGATAACGATCGGGCGCTTCCCAGGCCGCGAAATCGACATCGGTCTGGCGCGGCTGGCCGCCCTGTGCCGGGTCGGGCTTGCGCGCGAAGACCGCTGTCAGCACCTCGGTGGCGCCGGCCTCGCGGCAGATGTCGGCGGCGATGGTCAGCGACTTTCCGGTATCCAGCACATCGTCGATGATCAGCACTTGGCGGCCTTCGACCGGGCGCTGCAACGGCGCGCGGATCAGAAGCGTGCCGCTTTCGCGGCCGTCGCCGTAGGAGGATAGCCACAGGGCGTCGAATGCCAGGTTATGACCCAGGCGGAACAGGGCGCGCGTCAGGTCAGCGGCGAACCAGATGCCGCCAGTCAAAAGGCAAACCCCGACGCAGTCGGGCTGCAGGCGTTTGGCTATCTGGCGGGCGATGCTATCGACGCGCTCGCGCACCTTGTCTTCGGTCAACAGGACGATCGGTAACGGGATCTCAGTCATCCGCGAGCTTTTTTCATGACGCCTGCTGGAAGGCAAGCGTGTTTAGTGGTGACCTGTGGCTGCCGGCGCATGGCCTTCGGCCTTTTTCGCGGGGGCCAGGCCATGAGCGGATGTAGGCTGGGCCGACCGCAGAGCTGGCGCGGGCTGGGTCGACAAGGGGGCGGTGCCTGCGTGCGGTGCGTCGCCGTGCGGATCGGGTGCCTGCGCGGCGTGGTCTTCGGTTCCGGCCGCTGGAGCGCCATGAGCGTCGGCAGTCGCATCGTGACCTTCGCCGGCAGCAGGTGTGGCATGATCTCCTGCGGTTTCGGCGTGTTCTGCAGGGGCCTCGTGGCCGCCTTTGTCGCCATGACCGGCTTCCTCGCCGTGACCGTCCTCTGCGCCACGGCCGGCCTTGTGGCCCTTGCCCGCCTTCATAGCGTTCATGGCTTCGAGGTCGAACTTGAGGTCGAGCGTCGAGACGAGGTTCCTGGGATCGGCGACGTCGAAGGTCAGGGTTTGCGTGGCATGCGGCGCGACCATCAGGTCGCCTGGCGGCATGAGGACCGAATCGAACGGTTGTTGCGTCGAGTCGTAGAGCGTAACGCGCACCGGCGGCACCGGCACCGACTTGTTGCTCAGGTTCTTGATCTGCGCCTTGACCGTCACGACAAAGCGGCCGCCCTTGAAGGCGACTTCGGCCGTATGCTTTTCGAACTGCAGGTGGGTCGGATTGACCTTGAGGCCGACCATGGCGTAAGCGCCGGCGATGCGCGGGAAGGCCTTGACGATGTCGACGCGGAGCACATAGGCCAGCACCAGGGTCGCGATGGCGACGGCGGCGAGACCGCCCCAGACCATGCCTTCGATGGCCAGGGCGCGCAGCCGCTTCTTGTCCTCGAGCATGGCCCGGTACTTGCCGGGCAGCTTCTTGGCTTTGACCTGGAAAAGCTCTTCCTTGGTCTTGGGTGCTTCTTCCTTAAGTTCCAGCTCTTCGGTGCGTCGGCCTTCGGAATAGCGCAGGTCGATCGGCGTTTCGGCATGCCAGGTCGTCTTGCACGCCGTGCAGCGCACGGTACGTCCCCGCGCGCCGATAGCGGCTTCGTTCACCTTATATTGCGTTGCACAATTCGGGCAGCTGAGGATCATGACGACGGTGCGATAGGGACGATTCGCCGGGTCCATGACACGGCTTCTTAACCTTATTCCTCCAAAAGTCTTAACAACTGATCAAGCCGCCGGAAGCGCGCCCTTTGCCGATGACTCCAAGCCCCGCAGACAGCCGTATTGCCCCTGCCGGTGACACCGTGGTCGATTTCCGCGATGTCAGCCTGGGCTACGGCAACATGGCGTCAACGGACGACCCCTTGATATTGAAATCGCTGAACTTTCGGCTGGCCGCCGGGTCGTTTCACTTCCTGACCGGCCCGTCCGGTGCGGGCAAGACTTCGCTGCTGAAAATGATCTATCTGGCCCAGACGCCCTCGTCCGGCGAGATCGCCCTGTTCGGCGAAACCATCCGTCCCGGAGACCGCCTGCAAAGCGCGACACTGCGCCGGCGGTTAGGCATAGTTTTTCAGGAATTCCGCCTGCTGGAGCACCTGAATGTTTTCGACAACGCCGCCCTGCCTCTGGTCGTCCACGGCCAGTCGCGCAAGCAGTACCAGGAAGACGTCTCCGAGCTTCTGACCTGGGTGGGTTTAAGTCACCGCCTGGACGCCATGCCGCACATCCTGTCCGGTGGCGAAAAGCAGCGCCTGGCCATCGCCCGCGCCGTCGTGACGCGCCCGACCCTGATCCTCGCTGATGAGCCGACCGGCAATATCGACTACGCCATGGGCATGCGCATCATGCGCCTGTTCATCGAGCTGAACCGGCTGGGCGCGACCGTGCTAATCGCCACTCACGATGAAAGCCTGGTGCGCGCCTCGGGGATGCCGGTCCTGGAGCTGAAAGGGGGCGAACTGTACCGTCGCGACCTGCGCGCCCAACGGTCGCCGGGAGGTGAGGGATGAGGGGGCGCTCAAAGGGATTCGGGGGGCCGTGGCAGGCGCCGGAATCCGGCGCGCGTAACCTGCTGCCCTCGCAGGACGAGCGCGAGGTCGCGCTGCACTACGTCATCGGTTTCCTGTGCTTCCTGTCGTGCATGGCGCTGCTGATCGTCATCGCGTCGGACCGTGCCGCGCAAGGTTGGGCGCGCGACATCCGCGCCGAGGTGACCATCCAGGTTCGGCCGACGGGTCTTGAAACCGGTTCAGTCGCGGCCGCCGCGGCCGCGGAGGTCCTGGCCGGCGTCAAGGGTGTCGACGAGGCCCGGGCCATCGAGCCCGAGCGCGCCAAGGACCTGTTGAAACCGTGGCTGGGCGATGTCGTGCTCGATGACCTGCCCATCCCCAACCTGGTCGAGGTCAAACTGACGCCTAAGACCCCGGCCAAGCCGCGCGATATGATGGACGCGCTGGCCAATGCCAATATCGACGCGACGCTCGACGATCATTCGGTGTGGCTCAAGGATATCGAGAAAAGCGCCCTGATTATCCGTCTGATCTTCCTGGGTATTTTCCTGATGATAGGCTCAGCCGCCGCAGCCGTGGTGGCCTTCGCGACACGGGCGGGGCTGGCGGCGCGCGGCGACGTCGTCGAGGTCCTGTCGCTGTGCGGCGCCACCGACACCTTCATCGCCGAACGATTCCAGTACCGGTTTGCCCGCATGGCGTTCGAATCGGGACTCCTGGGTTCGGCGGCGGCAGCGATCGTCATGGCATTAATAAAGATTACCGGCCCCTCGCAAAGCTTCGCAATGGCTCTTCCCTTTTCGTGGCATGACCTGTTAGTATTAATACCTTGCCCGGTTCTGGTCGCGATGATCGCCATGGTCACCGCCAGACTGGTGACCCTGCGCCTGCTGGGTCGTTCGTGAACAGGTTGACGAAGGGGAGAGGGCGTTAAACCTATGCGGCCATTGATCGCTATCGGTGTCGTGCTTCTGGTCTGGCTGGCGGGCCTGTTCGCCTTTGCCGGCCGGGTCATCGACTCGACGCCTGCCGTCGACCCGGAACAGCCCGCCGACGCCATCGTTGTCCTGACCGGCGCTTCGGATATGCGCCTGAAGGAGGGCATGCGCCTGCTGGAGCGCCGCAAAGGCCAGCGCCTGTTCATTTCCGGGGTCAACCGTGAGGTCAAGCGTGCCGAGCTGCTGAACGTGACCGAAGGCTCAAAGCGCCTTTATGAATGCTGCGTCGACCTGGGTTACGAGGCCGAAAACACCGTCGGCAATGCCCGTGAGATCGCCGATTGGGCGCGCGGCCATGATTTCTACAAGCTGATCGTCGTCACTTCCGACTATCACATGCCGCGTTCGCTGCTGGAACTTAAGGCCGACATGCCCGACGCTGAGTTCGTCGCCTTCCCGGTGCAGTCGCCGGACCTCGATACACGCAAATGGTGGAAGTCGCCCAAGGGCACGCGCCTGCTGGTCCTGGAATATACCAAGTACCTGGCCATCCTCGGCCGCGATTTTATCCTGTCGATTTCGCGTGCTTTCGGTGACAAAGGGGCGCACAATAGAGTTGAAGCCGGTTCGGAAGACGGCGCCGCCGCCAGCCTGGCCGCCTCTTCACAGGCGGCACCAGCCAAATGAGTCCCCAAAATTGCGTGCTGTGATTACGCGACTTCGGTCGCTCCTCTTCATGTTGTGGCTCTACGGTTCGATGGCGTTTATCGCCGTCCTGTGTTCGCCCATTCTACTGTTGCCCCACGCGGTGTCCATGCGGGTCATTCGCTGGTGGGCGGCCAGCGTACTGTGGGGCGCGCGCTGGATTGTAGGCGTGAAGGTCGAATTTCGTGGCCTGGAACACCGGCCCAACGGCCCGGCCCTGATCGCCGGCAAGCACCTCAGCATGCTTGATACCATCGCGCCCTTCGTCGTGCTGGAGGCGCCAGCCTACGTCTTGAAGCAGTCCTTGATGTATCTGCCGTTTCTCGGCTGGTACGCGTGGCGGACGCGTATGGTGGCGATCAAGCGCGAAGACGCCGCCAAGGCGCTGAAAGGCATGGTGACGGCTTGCCGCGAGCGCCTGCAGGAAGGCCGCCAGATTATCATCTTTCCGGAAGGCACGCGCTCGGACGTCGGCGAAGATCCGGCCTATAAGCCCGGAGTGGCGGCCCTTTATCGCGATCTCGACGTGCCCTGCCACCTGATGGCGACCAATTCCGGCCAGTTCTGGCCGGGGCATGGCATCGACCGCAAACCCGGTACCGTGGTGTTCGAATTCCTCCCGCCCATTCCGGCCGGCATGAAGCGTGGTGAACTGATGACCGAGATGAAGGCGCGGCTGGAACGCGAGTCGAACCGCCTGGTCGCCGAACAGGCGCCGGTAAAGCCGGGCCGCTAGAGCATGCTCGGAAAAAGTGGAAACCGGTTTTTCGGACCAAGCATGCGACCACTAAGAAATTTAGACCGTGCTCCGTTTCCGCCGAAACGGAGCACGGTCTAAGAGCCTTTATTGGTCGCTTTCGTATTTGCGCAGGATCTGGATCTGCGCCATGGCGATATCCAGTTCGATGCCGCGATCGAGCTTTCCGTCGTCCTTGAGCCGCAGGTCGGTCAGCTTGCGCTGGGCGTCGCTGTCGAAGGCGGCTATCAACTGCATGAGTTCCGGCTTGCTGAGGCTGTTGGCCTGCAGGCGAGCATCCATGTCGAGGATCTTGTCTTCCAACTCGGTCTGGGCGGCGGCAGCGATGGCGGCCAGCCGATACTTTTCGGCGTCAGACAGACCGGCGATGTTCACATGGTTGTTCACCTCGGTGATGATCAGGCGCATGTGCTGGGTGGACACGAAGTGCCGGATCAGAGCGTCGGTGCCGTCGACACGATAGATGGTGCGGACCAGCGCGATGCGCTCTTCCAGGTCCGGATCGGCGGACGCCGTGGCGGCGATCTGGGCCTTGTCGTAGGCCGTCAGGCCGCCCGGCGTCCGGAAGGCCTCGACAACCGCGCGGGCCGTCGCACGGTCGAGGTTCTGCATGGTCGGAATAGCCGGCACACGCGCCGCACCTGCCGCCAGGCCACGCGATACGGCCGCGTCGTCGATGCTTCCCGAAGTCAGGCTGAGCACGCGGTCGATGGCGTCGGCACTGGCCTTGGGCAGGGGCTTGGCGACGTCTGTACGCGGAGCGGCGGCGACGTCCATGACGCTGCCAGAGCCTTGGGCGGTCAGGGAGCCCGGCGCCTGCGGATTGTTGTCATGCAGCGCCTTGCTCTGCTCCAGAAACTTTTGCAGGTCGAGGGGCGGCGGTGTCAGGTCGGGGGCGACGGTTGTCTGGGCGTTTACCGCCGATGCGGTCAGAACAGCGGCCAGAAGGGCCGTTCCAGTAAATAACGAACGAAAAACTGCGAGCCGCAAAACGGTTCCCCCGAACATGACTTGAATAATCGTCAGCCTCCCGCCGTAAGGCGGGCCCCTCTTGGTCGTCGTGCTTTTTATCCGAAAACCGCTTCTAGCTGTCGACCGAATCCTTGAAAGTCTTGATAATCTTGACCACGGCCTGGACCATATAGCTCTGGACCTCTTCCGTGCTGTTCTGCGCCGTCACGAACTTGCCGGCATTGTATTTGGCCGCGGCGACCGATGCATTGGCGTTGATCAACTGTTGGATTTCATCGGCGCTGAAGGACTGCGACTGGCTGCGGGCGATGCTGTCGAGCACGTTCGCCTCGGTTTCCTTGAGCACGGCGTCAGCGACGGTGTTGTAGCGGGCTTCCTCGGCCGGCGTCATGGCCGACTTGCCGGCGCGTTCCAGCACGACGAGGCGGGTCTGGGCCTTGGTGGCGTCGAGCGCCGTGCGGACGCCGCGCGTCACGCCGTTCAGCTGCATCAGCTGCTTGTAGAGGTCGATCTTTTTCTGGGCGGCGGCGCTGTCGGCGGCGTCATTGAGCTGCGCCAGGGCAGGCTTGGCCATGTCGCCGGCGGCAACCGGCATGTCCGAATAGGCGACAACTTCCTGTGCCACGGCAGAGCCCGAGACAAGGCCCCCCGAAGCGACAAGAATCGCGGCCGCGGCAAATGCAAATCCGGCAGCAGGTATGCGCATGCAGATTTCCCCTAACCAAAAAAGTTAAGAGACGATACCGAAAGCAGGCCCGTGTGGCAATGATTGAATCGAAAGGCCCGGGTCACAAAGGTAGCGGTGTTGCCGTGAGGTCCCTCTCCCGTTCAGGGAGAGGGGGCTCTTACACCAGCGTGCCGTGGCAGTGCTTGAACTTCTTGCCAGAGCCGCAAGGGCACAGGCCGTTGCGCGGCGTGCCTTCCCAGCCGGCCGGCAGGGCTGAGTGCGGCAGTTGCGCCCGCTGTTCCGGCGTCAGGTCGCTGGAGAGCGTGGGGGCGCGCTCGTTCTCGCCGGTCAGCGGATCGAGATGCACTTCCTGGAACTGACGGCCCGAGGGCGACATGCCTGGCAGCGGCATGGGGGGCGCCGACAGCTCTTCTTCCGGCGGCTGGAAGCGGATTTCCATGGTCATCAGCCAGCGCGTGACGGAGTGGCGCAGGTTGACCAGGAGCCCTTCGAACTGTTCGAAGGCTTCGCTCTTGTATTCGTTGAGCGGATCGCGCTGGCCGTAGCCACGCAGGCCGATAACGGCGCGCAGGTGGTCGAGATACATCAGGTGCTCGCGCCAGTGCATGTCGATCATCTGGAGCAGGAACTGCTTTTCCAGCGACTTCATCTGCTCATCGCCCAGCATCTGCAGCCGCTCTTCCATCTTGGCAGCGGCCAGGTTCTGGATGCGCTCCTCGATTTCCTCGTTGGCGATACCTTCCTCGGCTGCCCACACTTCCAGCGGCAGGTCGAGGCCGGTCAGGGCCAGAACCTGTTCCTTGAGGCCCTGGATGTCCCACTGTTCGGCATAGGCCTTTGGCGGCAGGTGGCGCTCGACGAGATCGCTGATGGTCTCCTGACGCATCTCGCTGATGGTGTCGGACAGATCCTCGGCGTCCATGAACTCCTGGCGATGCTGGAACACGGCCTTGCGCTGGTCGTTGACCACGTCGTCGTATTTCAGCAGGTTCTTGCGGATCTCATAGTTGCGTTGCTCGACGCGCTTTTGCGCCGTGGCGATGGCGCCGTTGAGCAGCGGGTGGGTAATGGCTTCGCCCTCCTCGACGCCCAGCGTCTTCATCATGGAGTTCAGGCGGTCACCCGCGAAGATGCGCATCAGGTCGTCTTCGCAGGACAGGAAGAACTTCGAGCGGCCGGGGTCTCCCTGACGGCCGGTACGGCCGCGCAGCTGGTTGTCGATGCGGCGGCTTTCATGGCGTTCGGTGCCGAGCACGAACAGGCCACCGGCAGCAAGCGCCCGTTGTTTCAGATCGGCGACCTGGCCTTCGATTTCGGCCTTCTTGGCCAGGATCTGCTCCTGCGTCACCTGGACGCCAGCGGCGTCCTGCTCTGAGAGCCACTTCTGGACGCGCATGTCGACATTGCCGCCCAGCTGGATGTCGGTGCCGCGGCCGGCCATGTTGGTGGCAATGGTCACGGCGCCCGGCACGCCGGCGTCGGCGACGATTTCGGATTCCTGTTCGTGGAAGCGCGCGTTCAGCACGTTGTGCGGAATGCCCTTGCCGGACTTGGCGACGATGTCATAGGCGTCCTCGCCGAGCTTCAGCAGTTCCTTCTTGTCGGCATTGGCGTATTGCGGCTTCAGCGTCCGCGACTGCTCGACCTTGTAGTGGTAGCCATTGAGGAACTTCGACAGCTCTTCCGACTTTTCGATCGACGCGGTGCCGACCAGGATTGGCTGGCCCTTGACATAGCAATGGGCGACCTGGGCGGCGATGGCGGTGAACTTTTCAGCCTCGGTCCGGTAGACCTCGTCGTTGTCGTCGATGCGCTGGATGGGGCGATTGGTCGGAATTTCCAGCACGTCCATCTTGTAGATGTCGCCGAACTCCTGCGCTTCGGTCGCCGCCGTGCCGGTCATGCCGGACAGCTTCTTGTACATACGGAAATAGTTCTGGATTGTCACCGAGGCCAGAGTCTGGTTTTCCGGCTGGATCTCGACCTTTTCCTTGGCTTCGATCGCCTGGTGCAGCCCTTCGCTAAGCCTGCGGCCCGTCATCATGCGGCCGGTGAATTCGTCGATCAGGATAATCTCGCCGTCCTTGACGATGTAATCCTTGTTCAGGGTGTACAGCGTATTGGCACGCAGGGCCTGGTTGGCGTGGTGAACCAGCGAGACGTTGACCGAGTCATAAAGGCCGGTCGAGTCCTCAGCCAGATAGCCACCGGCCATCAGGATTTCCTCGAGCTCCTCACTGCCCTTTTCAGACAGCAGGACCTGGCGCTGCTTTTCGTCCAGTTCGTAGGTTTCCGGGTCCTTGATCAGCTCGCGGATGGTGGCGTCGAGGATCT
Source organism: uncultured Asticcacaulis sp. (assembly GCA_946482045.1). The sequence goes on from CAMLPZ010000106.1 coordinate 10,507, forward strand.
TGTACAGTTCCGAACGGTCCTCGGTCGGACCGGAGATGATCAGCGGCGTGCGGGCTTCGTCGATCAGGATCGAGTCGACTTCGTCGACGATGCAGAAGTTGTGGCCGCGCTGGACCATTTCCTGGCGGCTATAGGCCAGGTTGTCGCGCAGGTAGTCGAAGCCGAATTCGTTGTTCGTGCCGTAGGTGACGTCGGAATTATAGGCCTGCTTGCGCTGGCCCTGCGACAGGCCCTGGACGATAACGCCGGTCGACATGCCGAGGAAGCGATAAACGCGGCCCATCCATTCGGCGTCGCGCTTGGCCAGGTAGTCGTTGACCGTGATCAGGTGGACGCCCTTGCCTTCGAGCGCATTGAGATAAACGGGCGCGGTGCCAACGAGTGTCTTGCCTTCACCGGTGCGCATTTCTGCGATGCCACCCTTGTGCAGAATCATGCCGCCGACCAGCTGCACGTCGTAGTGCCGCTGTCCGATCGACCGCCAGGCGGCTTCGCGGGTGACGGCGAAGGCTTCGTCCATAAGCTGATCCAGCGTCTGGCCCTTGGCCAGGCGTTCGCGGAACAGGACCGTCTGGTGGGCCAGTTCCTCGTCGCTCATCGCCTTGTACCTGGGCTCCAGCGTATTGATCTTCTGGGCGCGGGCCATGAAGCCCTTGACCTTGCGATCGTTGGAAGAACCGAACAGCATTTTGGCGAGAGCCAGCATGGGAGACCCTAAGTAACAGAGAAGGAAGAGCGCTTTTCAGCCCTTGTCTTGGCGGGCATTTTTCTGGCTTATTTCTTGCTTATGAAGCTTGTCGCCGTAAAAATGCTCTTGAACAGGTAAGGGGTGAAAACCGCTTTTCAAGCGCGGGAATGACTTAAGCGGCGGAATGGTGTATGTCAACGCGGCAGCCGTTAACGGCTCCGGCATTTAAAGTGTTAATGGCGATTGGGGCGGTACTCATGTCATTGAAATCGAACTTGGGACGCATGATCCTGCTGTCCGTGCTTATGGCTGGCAGCCTGACGGTAGCCTCGTGCCAGAAGCCGCAGCAGACGGAACGCCCTCCGGAGCCGGGTGACATGGCTGTGGCCCGCGTCGATGGCCACACCATCTGGTCATCGGACGTGCGGAACGAAGCCGTTGCGCAAGGCCAGATCGGCCCGGGTGAGCCGCTCGACATGACGTCGGACCTGTTCAGCCGTACCCTGGAAGAAGTGATCGACCAGCGCCTGCTGGCGCGCGCCGCGTCGCAAAAGGGCCTGGACCGTTCGATCGCCGCCCAGCGCCGCCTGGACGCCGCCCGTGACCGGATCCTGGGCGACATGCTGGTTGAAAACACCATTGACCGCGACATCGACGAAAAGTCGGTGAAGGCGCACTACGACGAACAGGTCAAGCTGTCGAAGCAGTCCGAAGAGATTCGCGCCCGTATCATCCTGGTCAAGAGCAAGGCCGACGCCGAAGCCATCCTGAAGCAGATCCAGGGGGGCGGCATATTCGAAGCCCTGGCCATGGAACGCTCGATAGACCAGGCGACGCGCTTTAACGGCGGCGATATGGGCTATTTTACCACCGACATCATGCCGTCCTCGTTCAAGCCGGTGCTGGCCACCGCCAAGACCGGCGATACGGTCGGTCCGGTCCAGGCCGAAGGCGGCTGGGCGCTCCTGCGCGTCGAGGATCGCCGTCCGGAGCAGTTGCCGACGCTTGAGGAAGAACGTCCCGTCATCATGCGCTTCCTGATCTACAACCAGGTCGCGGGCCTGCTGACCAACCTGCGCAAGAAGTCCAAGGTCGACTACCTGATCCCGAAAGGCCTGAGCGGCGGCGAGGACCAGGAGCCGGCCGGCGCCGCGGCGGTCACCGCCGACAGCCAGGCTTCGGATGCGGCCGCGGAAACCTCGCAGAGCGCATCGGCCAATGGCGTTGCCGTGGCGCAGCCGCTGGGCACCTCCAAGCCGGGCACATCGCAACTTCTGGCGGCGACCCCGCCCCTGCCGAAGAAGAACGGCAACTA
>CAMLPZ010000107.1 GCA_946482045.1 uncultured Asticcacaulis sp.
TCAAATTATCACTGATTTGGGAATCCCGATTCAGCCAAATCCCATAACGATCTAGAGCGATGTGCGGAAAAGTGTGGGCGGTTTTCCGCTTAAACATCGCGACAAAACAAATAATTAGAGCATGATGGCGATTCAACCTGAACGCATCATGCTCTAAAAATCTACCAGCGAAGCACTTTCCGGCCGAGCATGGCGGCAACAGCGGTCACGATCGCGACCCCGCCGCCATAGATGCCCAGAATATAGACGGGGGTATCGCGGTCGCAGTGCACGGCATAGGCCGCGGCCATCAGCGATGCCGCCGCAAGCCCGCTCATGGCGCCCAGAACGCCCGGATGCGAGGTCGCCGCCCGCCGCAACCACAGCCGCCACATCAGGATCAGTCCCGCGCCGCCGCCACAGACTATGGTCAGCACGCACAACAACGACGGATCGCCGATGTTACGGAAAGCATTCAGGCCGCGGGCGAACAGGTCCGCCACCAGCGCGATGAGCACGTAGCCCAGTGCGATCCCCAGCGGCGCTAAAGTGCGCGCCCGCAATCGCCCTTCCGGTCTTGCGAGATCGGCGACCGACCACAGGGCGCCAGCGCCGACAGCGATGAACAAAAACGGCTTGAACCAGGCCATCGGATCGACGCCGAAATCTCCGCCCAGCAGCGCCTTTAGTTCCGGGCGGGCGCCGTACAGGACAAAGATATAGATGGCGGCAAGCAACGTGGCGACGGCCGCGCCCATGCCCAATGCCTTGACGCTCAAAGGCTTTGCCGGCTTCAGGTTGCGCGCCAGATCATCGAGGATATCATCACTCATCGGCCGTCTCCGCCGGTTTGCCGCCGACCAGGGTCTGAAGCTTTTTAAGCCCGCGATGGATGGCGACCTTGACGGCCGACGGGCTCTTGCCGGTCACGCCCGACACCTCGTCTATGCTCAGTTCCTGAAGCTTGTGCAGGCTGATGATCCGCGCCTGGTCCCTGGGCAACTGAGCCAGCAGCACCTTGACATCACGCCGGGCCAGATCGGCCGGCAGACCACCACTGTCGTCGCCGATAATGTCGTCGTCCAGTTCGACGTGCACGCGCTTGCCGGATTTGCGGACGTAGTCGATCAGCTTGTGCCGCGCCACCGCCGCGATCCACGGCAGAAAGGGCGAGGCCGGATCGTAGGTGTGGCGCTTTTCATGCAAACTCAACAGGGTCATTTGTACAAGGTCTTCACTGTCCGCGCCCTTCAGGCGCCGGTGGAAATAGGAAACAAGCCAGGGGCGTAAGCTCCCCAGAAGCGCGCGATAGGCCGCCGCGTCGCCGCCCAGAGCCGCGCGCATCTGCGATTGCCACATGTCAGGTTCATACGTACCCATGTGCCGTAAGGTTACACCCTGCCCGTCCTGTACGCATGTAAGACGCGTCCCCGCGGTTTGGCGAGCAAAAAAATTGTGCGGCCAGTGTAACCCCGTTTGAACAGGCTGCGTATTGCTGATCAGGTGGGCATCCCGCCCCCTACACGTCAGATTGAGAGGATTACCCACATGTCGAACACTGTCCGCGCCTTGCAAGTCACCGCCGCCCTAGCCGCCCTCGTTGGCGGCGCCGCCGTCGTGGCTACAACGGCTACCGCCAAGGAAGGCTTTGAAAAGTGCGCCGGCGTCGCCAAGGCGCGCATGAACGACTGCGCCACCAAGGCCCATTCCTGTGCCGGCCAGGCCAAGGCTGACCGCGATCCGTCCGAATGGATCTATGTTCCCACCGGTACCTGCGCCAAAATCGCCGGCGGCACCGTCGTAAAGTAAGAACTCTGATTGAAAAGAGGCCGCCGATGCCGAACGATTTCCCCCTGAATCCGCCGATCGGCATGCGCGCAGGCATTGGCTTGCGCGCCCCTCATATCGGAGCAGTCCGCGCGCAGAGGCCGCCCCTGGGCTTTATCGAAGTCCACACCGAAAACTATTTCGGCGGTGGCGCGAAACTGAAGGTGCTTGAGCGCCTGCGCGCGGACTATCCCCTGTCGTTTCACGGCGTCGGCCTGTCGCTCGGCCGTGCCGATGGCTTGTGCGAAGACCATCTCGCGCAAGTCCGCGCGCTTGTGAAGCGCTTCGAACCGGCCCTGGTCTCCGAGCATCTGAGTTGGAGCGCCTATGCCCACGTCGCGGTCCCGGATCTCTTGCCCGTGCCGTTCACGCACGAGGCATTCGACGTCTTCGCCCGCCATATAGACCGGTTCCAGACCGTCCTTGGGCGTCAGGTGCTTATCGAAAATCCGTCGAACTATGTGGTCTTCGACCGCCTCGACTTCGACGAGCCCGAATTCCTGCTACGGTTGGCAGCCATGACTGGCTGCGGCCTGCTGATCGACATAAATAATGTCTATGTCAGCGCCCATAATCTCGGCCGCGATCCCCATGCCTATCTGGCTGCACTGGGGACCGGCGATGCGATCGGGGAGTACCACCTCGCCGGCCACGACGAAGCGCCCGGCGATGACGGTCAGGTCCTGCTGGTCGATACCCACGGACGCCGCGTCAGGCCGGAGGTCTGGGCGCTCTATGACGCGGCGCTCGATCGCTTCGGCGACCGCCCGACCCTGATCGAATGGGACACGGCCCTGCCCGATCTCGACGTCCTGCTCGACGAAGCCGCCCGCGCCGATGCGCGCCGCGCCCGGATTAGGCATGGCCAAATGGAGGCAAGTCATGTTTGACACACGCGACCTTGCCGCCTTTCAGCGGGACTTCCTGGCCGCTATCGTGACGCCGTCGTCCACCGTACCGGCAGGGCTTCGCGTCCATCACGACACGTGGCTGTTCGGACTGATCGAGGTGTTGCGCGAGCGCTTCGACCTGAGCAGGCAGGCGCTCGGCGACGAAGCCTTTAACGCCTTCGCCCGCGACTACGTCCTAAACCACGCCCTGACCTCAGGCGATCGCAGCACTTACGGTGACGCGTTTCCCGCCTTCCTGCGCGGCCATCCGCATGCCGCTTCCCTGCCATGGCTGTCGGATCTGGCCGAACTTGAGCGCGCGCTCGATCATGCCCACCATGCCGCCGACGCCGAACCCTACCCGCTCGAAGCCCTCTTGGCGCCCGACGCCGTTTGCGCCCTTCACCCCTCGGTCAGCCTCCTGCACCTGACCCACGATATCAGGCCGTTGCATGCCGCGCTTCAGGCTGACCAGGCGCCTGACGTGCCCTCCCCGATCGCCTGCGATCTTTTGGTCGGCAGGACCGCCGAAGATGAGGTCATCTCGCTGTGTCTGGCTCCGCTTGAAGCGCGGTTTCTGTCGCTCATCGCCGCGCATCGATCACTGTTCGTGGCCCTCGACGCGCTCAATCCCAACGCCCATGACCTCATCTTGCTGCAAACCCTACTGGCGCGTCTCGCTCAAAACGACCTTCTGACATCCACCTGAAAATAAAAGGAAATTTTCCATGGACACGCCCATGAACGCCCAAAGTGCGTCCACCTCCCCACCGTCCGGCCTGATCCGCGCCTATGCCGGCTTCGAACAGCACCTGTCGTCAGCCGACTGGTTGTCCGGCGCGGTACTCCTGGCTGTGCGGTTATGGCTGGGCAAGTTCTTCTTCTTTTCCGGCCTGACCAAGCTCGCCAGCTGGACGACAACGGTCGCGCTCTTCAGCGACGAATACAAGGTGCCCGTCCTGCCGCCGGAACTGGCCGCGCTGATGGCCACGGCCGCGGAACTGTCCCTGCCGGTCCTGCTGCTCCTGGGCCTGCTGACCCGCTTCGCCGCCGCGGGGCTGTTCGTCATGACGACGGTCATCGCCGTCTTCGTCTATCCCGACGCGCCGGAAAACGCCTATATCCTGCTGCTGTCGGCGGTGCTGATCGCCTCGGGTTCGGGCCGCTTCGGCGCCGACTATTGGATCGTCCGACGCGCCTAGCTCTCGAACAGATCCGGCGTCGCAGGTGGTTGCGCCGGCGGCGTCAGCCCCAGATGCAGATAGGCGCGCGCACACGCCGTCCGTCCGCGCTGGGTGCGCTGGATGAAACCCTGCTGCAACAGATAGGGCTCGATCATATCCTCGACGGCATCGCGTGCCTCGGCGATGGCCGCCGCGATGGTCTCCAATCCGACCGGCCCTCCGCCATAGTTTTCAATCAGCGCGCGCAAGTACCGCCGGTCGGAATGGTCGAGACCCGACGTATCGACTTCGAGCCGCGCCAGCGCCTTCGACGCCGCCTTTTTGTCGATTGTCTCCGCGCCATCAGCCGCCGCGAAGTCGCGCACCCGCCTGAGCAGCCGGCCGGCGATGCGCGGTGTACCGCGTGACCGTGAGGCGATCTCCAGGGCGCCGTCTTCGGACAGACTGGCGCCCATCTTGCGCGCCGTGCCCATGACGACGCGCACCAGTTCCTCGGGCGTATAGAATTCCAGGCGCAGCGGAATGCCGAAGCGGTCGCGTAAGGGCGTCGACAAAAGCCCCGCCCGCGTCGTCGCGCCCACCAGGGTAAACGGCGCCAGGTCGATTCGCACGGTACGCGCCGCCGGGCCGTCGCCGATGATCAGGTCCAGCACGTAGTCTTCCATGGCCGGATAGAGGATTTCCTCGACCGCCGGATTGAGCCGGTGGATTTCGTCGATGAACAGGACGTCGTTCGGTTCCAGGTTCGACAGGATGGCCGCCAGATCCCCCGCCTTGGCCAGCATGGGTCCCGAGGTCGCGCGGAAACCGACGCCCAGTTCACGCGCCACGATCTGCGCCAGGGTCGTCTTGCCGAGGCCCGGCGGGCCGTAGAACAATACGTGGTCCAGCGCCTCGCGACGGCCGGCGGCGGCGGCCACGAAGACCTTCAGATTGGCCTTGAGCGGCGCTTGGCCGACGAAGTCGTCGAACGTCTGCGGCCGTAACGCCCGGTCCTGAACCCGTTCTTCCATGTCATCGGCGTTCGCATCGCCGGAAAGCAAGCGCGCCATAACTATCTACCCATGGCCTTGAGCGACGCCCGAATGACCGCCGCCAGTTCCGCCTCGTCACCAAGTTGCTTTAGGGCGGCATCGACCGCCTGGCGCGACTGGGTTTCGGGGATGCCGAGGCCGACCAGGGCCGCGACGCTCTCTCCACTGACCGACGGCTTGGCGGGCGTCGGCGCATGATAGGGCATGGGCTCGAACTCGGCCGTCTGAAGTATCTTGCCCTTCAGTTCAATGACGATACGTTGCGCCAGCTTGGGGCCGACGCCGTTGGCGCGGCCGACCGCCGTCTTGTCTTCGTGTGCCACGGCCTGCGCCAACTGGCCCGGCGTCAGCACGTCAAGCACCGACAGCGCCGCCTTGGGGCCTACACCCTGCACGCTTTGCAAGGCCTGGAACGCCTTGCGGTCGTCCTTTGACAGGAAGCCGTAAAGCCGCGTACCGTCTTCGCGCGTCTGGCTGTCGATATGCAGGATCACTTCGCTGCCAAGTTCCGGCACGGCCGACAGGGTACGCACGCCGCAACGAACGAGATAACCGACGCCGCCGCACTCGACGAGGATTTCCTCCTCGCTCAATTCCAGCAGGATTCCCCGCAAACGACCAATCACGCAACACCTTTCAGGCTTTGTTTCAGCGTACGCATCTTCCGCTTATGCGCGTGTGTTATGGCGCAGGCCAGGGCATCGGCGGCATCCGCCTTCAACCCGCCCTCGGCCTGGCCCGCCAGCGGCAGAAGGCGCTTGATCATGAACAATATCTGGTCCTTGTCCGCACGCCCGGCGCCCACCACCGACTTCTTGATATCGAGTGCGGCGTATTCGGCCACCGGCAGCCCGGCGCGCGCCGGCGCCAGCATGGCCGCCGCCCGGGCGTGACCCAGCTTGAGCGTCGAGGACGGATTCATATTGACGAAGGTCTCCTCGATCGCCGCCTCGTCGGGCCGCCACTGCGCGATCACCTCCGACAGGCCGTCGAACAGGTTGAGCAGGCGCACGGCCAGATCTTGGTCCTCGGCGGGCGTGATGACGCCATGGGCCACCCACGACAGGCGCGCCCCCTCGACGTCGATCAGGCCCCAGCCCAGCCGCCGCAACCCGGGGTCCAGTCCCAGAATCCGCACTCTGTTCATCATATGTTCGACTTCTAACGACATCCGTCCAGCGACGCAAGGCTTTGGCGAGAAAGTTGCACAACGGACGCAAATGTATGCTTATTTCGCGATTCTGGGACAGGATGTCCAAGTTGCGATTGCCAGAAAGCCAAAGTCGGGGTTAAGGTTTCATGAACAGAGCGTATCGGGGGCTTGAATGAGCAGCATTTCGACTACGGATTCGCATGACGTCGCCGAAGGTCCGAAGATTACGGGCTTCGTCATCCTGACCATCGTGGCCATGGCCGCGAGCGGCGGTGCGCTTTTCATCGGCAATGCGCCGCTGACCAGCCCCTTCGTCGCCGACTGGTTCGACTGGCTGCGCACCGAGCCAACCTGGCCGATCGTCTTTGGCGTCAGCGTCATCGTCCTGATTGTCGGCCTGGCCGGTATGATTGCACGCCTGATCAGCGGCGTCGCGGCCTCGGCCTCACGTCCGCGCACCCGCAAGGTCCATCTGGCCACCCCATCGCCGTTCGATACAGCCGTCAGCGTTCCCGCCGAGCCGGTCAATACCCGCGCCAGCCTGAAGTTTGACGCCGACAGCATGGCCGCCAACGGCCTCGTCATCCCCGCAACCGCCGTCGAAGCCGTGCCAAGCGTGGGCGCCCAGATCGCCGAACCGCCATCGATGGAAATCAGCACCGTCGAGATTCGCTCTCTCGAGCCCGCCATCTTCTCCGACAACGCCTCGGACAGCTTTCTGACGCGGCAGCCCGAAGCCGCGGTGAAAAAGCCAATCTTTGACGCGGACGCCGCCTTATCGGAAACACATGGCCTGCAGGTAAATTCGGCGCAGGTCATCCCGATACGCCCGGATGTGAAGATCGAGCCCAACCTCAAGACAGAAGACGTGGAGGTCGAGACCGTCGCGGAGACTGTTGATGCGCCGCACGACCCTGTGGAGGCCGCGCTGCTGGCAGAGCCGGCTGCCGTCGAACCGCGCGCCGTGCCACCGAGCGACATCAATGCCGTCGTCTCGTCCGCCAAGGCCTTCCTCGACACGCCCGCGGACGAGCCCGTAGCCGCTCGCGAAGCCCCAGTTGTGGAAGCACCTGCCGCTGAACACGCCGCGCCGCCAACCGAACTGAGCGGTTTTCACGCCATCGCCGCCGCCATGGAGCCGGCGGACGATCAGGCCGTAATTCGCCAGGCCGTGCAGATGGCCCTGTCGGTATGGCCGGACAGCACCCGCGCCATTGCCGCCGATGAACTGGGCGTGCGTGCCGCCTACCTCTATTACGACAAGGCGCCGCAAAGCGCCCAGGCTTTCCAGCAGATCGCTTCAGGCGACCTGTCCGCGGCCGTCAATACACTTCAGGGCCACGCCGCCGATCTGGCCGCATCAGGCGCCAACCCGCAGGCCGCCGAAATCTGGCGGGTCATCGGCGCGCTCAATATGGGCCGCGACGATCCCAAGGCACTGATGGCCTATGAAAACGTGTCGGACCTGGACCCGACCGACGCCAATATCCATGTCTATCTGGCTCGCCGCTACCAGATGTCGAACGAGACAGGCAAACTCCTCCCCGTTCTGCAACGCGCCCTGACCGTGATTGGCGATCCGTCGACCCGTCTCGAACTGCTGACGCCTTACGCCGACCTGAAGATGAAGGCCGGCGATCTTCAGGCCGCCGGCGACGCCTTCGAAGAGCTGGGACGGTTGCACGAGACTCGCGCCTATCTGAAGCCTGACGACATACAGGCGCGCTCCGCTCAGGGCATTGCCCTGGCGCGCGGCGCCCAGGCCCGCGAAATGCAGGGCGTCTTCGATCAGGCCGGTCCGCTGTACAAGAAGGCGTACGCGGTGTTCAGCGACCTGGCGGCCCTGCTACCGGACCATGCCGGTCTGCGCACCATGGCGGAAAATGCCCAGCGTGATGCCCAGCGCTTCCATATGGCCTAAGGACGTCCTCTTCGGGACTTCCGTCCGGCGGTAATGCGGAATATGGCTGTTTACAGCCCTTGATTCTTGCCGGACTAAAGTGATGCCAACCATCTCTCCGTCGATCGCCACGATCGGCCTGCTGATCCTGTCGAACCTGTTCATGACGTTCGCCTGGTATGGCCATCTCAAGTTCAAGATGGAGAAGCTGTGGGTCGTGGTGCTGGCCAGTTGGGGCATAGCTTTTTTCGAATACTGCTTCCAGGTTCCCGCCAACCGCATCGGCTACGGCACCTTCAGCGCCGCCCAGCTCAAGACCATCCAGGAAGTCATAACCTTGGTCGTCTTCGTGCTGTTCTCCTGGCTCTACCTCGGTGAGCCGCTGAAGTGGCAAACGGCGGTCGGCTTCACCTTCATCGCCTGCGGCGCCGCCTTTATCTTCTATAAGCCCTGATCGAATAGCGGCCGGCGCGTGGTGAACTTGGTCGTCGACCACGCTACGAAACTGTCGAAGCGGCGGATGATGGGGTCGGCCATCAGTACACGCTCGCCCCACTGCTCGTAATCCGCCGGATCACGCGCCGCGACGATCAGCATGAAATCGAACTGCCCGGCAACGGAATAGCATTGCAGGACACGCTCATCCGCCAGCATGCGCGCGCGAAAGGCATCGTAGCCTTCCACCGTTTCCTGGTGAAAGGTAACGCTGACAATAACTGTGATGCCGGTCTGCCCCTGACTGCTGACCAAAGCGACTTCGCCTGTAATGATGCCGGAAGCTTTCATCGCGGCCAGGCGCCGCCGCACCGCGGACGCCGACAGCGATACGCGCCGCCCCAGTTCGCCATGCGAGAGGCTGCAATTCTGTTGAACCAGATCGAGCAGTTTGCGGTCGAACGCGTCCATGAGCGCCTTTGCGAAATACGCTGTGGAAGGATAATTATATAGCGAATATCGCCACTTAGACAGCGAAATTCGCCGCACACCGTCAGGCGAAAGTCATTAGACTGCGGCCGTTACAGGAGACTTCCATGATCAGCTACATGCTTGCCCTTGGTCTTGCCGTGGCCCCCTTGTCCGATGTCAGGACAGCGGAAGGTTACGACACGCGCCTCGCCGGATTATGGCTGGCGAAAGGCTACGGCTATGTCGTCGATATCGCCCCGGACCGCCTGACCCTTTACCACATCGCGGATGGTCTTTGCCTGAAAGACCCGCGTGACGGCGACAATCCGGACGGTTTGTTCGTGCAATGGCGGGAACAGCCGGGCGGGCATATTGCCCTTACCCCAGGCCTGGAAGAAACCCTCTATGATTTCGAACGAATCCCTGCCCTGCCCGCCGCGTGTCAGTCGCCAGCAGCATGGACGCCCGAACGTCGCTTCGCGTTTGTGACGGCAACGCTGCGCACACATTACCCGTCGTTCGAACGTGTCGGAGTCGATTGGCCGAAACTGATGAAAGACATCCGTGTCCGCTACCCGCACCTCGATAGCGATGCCCAACTGTGGCAGGCGCTGACGGACATCTATACAGCCCTCAACGAACCGCACAGCGAGGTGAGTAACGGACAAGAGGCCATCGAAGGCGGCCAGGCAGCTACCATTATGCGCCTCGGCAACAAGGCTGCTGTCAGAACCTGGCTTAGCGCCTATCGCGACGGTATTCTCAACGACATTCTGGAGGGAAAAGGCCAGCACGTCGCCAACCAGAAGATCTTCTGGGGCCGGCGCGGAGACGTGGGCTATCTCAGCCTTATGACCATGGGCGGCTATGCAGCGGACGACAGCGACGATATGGCGACGCTCAATGCCGTTCTCGACGAAGCGCTGACGGCATTCATTGGCGCGAAAGCCGTCATTGTTGATGTCAGCAACAATCGCGGAGGCCACGATTCGACTGCGCGCACCATTGCCACACGCTTTGCGGCGGAACCGCACCTGGCCTACACAAAGCTACCGGCCGCCACACCCGACGCTACGCCTCAGACCTTTTACGTCCAACCCTCCCCACGTGTCCGCTACACGGGCCCCGTCTACGTCCTGACCAGCGATATCACGGTCAGTGCCGGGGAGGTCTTTGTCATGACAATGAAGACGTTGCCAAACGTCACGACGATTGGGACCACGACACGCGGCGCCTTTTCAGACCAGATACCAAAGCCGCTCGACAATGGCTGGACCTTTACCCTGTCGGCGGAAATCTACCGCGACGCCCATGGTCACTGGCCGGAAGGCCAAGGCATAGCGCCGGATCAAACGCTGGATATCTATGGCGGCCCTGATCTCCTGAAAAGCCATTCTCAGGCCGTTCTGCGCCTTATGGGCGACCTCGAAAGATAGTCTACTTCCTTATTTCACCGGGCTTTGATAGCTACCTGTCAAAGCTTACTATCTTTTAATGTTATATACCTTGCATCAATAGGTAGCTTGCCGTAGTCTCTGGTCATGGCGCTGCAGTTCGCAGTGCTGCCCGCCTCGTCCCGGATGTTTTAGGCACTCATCCGGGACAGGGCGGCCCAACCGGAACCAAGGATCATGGCTGAATCCATCGATATCCAACTGAAGAAAGGGGTCCTGGGCTTTTGCGTCCTGGCTGTGCTGGCGCGCGGCGAGAACTATGCCTACGAGATCGCTTCAAAGCTTTCCGATGCCATCGGCATGGGCGAAGGCACCATCTATCCGCTTATGCGGCGTATGCAGACCGACGGACTGGTCGAAACCTACCTGGTCGAATCGTCGTCCGGCCCTTCGCGCAAATATTACCGCCTGACACCCCAGGGGCATGAGGCGCTGAGAGCGCAGACCCAGGAATGGCGCGGATTTTCGCGCGCCGTCGACGCCCTTTTGACCCCCTCGTCGCCGCTTATGGCGTCCCAGCCCGCTCCGGAGGCTTGAGAGAAATGACCCGCATCGAATTCATGGATAGCCTGAAGCGCGGCCTGAACGGCCTGCCGCCTTCGGCGATCGCCGACATCACCGCCGACTATGAAGCGCACTTCAACGACGCAGCCGCCGCCGGCCGCTCCGAAGCCGAAGTGGCCGCCGCCCTTGGCGACCCAGACCGGCTGGCCCGCGAACTGCGCGCCGAAGCCGGCATGAAGAACTGGGAATCGGCCAAGACGCCTTCATCGGCGGCCGGCGCCATCGCCGGCATCATAGGGCTTGGCGCGCTCGACGTCTTTATCCTCCTGCCCTTGCTGGGCAGCGTGGCCGGCGCCCTGGTCGGCTTCTTTGCCGCCGCCATCGGCGTCTTTATCGGCGGCGGCGTCGTCTTCGCCGTTGGTCCCTTCCTGCCTCTGCCGGGCGGTTGGATCGTGGCGCTTCTGATGGGCATCGGCATGATGGCCGGCGCCGCGGCGGTCGGCGCGCTCACCGCCGCCCTGACCATCTGGCTGGTCAACGGCGTCGTCTGGTACGCCCGCCTGCACTACAAGGTCCTGAAACCCGCGCTCGACGCGCACGCCTGATTGGGAGGCAGATATGATCAAGAAATTGTTTGTCATCGCCGGCATTACCGCAGGCGTATCGATTGTCTGCCTCGCCGGGGCCTTCGCCCTGGCCGGCCAGGAAATCACTACCAAGGGCTATTCGATCAGCGTTGTTGAAGACGGGGACCATATCCGCTTCCGCAAGGGCGACGCCGCCAAGCCGACGCCCCAGGTGACACGTACCATCGCCTGGACGGGCAGCGACTTCCTGTCGTCAGACCTGGATGCCGATGTCGAATACGTCCAGGGTGCGGAGGCCTCAATTCGCATTACAGGCCCTCAGGCGCTGGTCGACGCGATCCGCTTCGATAATGGCAAGCTGTGGATGCTTGATGCGCCCAGCATTCCGGATTCGGTCAACTTCACGATCGGAAAGGATGGCATCGATGCGCAGTCGAGCAAGGAGGGCCTGCGTATCGTCGTGACGGCGCCTTCGGTCACGCGCTTTCAGGTGCTCGGATCTGGCGTCCTCGATATTCATAACTACAACCAGCCGAAGATCGATGTTGAAGTTCACAGCAGCGGCTCTTTCCATGGCTCAGGGGTGACCCAGGTCGCCACCATCAACGTCTCCGGCAGCGGCGAGGCCGACCTGGAGGACCTTCGCGCCAAGGACGCCACGGTTCGCCTGAGCGGCTCGGGCGGAACCGACATCCACGCTTCCGGCAAGGTCAAGGTCGACCTGTCGGGCTCGGGCAATGTCGAACTCAAGACCAAGCCGGAAAGTCTTGAGTCCAATATTTCCGGGTCGGGCTCGCTTCACCAGGACTGACTTTGACGACAATATGAAAAACGCCGGGCCGCAAGGTCCGGCGTTTTTTCGTGCGTCTTGCATGAAGACGGTAAATGGCTGATCCTTACGCCATGACACGACCTCGCCTCCCTGATTGGCCGACGCTCCGGCGTCAAGCCGTATGGTTCGCCATGGTGGTCGCCATCTGGCTGGTCGTATCCTTCATCATCTCATTGCAGATGTACGTGTCGTCGCGCGTCACCGGCAC
>CAMLPZ010000108.1 GCA_946482045.1 uncultured Asticcacaulis sp.
CGGCGTGCTGATTGACCTCGGCGATGCGGCCTTCGATGCGCGTGACGCCGCGTTTTTCGGCGTAGGCGCGCAGGTGGCGGGCATAGAGGCCGGCGTCGAAATGATAGGCTGAGCCGAAATTGGCCATCACGTCACGGTCGTCGTTCGACTGGCGGCCCATGCGCCCGGCCTTTGCTGCCACGGTGCAGAGCGAATAGTCCTCGATGCTCGATATTTCGCCGGCTGCCTTCATGCGCAGCCAGAATTGCAGGAAATGCCCCAGATCGGTCTTCAGGCCGTAGACGCCAAAGGGGTGGAAATAGCGCTGGCCTTCATCGAGCCACCCTTTGAATTCAATTCCAAGCTTATAGGTGCCCCTGGTTTCGCGCAGGAATTCGGCCTCGTCCAGGCCCAGCATGGCGTTGAACAGCTTGATCGGCGGTATGGTCGCCTCGCCGACGCCGACTGTGACGATATCCTCGGATTCGACCAGGGTGATTTTGATGTGGTGGCCAAGATTGCGCGCAAAGGCGGCCGCGGCCATCCAGCCGGCGGTGCCGCCGCCGACGATGATGATGTGCTGGATGGGATCAGGGTGTGTAACCATGAGATACCAACAAAAAGGACCGGCTCTAGGGATTGGGAGCCGGCCAGGAGGTATGGGAGACAGGAGGCGGGTCAAGTGCACTTCACCCGCCCCCGTCGATTTCGGCAAGGATTACTTACCGAAGGTGTACCGCACGCCCAGGACGACACGACGTTCGCCGGTGGCATAGCGGAAGGGCAGTTGCTCGAACTGGAGGTAACGGCTGGTGGCTTCTTCCGTCAGGTTAATGCCTTCCAAGGTAACCTTCAGGCTTGGCGTCAGCGCATAACCGATCTGGGCGTCCAGTTGGCCGTATTCACGTTCCCATGTACCGGCCGTAACCGTGCCGCCGGCAGCCGCGCCCGACGAGAAGGCGAAGTTGCCGTAATAGGCCTTGTCGCGCCAGGCATAGGATACGCGGGCCTCAAGGCCGTTGTTTTCGTAGAAGGCCTGGACGTTATAGGCGTGCTTGGAGACGCCCGGAATCGGCAGGTTGTCTTCGAAATCGTTGAAGTTCGACGATTCGGAATCGGAGTAGGTGTAGTTCGCCTGGATGCCGAAGCCGGCATCGAAGACGTATTGACCGGCCAGTTCGAAGCCCTTGATCGAGCCACCTTCGCCGTTCACAGGCGCCGCGAACGGGCCGGATGTACAGCCGGCGACGGATTGGTCGGCCACGCAGACATTGATGGTGTCGGTCTGGATGAAGCTGTCGACGCTCTTGTAGAAGTAGGCACCCGAGACGAAACCCTTAGAGCCGAAGTAGCGCTCATAGGCGACGTCGAACTGCGAAGCCCGGTACGGGTCGAGTTCGGGATTACCGCCTGAACCGCTGGTGTACAGAAACTTGTCGAAGTTCGGACCGGCGGTGGACGACCGCGTAAAGTCGTAGCTCGAACCCTGGCCCAGCTGGAACAGATTTTGGCGTGAAACGACGCGGGCAGCCGAAGCGCGCAGCTTGTCGGTGTCATTGACATCGAACACCGCCGAGGCGGACGGCAGAACGTCGGTATATTCACGGACGGTGCGTTCGGAATCCGGATTCTTGAGGATGCCGTTCCAACTGTCCGTGCCCCACCACAGCGGTGTGACCGGGGTGCCTGAAGCGTCCACCGTCAGTTCGGTCGAAACGACGCGGACACCGGCATTGAGGTGGAAGCGGTCGCCGCGTTCACCGACATCGGCCATCAGATAGCCGGTCTTGGTCTTTTCCTCGACGCGGAAGGATTCCAGCGGATCGCGGAAGAAGCTGAACGGCGTGTTCGGATACAGAGCCTGGATCCAGGCGGCTGCGTCCGTCATCCCCGAGGCCTTGTTCACCAGGGCATTGATGCCCAGGATGTTGACGGTCTCGAAGCGGCCCGGGTTGGAAGCCGCCGTGTCGTACGGATTCGTTGCGTCACGATAGGCCGTGGCGCGGGAATCGCCGAAGCGGCCGCATGGAGAACCTGCGCCATCACACCACTTCAGGCCGATCGCGCCGTCCATGAAATAGCCGTAGGGCGTCCAGTTGATAAAGGTCGACCCCGGCGTGTTGGTCGGCGAGACGACCGGGGTGCCGCCCGCGAAGGTCAGGTATTGACCCTGCGCCGAGGCAGGCAGTTCGCCACGGCCCGAAAGGTCGGCCAGGTAGCGGCCGTATTCGGAATCGACTTCACGGTCGGCGTAACGGGCGCCGAAACTGATAACGAGCCCGGCATCCGCACCGAATTCCGGCGTCCACTTGAAGTCGGCCGAAAGCGCGGAGTTGTTGATTTCGGTATTTTCACCGAAGGCCCAGTGCGACTTGGCAAAGACCATGGCCGGCGAGGTGAAGGCCGTGGCGTTCGGACCCGACGGCGTAAAGGTCGGCAGGTCGCCGTTGGTATAGGCGAAGGTGAAGGTCGCCGGCGCTGTGGCGTTGGGCGTGATACCTGCGCCACCGTTGACTGCGCGGACGCCATATTGGGTGTAACGCACGTCGGCATTGGCCGATGAGCTTTCATACTCGGCCTTGGACACCGCCAACTTGACGACACCCGAGAGGTTGCCGCCATTGTTCCACTTGGCGGCCAGCTGGAAGTTGTCGGTCGAGACTTCGCCATTCTGAACAAAGGTGATCGACTCGGCCGAGTTGGCCGTCACAGTGCCCGACTGCAGCACCTTATCGCTGTCGATGGTCAGGCCGCTTGCCGTGTACGTCGCGCCTTCGTTGGCGAACGGGAACTTCAGCGAGGCCTCGTTGGTCAGGATCGACAGGTCCGAGTGGAACCAGTCAGCCGTGAGCGACAGGTTTTCCGAGACGCGGTAATCGGCGCTCAGCGAGAACCCGATGCGCTCACGTTCCTGATTACGATTGGTGGCGTAACGGTACTCGGGCGAGTAGACCGTCGCGGTGCCGGTCGAGGTCGGGCGTTCCAGCAGGCGCCAGCCGCCGCGGTTTTCGCCGCCCAGAACGTCCGTGTGGATATCGGTGCGGTCGTACGAAATGGTCGCCAGGATGCCGAAGTCGTCATTGAACTTCTTGCCGAAGACCAGCGAGCCGACCGGCGTTGCGTCGCCGTCGCCGCCCTTGTTCAGGCGGAAGTCACCTGAGAACAGCGTATCGCGGATCGAACGCGGCGAACGGGTTTTCAAGTTGATGATACCGCCTAGGCCGCCTTCCAGGAGCGAGGCGTCGGGAGACTTATAGACATCGACGCCGCCGATCAGTTCCGAAGGAATGCCTTCCAGCGAGCTGTCCTGGCGGATATTGCCTTCGCCGAGGCGGAAGATTTCCATGCCGGAGACGAAGATGTCGTTGTTCAGGACGGTGACGTTCTGGTCCAGGCCGCGGATACGGACCTTGGTGCCCTGTCCGTTTTCACGATCGATCTGGACGCCGGGCAGACGTTGCAGGGATTCGGCGATGTTCTGGTCCGGGAACTTGCCCATGTCCTCGGCGGTAATGGACTCGATGATAAGGTTCGAGTTCTTCTTGGTGTTCAGGCTGTTTTGCAGCGAAGCGCGAAAACCGCGAACAACGACGACGTCGTCTTCGGCGGGGGCTGCGGCGGGAGCCTGGTCCTGCGCGTGGACGGCGGTTGCCGCCGTCATGGCAAGAAGTGAGGCAGCCGCCATCAGCGCCGCCCGCGGGTGCATAAACTTTTTCACTATGTTCTCCCCATTTGGTTGATAACGCGAACTGTTACGCGTTCGCTGCTGTATTTTGTCGTCGTTTTATGATAGCGCTGTCAACGCAGCCAAATCGACGATATCGATGTCATAAAATCTAATTGCATTAATTAAATTTCAGATAACAATAACCATTTGATTTTAAATAAAAAAACCACAATTGAGTGTTGTGGGTTGTGATGAAATGGTAACAGTTAAACTATGGTATCGCTAACGCAACTGTAACCGCGAATTAGCAATTTGTGACTGGTGGAAAATGGTCGCTGCCTTCCAATCCTGGAAAGGCGTACACGCAATACGTGCGACGTCCGCGGCCGGCCGGGAAGTGCAAAAAAAATCGTCACGACCCTGCGGGAGGCACGAATTTGTCCAGTGGACATTTTCCGTGACGTGCCGGCAGGCCTCATCCGGCCTGCGGGATGGTGAAGATGAAGGTGGTGCCACGCCCGGGCGTCGAGGTGAAGTCGATGTCACCGCCCAGAAGATGCAAAAGCTTGCGGCATGTCGAGAGGCCCAGACCATGACCGGGATAGTCGTCCCGCCGATGCAGGCGCCGGAAGACCGTGAAAACGTCTTCGCGATATGCATCATCGATGCCGATGCCGTTATCCGCCACTTCGAACCGCCAGACGTCGCCATCAGGGTACGCCGATACTCGAACTTCAGGCTGCGCACCAGCGCTGCGGAATTTAATCGCGTTGCCGATCAGGTTCTGCAGGATGATATGCATCACCCCGTGCGTCGCCATGACGGTCGGCAGCGGAGTGATGCTGATCGTAGCGGAGGCATCTGCGATCGCCGGCGACAGGCGGTCCAGAACCTGTTGCAGGACGGTATCGCAGTCGACTTCGGTCAGCGTAAGCGGGTCGCGCCCTATGCGGCAGCAGGCCAGAATGTCCTGGATCATCTGTTTCATGGCGCGGGCGTTGGCAGCTATATAGTCGAGATGGCGCCGGCCGACTTCGTCCAGTTGGTCGCGTGAATCCTCAAGCAGCATACCGACATATATGTTGACCATCCGCACCGGCTCCTGCAGGTCGTGCGAACAGATATAGGCGAAGCGCTCGAGTTCTTCGTTGGACTGCTGCAACACGGCGTTGAGCTTCATGACCTCTTCGCGCTCGACATACAGATCGTAGTAGACCAGGCCGGCGACCGCCGCTGCCGACAAAAGGAAGGCCAGGGCCAGAGTCGCCCCCAGCGTCAATCGCGCCGTGGTGATGCGCAGGTTCAGGAGCCGTTCGAGCTGGTTGACGCTGACGACCCAGAGTGTGTCCAGCGCGCCGCGCATTTCGTTGGACGCCACGGCATGGCCGCTGGCGTCGCCTACCATGCCGTTGACGGCGCGCGACAGCGTCTGGGCCGGCAGCGTTACGGCGGAGGCCAGCGACGCATCGCTGGTGCGCATCGCCCGCTGCAGCGAGTCGTCGACGGCCTGAGCGGTTTCGGAAACGCGGTCGATGCGTGACTGAAGCGTGTGGGTTGGTGTGATCCTGGCAGCGGCATGGCCGCTCAGAGCAGGGATGTCGACGACGGCGGCATGCATCAGGTAATAGGAGTCCGGACGCGGATCGAGCATGAGATTGGTTTCGTCCGCCACGTGGCGCATGAAGCGCCGCGCCTTTTCGCACGGCATGGCGTCGTGCCCCAGTTCGGCGATCATTGCGCTGGCTTCGGCTTCGAGCCTGGGAAGGACCTGGCCATGCAGGGGACGGCCGAATGCTTCGTGGGAAGGTGTGATGCCGGCGTCGCAGACCGACAGCAGGTTCCAGGTCCGCCGCAGATAGGCCGTGCCGGCCAGCTCCTTTTCGGCGAACGCGATGTCGTCCATGCTTTCATGGATCACCACGCCGGACAGTACGAAAACCGGCATCAGGACCGCCAAGGCGATCGCCAGCAGCTTGCGCCGACGTTTGATGCGGACCACCAGATCCGTTAGGCGGCCCGCGACAGATGTCATCTGCTTCAGCCCGCGCGGACCTGGACGAGGAAAGCGTTGACCTGGTTGCGCAGGGCAGCGGCCTGTTGCGCCAGCTCAGACGAGGCGCCCAGGACCTGACCGGCGCCCGTACCGGTTTCTTCGGCCATGCGCGCGACATTGGTGATGTTTGCCGTTACCTCAGCCGTACCGGCCGAGGCCTGGGTCACAGCCTGGACGATCTCCTGCGTGGCAGCGCCCTGCTGCTCGACGGCGGCGGCGATCGTCGTGGAGGATTCGCTAATGGCGCGGATGGTGCCGGTAAAGGCGGTGATCGCCTCGACGGCCTGGCGGGTGGTGTCCTGGATGCCGGCGACCTGGGTGTTGATTTCGGAGGTCGCGCGCGTCGTCTGTTCGGCCAGTGCCTTGACCTCGGAGGCGACCACGGCGAAACCCTTGCCGGCTTCACCGGCGCGGGCGGATTCGATCGTTGCGTTGAGCGCCAGGAGGTTGGTCTGCGACGCAATGCCGGAAATCATGTCGACGATAGTGTTGATGCGGCCGGCGGCTTCGCTCAGCTGATGGACGATGGCGGCGGTGGTGTCGGCCTCGGTCACGGCCTCGCGCGCCTTTTGCAGTGAGTGATCGACCTGGCGGGCGATTTCGGAGACGGAAGCGCCCAGTTCCTCGGCAGCGCCGGCCACCGAGGTGACATTGGTGCCGGCTTCTTCGGCCGCAGCGGATACGGCGACGGCTTGGGCGGTGGACTCCTGCGCCGACGCACTGAGTTGCGCCGCCGTCGCCTGCATTTCCGTAGCGGCCGAAGACACCATGTCGACAATGCCGCCGACAGCGCCTTCGAACTGGTCGGCCAGGCTGAACATGGTCTGCTTGCGTTCGACCTCGGCCGCTTCGCGGGCTTCGGCGGTTTCGGCCTCCAGTTCGCGGTTACGGATCATGCCGACGCGGAAGACCTCGACGGCGCGCGCCATGTCGCCAATCTCACTGCGTTCGCCGGCATTGGGAATAGTGACTTCGGTATTGCCCTTGGCCAGGACGCCCATGATGTCTGACATGCGGCGAATCGGCGTCGAAATGGTGCGGATCATGACGAATCCGATCAGAAGGCAGACGCCTGTCGTGATGGCCAGTACGATATAGATCAGGGTCTGGGCATCGCGGCCTTGTTTCTGGCCAGCCGCGGCAACGATATTGCCCTGGCTGACCTGATAGGCGCGCGCCTTGCGGATAGCGGCACGCGCACGGTCGACCGGTTGACGCATCGTCGTGAACAGCAACTGCGTGGCGCCGGCAACATCGCCGCCGCGCACGTGCTGGAGGTGTTCGTCGGTCAAAGCCAGGTAGGCGTCGACCGATGTTTTCATCTCGTCGGCCAGCATACGCTCTTCTGCCGTGTTCACGGTGGCCAGATAGTCGGCCATCGCTTTTTCGACCTTAGACTTGGTCTCTGCCAGCTTGCCGTACATGGCGGCCTGTTCGTCACCGGTTTGCAGCAAAATTTGCCCTTGGCGCGACCGGTAGGACTCGAACTCCTGGGTCAGATCGCCGAGATGGTTGGCGGCGGGCAGCCAGTTGCCGGATACGTCAGCCGCAGCGGCGTTGACCGCGCTCAGCCGGTGCGAGGCAAACAGCCCCAGGCAAATGGTCGCCATCAGGACAATGGCGAACGAGGCGATCACGCGCAGGCGGATGGTGAGATTTTTCAAAGGACTTCCCCGGCAGACTCTGAGGGCAAACGAACACGAGTGCCGGACCGGGTTGATATCTTTTCTAAGTTAGGACACTCAACGCACAGTTACCAGCGACGCGAAAGTTGTCACGGTATGATTAAGGCGAGGTTAAATCAGAACGTTTGTTCAGTATAATTGGCACTAAATGTCTCTTCATAGGCGAATTTTCGTGGTGTTTTATACAGTTGTTCGAATGGCTTCGCGCTTCGCTAATATCCCGACCAAGGAAAGTTTAGGTCGGAATGAGACCATTGCGGCCGGTTGCCGCACATCCAAGGTCGTGCAGAGTCGTGAAAATGACCGGGAGGGCAAGACGGCTGGCCTCTTCGGGTCCGCGCCAGGCTTCGATATTGGCGATGCCGCAGGCTGCCATGATCAGCACCTGTGACGCCAGGGCGTCGAACGGCACTGGTGCGGCCGTCTCCGTCAGGTGTTGCTTTAAGTAGTGGCCGCGCAGTGTGCGCAGGCTTGCCGCGGCATTGCGCCACTCCGAATCGCGCGCGGCCGACAGGGCGATACCAAAGCCGGCCCGGGCAATTTCGAATGACTGGTACGGACGGATGCCACGCTGCGGCGCCATGGGGTCGTTGACATTGTAACGTGCGCTACCGTCGCGCTCGAGCCGCGCCTGCTGGGACGGGATCAGCCGGTCAAGCCCCGCGCGCACCAGTTCGGGTTGCGAGGGGAAGTGATATGCGACCGTTGAGGCGGCAAGGCCGGTGCGCTCGGCGGCGGCGCGGTGGGTAACGCTGGCTACGCCGCGGGTGGCGATCAGGTCGGCCGCCGCCTGGACGATGACGGATTGTGGCCCTTCAGTCGGAAGAATGTCCGCAAAGCGCCATTCGGCGTGTGCCCGCAGCGCAATTGTGTGGTGGTCGAACAAACGTTGGTCGGCGGGCCGTTCGCCTTGCGGGCAAATGCCGGACGCCAGCCGTCCGATACACAGGCGTCTGAGCCAGCGATAGCCGTCGTGTGTTCCCAGCGCCAGGCCATACGCGCTTTCATCGATTGCGAAGCCATGCAGCACAGTCGCCAGGTCGAAGGCCGGTTTTGGCGTCAGGCGGTTCGCCAGCAACTCCCAAAAGGTTTTGCGCGTGGCCAGCCAATCTACCAGCGCCAGAGACGGCGCGGCGCCTGAAATGTTGAACAGCAGATCGGACAGCAGGATTGTTCCCGGACGCAATACGGTGATGAAATCATCCAGAATGGCTTCATAAATCTGCCCCAGCAGGGAGACGGGAAGGTCCGTGCTGTCTTCCAGCTGCGTGCGAAATCCGTTGAGATGCCTGGCTTCGTGGTCCGCGGCGTGACGGATCAGTTGCTCGACTAACACGTCCTTCTGGCCGAACTGGTAGGACAGGACAGCGACCGTGGTTTTCAGACGCGCCGCCAGCGGGCGCAGGGTCAGGCCGGCGATTCCCTCGGCGGCGACAATGTGGAAAGCAGCGTCCGCCACCTCTTCGACTCGCAGGGTTCTCCTTGGTGGCATTAGGCTTCCTTCCAAAGTGCCGGAGGTATTTATGGAATCGTATAAGAAATCAAGAGGTTGACATGTCCAGTCTCAAGGGCTGGTGTGGCGGCTCACCCAGGAGGATGCGGTATGCAGGTTTCGATGGTCGATGTGTTCGGAGCGGAGGCCTTCTCCGGCAACCCTTTGGCGGTGATTACGGGCGCGGGTGATCTTACGACCGAGGACATGCTACGCATTACGCGCTGGTTCAATCTGTCCGAAACGACCTTCCTGCTACCGCCAATCGACCCGACCGCGGATTATCGCGTTCGGATATTCACGCTTGAGCGGGAAATGCCATTCGCGGGACATCCGACGCTGGGGACGTGTCACGCATGGCTTGAAGCCGGAGGTGTGCCGAAGAATGGCGGTGAAATTATTCAGGAGTGCGGCGCGGGCCTTGTCCGTATCCGCCGCGACGCGGACAGGCTGTCGTTCGCGGCGCCGGCGCTTATCAGGTCAGGGGCGCCGTCGGCTGGGAAATTGAATGAGGCCGTGCGGTTTCTTGGGATTACGGTGGACGAGGTGGTTGATGCGGCGTGGGTCGATAACGGACCGGGTTGGCTGGGCATCCGGCTGGCCTCGGCCGAGAAGGTGTTGGCGCTTGCGCCTTCACGCAGTTGGTCCGAACGGATCGACATCGGGGTTGTAGGGCCGCACGCGCCGGGCGGTGACGCGGCCTTCGAGGTCCGGGCCTTCTTTAGTGATCATATCGGCGCGATTATCGAGGACCCGGTGACAGGTAGCCTCAACGCGTCGCTGGCGCAGTGGTTGTTCGATAGTGGCGTGGCGGGGGCGGACTATGTTGCAGCTCAGGGCACCTGTCTGGGGCGTAAGGGGCGGGTATATGCGAGCCGGGATGGCAATGGACAGGTGTGGATCGGCGGGAAGACGCGGACACACGTTGCGGGACGGTTGATGGTATAGGTGTGCGTGTCGTCTACGGTGGGCGGACAGAGAGGGATTGGCTCCGCTGCGCTCCGCCGAACCTGCGCATCTACGATGCTCCGGTTACGAACCCTCTTTTTCGTTTTCGAGGGTTCGAAGCCCTCGGGCCGATATTCATGAAAAAAGGCTCCCCTCGGGGAGCCTTTTTTCATGAATGGCGGACAGAGAGGGATTCGAACCCTCGATAGAGTTGCCCCTATACACGCGTTCCAGGCGTGCGCCTTCAACCACTCGGCCACCTGTCCATCCAGATCGCGACAGGCAAAAAAGCCATCACGCGGAAGGCGGCCTTTATAACCACGCCGCGCGACTTCGCAAGCTTGAAAGCACTCTTTCATTGGCTTTTTTTGTAACCATATCGGAGGCTGGCGCGTATAAGCAGTGTAACGAAAGGTTCCTTTGCACATGTTCGGTCTCAAAACCCAGATGATTTCCAAGAGCCAGGCCCTGCCGGGCCGGGCCGATCCCATCCCAACCGAAGAGACGCATGTCGTCCTGGGCACGCCGCTCAAAGGTCCATATCCGGAAGGCTCGGAAAGCGTCGTCTTCGCCATGGGCTGCTTCTGGGGCGTCGAGCGCCTGTTCTGGAAACAGCCGGGCGTCTTTACCACCGCAGCCGGCTATATTGGCGGCTATACGCCCAACCCGACCTATAAGGAGGTGTGCTCCGGCCAGACCGGCCACACCGAAGGTGTGCTGGTGGTCTACGATCCCAAGGTGATCAGCTTTCAGCAACTGCTGAAGATCTTCTGGGAAAACCACGATCCAACGCAAGGGCACCGCCAGGGGAACGACGTCGGCACCCAATACCGCTCGGCCATTATCCCGTCGACGTCGGAGCAATATACCCTGGCCATGACCAGCCGCGACGCTTTCGCGACGCAAATGAAGGCGCTTGGCAAGGATGCCATTACCACCGAAGTCTTCCAGCCGTCGGATACGACCAAGGCCGATGCGCCGGCGCCGTTCTATTTCGCCGAAGACTACCACCAGGGCTATCTCGACAAGAACCCCGGCGGCTATTGCGGCCTTAAGGGCACCGGCGCGATCTGCATTATCTAAGCCCTGAAAATATGCCGGGGAGCTGGATTTCCAGGTCCTCGGCGATCAGGCCTATGCCGAAACGGCGGGCGGCTTCGGCGTGCAGCCAGGCGGCCGCGCAGGCGGCATCAAACGTCGCCATGCCCTGGGCGATCAGTCCCGTTGCCATACCTGCCAGCACATCGCCTGTGCCGGCCGTTGCCAGTTGCGGCGGCGCGTCGCGGTTAATGACGGTGCGGCCGTCCGGCGCGGCGATGACTGTGTCTTTTCCCTTCAGCAGCACAACGGCTCCAGAGGTTCGGGCGGCCTTCTGAGTGTCTGAGACGCGGTCGCTGACCGGGCCGAACAGTCGGGTGAACTCGCCTTCGTGCGGTGTCAGCAGGGTTGAGGTGGATGTGGCCCGGAACAAGGCCGCCGGGACCTTCCTGAACACGGTCAGGGCGTCGGCATCGAGAACGCAAGGACCGGCGCCGAGCGCAGCCAAGGCGAAATCGCAGGTCCGGTTGGTCAGGCCGGTGCCGGGGCCGATAAGAACGGCCGTGATGCGCTTGTCTTCCAAAAGGTGTGAAAAGGCGGCGGCATCCCGGGCGACCTTGGTCATTACAGCTTCGAGCGATGCGGCATAGACGGGCAGGGCGGTCTCATCGCATACCACCGACACAAGGCCAGCGCCGATGCGTAAGGCCGCGCGCGCCGCCAGCCGGGCGGCGCCGGTAGACTGGATCGGGCCGCCGACGACCATGGCATGGCCACGATCGTACTTGCTGCCGTCAGGTTTCAGTCGGGGCAGGGCGTCGCGCCACAGGGCGGGGCTGTTGTCCTGAATCACGTTGGGTCTCCAACAAAAGGCAGCAGATGGGTCAGGTCGTCGAGTGCAATATCCTTGCCATACCGTAGCGGCAAGCCGTGGCTCAGGCGGACCCAGTCCTCCATCATCGCAGCCTGCTGTTCATAGCCGTAATCGCGGTACGGTTTGCCGGGGGTTAACTCGTAGGCATAGCGGCCGCGATGGCCGATGATATCGCGGAGGAAATAGTTGAGCAGCGTCATGCCGGTACGGTATTGCCAGACATGGACCAGTTCGTGCGCCAGCACCGCCAGCAGAACAGGATTGCGGCTCATGTCTCGCGGCAGGTTCGGCCAGAAGATCGTCGTGCCGCGCACCAGAATGACGGCGTAACCTCTCATCCAGCGCGAAACGTGCGATAGCGGGTGTGGTTTGCCTTTTAGCCGCACATCATCGGGCATTTCCGCCAGGAGCCCGGGCGGCAATGCCGCGCGCTCGGCAGCGGTGAGGGGGCGGCAATACCCCCCCTCTCCCCGCTTTGGCTGCCGCCTAGGCCGGGGAGAGGGCTGGGGTGAGGGGCTCCTTGTTCGATTCAGCGAGCGCATTGCAATAGTCTTATGCGCTAACGGTGTTGGCGGCAAATACGAGCACTCAGTGGAACGCTCCATTTCGTTGAAAGAAGCCCCTCACCCTGGCCCCCTCCCCGC
>CAMLPZ010000109.1 GCA_946482045.1 uncultured Asticcacaulis sp.
CGTAGTTCAGCAGG
Source organism: uncultured Asticcacaulis sp. (assembly GCA_946482045.1). The sequence continues at coordinate 15 of CAMLPZ010000109.1, forward strand.
TAGTCACGGCTGATATAGACAAACTTGGTGTTGTCGCCGTGGACCAGGTCGCCGCGGAAGAAGTCCCGGTAGTCGTCGACCTCGGTCATGCCCGCCGGCAGGGCGCTGAAGGGCACCGCGCCACCACCGGCCCAGGGCGGCGCCACGCCCGCCCAGTTCTGGTTGGCGGTATCGTTGGTCTGGTTGCGTTCGGAATAGCGGGCGCCGAACTTGATGTCCTTGAACCAGGAATTGTCCTCGAAGTCGTACACCACGTCGCCCCGCAGGGCATAGAGATCGCCATCGCCCTTTTGGTGGTTGTCGGCGTTGAACAGCCACCAATAGACGCTGGGATCGCCCGTATCGTCCGACGCGACGGTCGGCGCCAGGCCCGGCTTCACGTCGGTGATCTGGTTGCCGCGCGGGTCCATGTGGAACCTGAGATAGCCATTGTCGAGGCTCGACACCATGTCGACCATGAAGTGCGTCTGGCCGCCACCCCAGAGCTCGGTCTGCGACGCGGTTGCCTTGGTGTATTGCGCGTCGAGGTTCAGGTGCAGCCGGGTGCTGAAATTGTGCTTCAGGTTGATGCTGAAGTCCTCGGTCTTGGACCGGTCGACCACGCCACGGCCCAGCGTATTGATGCCGTAGCCATAGGCCCCGCCGTCAATGCCCGCGCCGTTGATCGTGCCGGCGGTCATCAGTTGGCCGATGGCGATCGGCTGGCTGCAGCCGCCTTGGGTAATGTCGAAGCCGATATTGCACAGCGCGACCGTGCCGGTGTACGGCCGGGTAAAGACGTTGGTCAGCACCGTGTTGTTCGGCGTGTTGGCGTCCGGCAGGTGTTCGACGGTGTGTTCGACGGTGTCAGTGCCGTTCTCGACATTGATGTATTTGACCAGGATGTTCGTCGTGTCGTTCTTCCACTGCGCGGCCAGGTAATAGCTGGTGCGCTCACGGTCCTGTTCGTTGTGGCGCATCTGGAAGACGGTCTGGGTGCCGATGACATTGCCGACGGGCACGCCGGTGAACTTGCCGGGCCCGATCGCTTCAACCGCGCTGACATTGACCTTCGGGACCGGCGCACCGATCTGCCAGTCGTTGATGTTCGACCTGAGTTCGGAGTGGGAATAGGACCCCAGCAGGCCGAATTCGCCGGCGCTCGTCTGCCAGCGGTTGCTGGCGATCACGCTATAGCTGGGCGACCACTCCTTGCGCAGGTCGGTATAGGTGCCATCAACGCTGACGGAGAAGACCGAGCCCTTGCGGTCGAACGGCGCAAGCGTGCGCAGGTTGATCGTCCCGCCGGCGCCGCCTTCGATCAGTTCGGCCGACGCGTTCTTGTACACATCGACGCCGCCGACGAGTTCGGGCGGAATGGACGACCAGTCGAGCGCCCGCCCGCCGTTGGCGGTGAACTGGTCGCGGCCGTTGAATTCGGAGCGGACGAACGAGAGGCCGCGAATCAGGTTGCCCGAGCCTTCGGCTGACGGAAAGTCGCCGCTGGCGCCGCCGGCGCCGCCGGTATTGTACTGCGGCAGGATCGAATAACGCGTCACCGACACGCCGGGGATCCGCCCCAGGGCCTCGGCCACGCTGGCGTCGGGCAGCGCCGCGACGTCGGATGCCGTGATCGAATCGACGAAGGTATCGGCCCTGCGCTTAATCTGCGAAGCCGTTTCCAGCGACTTGCGGATACCGGTGACGACGACAACGTCGCCGTCGGCCGCGGTGCTTTCCGCTTCGGATTGCACCGCCGCGGGGTCCTGCGCGAACGCGGCCGTCGCAAAGACCACGGCCGTCAACGCAGTGGTGCCGGCCAGAATACGGCCCAGGCGGGACCTGGGTGCGGCACGGCGATTTTGGGTACAATTATCCCTTGTGGATTTCATAGGTCATTCTCCCTGTCTCCTGGCTTCTTTGGCCCGAGTACATTTGTGCCTCTTACGGAATGTGAGAGGCGGTTGTGGACGGTTTGCAAGCTGTCGGACACACGCCGGCCGCCGCGCGTTTCCGCACGTTTCAGAGAGAGAGTCTCCGGGCGCCCGGCGCGCCACGACAGAACGACGTTATGATAGCGCTCACATTTTTTCAACGGCAAAAGTCCGACCATTTAATAAAACGATCAGACTATTTAAGAAAAGGGTCGGGCCGTTGCGTAATTGCGACAGTATGGCAGGACGCCATCTTTAGAATCAGAGCCCGCAACGGGTTGGCCGCACGCGCACGAAAAGCGAGACAGAAATAAAATATTGTTTTTATTTAAGATATGTTTGTGCGGCGCACACAGAAATTCTGTAGCCTTGGTTTCTAGAGCGCCGCCCTGCGCCAATAATCCTGAGGCCACACAAGCCTGGATGGCGCCGCCACGAGCATGAACGGCCTCATATTACCCGCCCAGACACCCCGCCCCGGCGGACGTAAAGCTTATTATATCATCTGCTTTTTCAAATGTAATGATAGCGTTATCACGACATGGTAAACGAAAGAATGAAGCTACCGGTCGGGATTACAGCGCTCGATGTCAGGGTGGCCCTTAGGACAAGTATTCATTACCGGTCTTGAGCGCGTGCTCGGCCGCCGTATCGCTCGGCGCACACCTGAGGAAAGCCAAAAGATCGCGCTGAAGATCAGCCACAGCTTTTTTGCAGAACTGTACAGGAAGCAATGAGGAATAGTGCTCCTCTCCCCCCTATTCCCTGGCTGCCAGCAGGCACTCGTCGCTGCCCCCGACCTCTGCCGGCGACGCGGTTTCACGCAGGTAGCGGCTATTTAATGGCTCGTTAAGCAACCTTGGGTACCCATTATATCCACAAATATATTGAGGTTATAATGGGCGCGAAGCGCATGCTGAAATCCAACCGGCTTCTTGGGAAAACGCGGGACCGGCGGCGGTTTAGGTAGCTGGTGATCAATCCGGGTGGGGCCATGCGCGCAGTGAAGGTGGCGATCTTCCGCCGGAAGCGATCCCAATGCCCCTTCGTCAGCTTCCAACCATTGCGCGCTACCGAACTGGAATTGCACGTTTTTGAGCTCGTCGAACAAGGTTTAGCGATGAATTTTTGCGGCGACTGTTAAGCGGGAGAGATGGGATGAGTATTCAGTGGCGAGAGGCAATGTCGATCGATCAGGGCGTTATTGACCATGATCACCTGGCGCTGATTGGGGTCATAAATGAATTTTGCGCAATCGCGCCCGAGGACGCGAGTGTCGAAGCCTTTGACAGGATTTTGCGTAAGCTGGAAATATACACGTCGGTGCATTTTGCCAGAGAAGAGGCCCTGCAAAGAGCGGTCCGGTACTCCTACGCCGATGCTCATCGCCACGAACACGCGGACCTTATTAGACAACTGGCGGAGATCCGCGCCGACCTGAGCACGTTCAAGAGGGATGTCTCTTCGGACGTCAAAAGGGAAGATCAAGTTGACGGCCCAGAAGGCGGAAAGGGTCAGCTGCTTGTCTTTCAAAAGGAGATAGCGGGGTTCCTTCACCATTGGCTAATCGATCATATTATCAAGTCAGATCTCCTGATGAAGCCCTTTGCCAAGAAAATGGGGCGACACGCGACGAAACTCATACCGCTTGCCGGAGCTGTGTCGTGGCATTAAGCGGAAGGTCTATGGTAAGTCCGTACGGGACCAATGAAAATGTTCAGGCGCGGCAGTGCTAGAAAATACGTCTAGGTTTAGCAGGAAACTTCGCATCCTGGCGCATGGCGATTATCAAGATGCCAAGCACCTGGCTGATTACGTCGCTCTGATATCGCGCATCATTTTTTTGGCGGCGCTTTCTGCAATTATTTGGAAGCAGGCGTCGTCCAGTTGGAAACATGCTCTGTACTTCCCGCTTTCCCTGTTCACAGGAATCCTCGCTCTCCATTTGATGAAGCATCTTTACTGGATGACGTATGATTATGTCAGTTCGTTTTTCGAAGAACGTGAAGGGAATATTCGTGAAACGGCAATATTAGCGATATCAATTGTTATCACAATGATGATTATTATAGGTGTAACTGACATAGCCATGGAAATAATTCAGGCTAAACTCAATATAGGCGCTTGGATTACAGCTCACGATCAACCCTGAAAATAGAGGGACAGGAGTAACATTCCCCCACCTACAATGCTCGTGGCGACCGGACGAGCACGACGCATGGCATCGACGGCCATGTCGAGCAGTACACCTATACGGCCGACGGCTATCTGACGACGCAATCGGCGAGAGCCGATTTTCTTCGAGGATGGTGATCAGGATATCTACTGCGATATGTTGGCTGAGCAGGCGATCAAGGCTGGGGCGGAGGTGTGGGCCTATTGCCTGACGCCCAACCACGTGCATATGATCCTCTGTCCGAAAACGGAAGACGGATGATCATTCCCGGCCATCACGTCACCTGACACGGCAGAGCTTAAGACATGAAACGGCTGACGATATATTTGTTACCTCTGCTTGGACTGTGTTCCTGCCAAACTATGGGCGAAGCTCCCGCTCTGGCGGAAGGCTCCGCGGAAAAAATGGTCAGCGCCATACGCGCCTACGGCTTCGAATGCGCCATTAAAGCGCACGAAAATAGAGGACACAGAAACACGGACTCGCTGTGGTGGAGAGCCGGAGATACAATCGTCGATAAGAATTCAGTGTCCGATGTTTATTTTGTCAAGTGTGAGGGTGGCCAGGCATATCTGGTAGATATTCCTCACAACGGCTCCCCTGCACGCGCCATGAGAACCGGGAAATTTGTCAGTGGTCGGCGCGGCTAGTCATCTGTCTAGCGTCCCGGCCTGAATGCCCCTCTCCCCACCCTGCTTCAGGGTAACAGCCGCCATACCCGCCGCTACCCTCTGACAAGCGCCTTAAGCATGCGTCACTGTTCCGGAGGGGGCACGGAAACGCCGGCTTCGGTCTGGATCACGGGCTTGAGTGAGCCATCGGCATTGTGCTGCAGATATTCCACCGTGACCGCGCGGCGGCCCAAGGCGCCCTTCTCATCGCCGATCGACAGGGCGGCGTTGTGCAGGAAGATGTACCACTGGCCCTTGAACTCGGCGATGCCGGGATGGATGGTAAAGCTGTTCTTGCCGGACTTGCTCAGTTCGCCGCGATAGGTCCAGGGCCCATCGAGCGAGGTGGCGGTGGCGTAGGAGATGTGCTCATCCGTCTGCGTCGTCCGGTCGAGCGAGGCATAGGTCAGGTAGTAGAGCCCATTGTGCTTATGCAGCCACGGGCCTTCCTCGAAATGCGGGGGCGTGATCTTTTGGATCGGGCCATCGAGCTCGATCATATTGTCCTTAAGCTTCGCGATATAGCAGTCGCGGTTGCCCCAGGCGATCCAGGTCGTGCCATCGTCGTCGGTAAAGACGGTCGGGTCGATGTCTTCCCAGCTATGCGTGCCTTCGGGCGTCATTGCGTTGGTGATCAGGGCCGATCCCTTGGCGTCCTTGAACGGACCCGTCGGGCTGTCCGAAACCGCGACCGCAATGGCCTTGCCCGGGTGCGTGTTGTCGTGTTCGACGGCGGCGTAGAACCAGAACTTGCCGTTCTTCTCGATGGTCTGGGCCGCCCAGGCGTCCTTTTGGGCCCATTTGAAGTCCTTGACGTTCATGATCGGCGCGTGCGGCGTCCAGGTCTTCATGTCCCTGGTCGAAAAGACCAGCCACTCGCGCATGTTGAACATTTCCTGGCCGGTCGCCTGGTCGTGTCCGGTATAAAGATAAAGGGTGTCCCCGACGACCAGAGGCGCGGGGTCGGCGGTAAACCGGTCGCGAATGATCGGATTGGAACCCGGAGCCGTGCCTTGCGCCGCCAGCGGGCCGGCCGCGGCGGCCCATAAGACTGCACAGGCGATGATGTGTTTCGGTGTCATGACGTGTCTCCCCACGGCCCTGTTTCGGGCGGTATTTTCGTCACTGCTATCATGGACGGGCGCGGAGTCAAAGCCATTGCGCCTACCTTGCCCGCATCGGCAATGACGCGGGCTTTTTTTGCGTGCGGGATTGTAGGGGCGAGCCTTGTTCACGTGATAAGTTAGCCAGTGTCGCGGCCGGGAGACTCATTTTGCGAAGAAGCCGGTTATCGGGAATGACCATCAACGAACGGCTGGTTGAACTCGCTCTTGTCGAGCGGTGGGACGAAGCAGTGCGTCAAAGAGATCGCGAAAAGATGCTCCGTCTGATGATCGCGTGCGAACTGGGCGAAAAGGACGCCGCACTGACCGTGGACACGGTTCTTGAAAACCCGGAAAAGTACGGTTTCTAGGATAAGTCCCGCCACGGCTCTGCCGTGGTTCAGAAGTAGTAGCCGATGGCCCAGAAGATCGCGAGCCAGACCACGGCCGATACGCCAAAGGCCAGGCAGAGGCCGATCAATCGCCACGGCAGCTGGCGCCGCTTAGGCGTCTTTACGCTATCGTGGACACGCAACTCTTTTACCGAACCCAGACTCACACGTGCCTCCCCAGGCTTTATTGAGGAAAGCATTCCCCCAATTGGGGAAAAATTCAAGCGGTATCCGGACACATATCGGTGATCGCGCGAAATACGTGCGATGGGATGGGTCAGGCGCGAATCTCAACAGGAATGCCCTGGCGCAGCGAATTGGCGACGGTGCAGATTGCCTTTGCCTTTGCGATGACAATGGCGGGGTCGGAGCCGTCGGCCGTGTCACACCGCACGGTCATGGCCACCCCCGTGACGAGAAGCGGGCTGCCATCCAGCGCCACCTCGACCGACACCGAAATCCCGCCCAGCCGCACACCCAGCTCATGGGCGGCGTAACGCAGGTCGTTGCAGAAACAGCCGCCGACCGACAGACCCAGCAGTTGCGCGCCATTGAAGCCGAGCCCCTGCCCGCCCGCGCGGCCGTCGGGTCGGTCGACCACCACCGTATGGCCGCCGGCCCAGCCGAGCGCGGCTTCGGTGTCGTCGATCGATCTCAGTTCCACGGTCGCGGTCGGCATGACGTGTCCTCGGCTTTTTAGGGCCGGATCAGTCTATGCCCCGGCGCGGCCAGGCGTCAAATACCGGCGATGAAAACCGCGCGCCCGGCCAGAGCTCGAAGGCACGGCCCCCAAGTCGTCAGCCCTCCAACACGCCCGGCTTCAAAACATAGCCTATGCCGTAGACGGTCTGAATGAGTTCGCTGCCGGGCTCCAGATAATCCAGCTTCATCCTCAGGCGCGACACGAGCGTCTTGAGCGCGTGCTCGGTGGAAAAGCCGTGAAGCGTCTGCATCTGTTCGAGAATATGGGCGTGGCGCAGCGGACGGTCCGGCGTTTTCAGGAATACGCACAAGAGGGCGAATTCCGCATTGGTCAGGATCAGCGACCGCTCCGCCGGGCTCGTCAGGGTCCGCGACGTCTTGTCCAGCTTCCAGCCGGAGAAACTGACCATGTCGGATTTCGGCGCCGGGGCAAGACGCCTGATGACGCCCCGGATGCGCAAGGCAAGTTCGTCGGCATCAAACGGCTTGGTCACATAGTCCGCCGCGCCGCCAGCCAGACCGGCATTCTTATAGCGCTGATGGTTCATGGCCGTCAGCATGATCACCGGCGGCCCGCCGTCCTGCGCCAGCCGCTGGCTGATCGAAAATCCGGACTCACCCGGCATGTTGGCGTCCAGGAGGATGAGATCGGGCGTCATGGCGCTCAACACCCTGGCCATCGCCTCGCCATCTTCCGCCAGGACGACGTCGAAACCGCGCGCGGTCAGCACGGCGTGGACGAGAACGCGGATGTCTTCATTATCGTCGACAACCAGTATCCGCGGCAGCGTCATGCCCGCATCTTCCCTGCGTTCCGTTGCGCGGCAACGTCCGACGCGTTAGATTCGGCCAGCGCCAAGGCCTCGATCAGCGCCTCTATCGCCGCGCCGCGCGATATGCGGTCAGCCACCCTCGCCCCGAACACGGTACTGAACACGGCCTGCAACTCCGCGGCCGCCCGTGGCGTCGCAAACCTCCGGTCCAGTGACGACAGCGTCTGGACGAACAGCCGGGAGGCACGGTCCGGCGTGATGTCACCGCTCTCGCACAAGCCCAGCAATGCGTGAGGATAGTTCAGGGCGACCGTCATACCGCACGCCTTACGCGACCAACTGTTCCACATTGACCTTCACCTGCTCCGACGCGGACGCCACGGAGGTGAAGGTCGTACTGATGAAGCCGAGGCTTTCCTCAATCTGGCTGACGGCGCCCACGGCGGACTGCATGTTGTTGGAAATCTCGCCCGTCACGGCGTATTGCTGCTCGATCGCCGATGCGACGCCGGCGACGTTTTCCACCACGCCGGTCATCGATCCGGTGACCTGCCCCAGGGCGGCGACGACGTCCTGGCTCATCGCCTGCATCCGTGTGATTTCGTCGTTGATGGTGCGGGTCGACGCCGCTGCCCGGTTGGCCAGCGTCTTGACTTCGGTGGCGACCACGGCAAAGCCGCGCCCGGCTTCACCGGCGCGCGCCGACTCGATCGCGGCGTTCAGCGCCAGCAGGTTGATCTGCGAGGCAATACCCTGGATGAGCGCCACGATCTCGGTCAGCGAGCCCGCGGTTTCGTTGAGGGTCTTTGCCGAGGCATCGGCGATTTCCGTGTGGCGGAAGACTTCTTCGGCGCCACTCTTCGCGTGCGACATGCTGGCGGCGATTTCCCGGACGCTCTGGGTCAGCTCTTCAGACGCCGCGGCGACCGAATTGATGATGGCGGCGGTTTCGCTCGACGCAGCCGCAGCGCCGCCCGTCATGTGGGTCGCTTCGACGATGCGGGTGACGACCCCGCCCAGTTCCTGGTTGATCTCATGGCTTATCGTGTCGTTGCGCATACGCCGGCGGACGGTTTCCGTCACGTCGATGGCGAATTTCACGATCTTGATGACCGCACCGTTTTCATCGAACACCGGATTGTAGGACGCCTGGATATAAACCGGCTGGCCCGTGCGGCTGACACGCTGGAATTCACCGGCCTGGAACTTGCCCTGCGACAGTTCGCGCCAGAACACTTGATAGGCTTCCGAACGGACATAGGCCGTGTCGCAGAATATCCGGTGATGCTTGCCGACGATGTCGCCCAGGGCATAATCGAGGGTCTTGAGGAAGTTGTCGTTCGCCGTCAGGATGGTGCCATCGGGATCGAATTCGATGATCGCCTGGACGCGGTTGAGCGCTTCGACCGTGCGGGCGTCATCCAGCGCCCTGGTCTTTACCTCCGTAATCGGCGTGCCGACCAGGAAGATCGCCGTCACCTTGCCTGACTTGTCACGCACCGGCGCGTAAGCGCCGGCAACCCAAACGGTTTGAGCTCCTTTCGTCCGCAGTGGAAACACATCCGACCTGGCTGCACGGCAGACCTCCTGCAAGAAGGCCTGGCTGCCCGCGCCTGCCTGAGGCTCGGGACATAGCATGGCGTGGCGTTGGCCGCGCAGCGCTTCGGAGGAATAGCCCAACAGGTTGAGCAGACAATCATTGGCAGCGACGATTTCGCCCGACGGCGTCAGTTCCAGACTGACCTGATATCCACGGACCACCTCGAGGAGCGCCTTGTCCGGCGCGGAACGAAAAGAGAATTGCATTTTGCCACCCACACTACGAATGTCCAGCAAAGTGCAGAAGTATCTTTAACGGCAGTCTAAGCCATTGTTACGATCCTGTTACGATTATATCCAGCATGGCCTCTGGCCTGCGTTTCACAATACACATCGTGCCCTTGCATCCGGCGCCGAGCGCCTACATGTTCAGGCTGGGACGCCGCCGTCGTGGCGGAATGACGCGGGAGGGTTGCTATGGGCTGGCATCTGGCGGAACTGAATATTGCGCGCTTCAGGAGCCCGATCGACGACCCGGTCAATGCCGATTTCGTCGGCGCGCTCGACCGCGTCAATGCCCTGGCCGACGCGTCGGACGGCTTCGTGTGGCGGCTGACCGGCGAAGGCAACGACGCCCTGGCCATCCGGGCCTTCGACGACCCGAACGTCGCCATCAACATGTCGGTGTGGCGCGACCTCGACAGCCTGGCGGCCTTTACCTATCGCGATCCGGCTCACTTGGAGATCATGCGCCGCCGCAAAGAGTGGTTCGAGCGCATGGAGCTTTATGTCGTGCTGTGGTGGGTGCCGGCGGGGCACACGCCATCGGTCGCGGAAGCCGTCGACCGGCTGGAACGCCTGCGCCAGTCCGGCCCGCATGCGGAAGCCTTCACCTTCCGCACGCCCTTCCCCGCCCCGGGTTCCGGTGGAATCGAACCGGTGCTGGATACGTGTGCGTAGCGCCTGCGCGTGAGGCACTTTTCCCCTTCCCGCTTCCATGGCAGACTCAGGCCGTAAACGGGAGGGGATACCATGACGCTCAAAGCCACCCTGGCAGCCTTACTGCTGCTGCCCCTGCTCCTGCCCACTGCAGCAGCGGCCATCGAGCCCGTCCGGGACGATCAGGAGGATTTCCTCTCCCGCGCCGTCTGGGCCGAGGACCGACTGTGGCTGCTGTCGGACGCGGGCCAGTTGTCGAGCCTGGCGGAGACCGACACCACACCCCGAAGCGAAACCGCGCCCGAAGCCATCCACGACATGTGCGTCAGCGATGGCCAGTTGCTGGCCCTGACCGCGACCGGAAAAAAACCCGCCGCCTGGACACTGCGCAGGCACGGAGTCGAGGGTTGGGTAACGCAGGCCACGATCAACGCCAAGGGCGAGTACTTTATCACGCTCATCTGCGGCAGCGGCGCCACCGCCGTTCTGACCACAAAGCGCCTGATCACCCTTGGCGCGGGCGCGGTCAGTGAAGTCGCGTTGGACGGCGAACTGGACTGGGGCCTGGCGACGACGCTCATGACGGCGGACACCGTCTATGCCGGCTTCAACAAGGGCGAATGGGGCGGCGGCATGCGCGCCATCGACCGCAAAACGGGCAGAATCCGTCTAATCGAGAACAAGGATGGCGATCTGTGCGGCGGCTTGCTCAATACCGAATGCGACCCGGTCAACGGGCTTGCTACTCTGCCATGGAACCCGGACTGCGTCGCCGCCGCTATCGGCCTGGTCCACATGGACGCGGACGGCCACATCGTCACGGTCTGCGGTCCGACTGGCGGCGACCAGGTTAGAATGCTGTACCGCAAGCAGTTCGGTGAGCGATATCCGAACATGGACCTGCCGCCCGAGGACGCATACCAGACCATGCCGTTCTTTGGCCTGGCGACGGTGGGCGGCAAGCTTCTGGCCGTAGGCGGCGACGGACTCTACACGATCGGAGAAACGGGCGCGGCCGACTTCGAGCCCATGCCTAATTTTAAAGAAATCGGGCCGTTCAACGTCAGCTTCGCCAAACCGGGCGTGATTCTAGTCCTGACCTCTGTCAATCAGCGCCATTCAGTCAGCGGCGCCACGCCAATTCTGGTGGTACGCTGACGATGCGACACCCGCCAACAGCAAATATTTCATGAAATAAAAAGGAATTCGTCCAAATATTTTTTGTCAATATAGATTACTGGTTGCGCCGTTTTATTATTTATCTTGCTATTTTGATCCCGTTATGAGAGAATTGTTTTATTCGAAACAGACCTCTGACTTTGTCTGCGCCTACCCGGCCCCTTCCAAGCATTGCTACTTTCGGACCCCCGACGCGCAATCTCGCGCGGCGATACTGCACGAATGTGCTATTCTTCAAGGAGGCCACCATGGCCAACGGTACTGTCAAATGGTTCAACGCCACCAAGGGCTTCGGTTTCATCCAGCCCGACCAAGGCGGCAATGACGTCTTCGTCCACATCAGCGCCCTGGAACGCGCAGGCATGCGCACGCTGATGGAAGGCCAGAAGCTTTCCTACGACGTCGTGCTGGAGCGCGGCAAGAGCTCGGCGGCCAATCTCGCCACCGCCTGATCGCGTTCGATCACCTGAATGCAGACGCCCGGCGCCTCTGGTGCCGGGCGTTTTTAATGCCCACACGGATTTACCCAAAGGATTTACCATCTTACAGCAATCTTCCCCCACGCCCCACACCTGGGACGATATCTGGCCCACGGTCGGCGAACCCGGCCTCACCTATGAAAACGTCCCTGTCCGCTTCCATATCGCGCCGCGCGGCCACGGCTGGGAAGTTCTTCGCAACGCCGCCTTCTGGGGCATTTTCCAGTCGCGCGTCGAAGCCAATGATACGGTCCGCCGCGCCATGAGCGACATTTTCGCGACCGGCGGCGCCGCCCAGATGCGTTTCGCCTGAAAGCCATCATTGCATTTTGACGGGCCGCGATGAGACGCTGGTCCCCACCTCATTTCCTTACTCGAAAGCATAGATGGGCATTCGTTACACCCTGGGCTGCACGCTGTCCTATTCCG
>CAMLPZ010000110.1 GCA_946482045.1 uncultured Asticcacaulis sp.
CGCAAGCGAAGATGACGGAGGGGGCGACTCCGATCGAATACCCCACCACCACATCGCTACGCGACAGGGAGGAGAAGAAGGCTACATCACCCCCAACTGCTGCAGACTGGTCACGCCTTCGCGGCCAACGATCAGATGGTCGTGGATGGTTATCTTGAGCGGCTGGCCGGCCTTGACGATCAGCCGGGTCATCTCGATGTCGCCCTGGCTGGGCTGAGGATCGCCCGACGGGTGGTTATGCACAAGGATGATGTTGCTGGCTGACAGCTCCAACGCCCGGCGCATGATCTCGCGCGGATAGGCCGGGGCGTGGTCGACCGTGCCGACGCCCATGACCTCGTCGGCGATCAGCTGATTCTTCTTGTCGAGGAACAGGACGCGGAACTGTTCGCGCGGTTCATGGGCCAGCGTTACCCTGAGATAGGACACGAGTGCCGACCATGAGGCGATGACGGTGGTGCGTTTCAATGGCTCGGCGACCAGCCGCCGCGTCGCTTCGAACATCAGTTGCAGATCGAGCGCGATATCAGGTGTCATCCTGAGGGCGCGGCCCTTGTTGTCGCGCGCCGAAACCTGGAGCATGTCTTCGAGCGGCGCCGACAGGGCCGCGGCCAGCGAGCCGAAGCGGGCCAGCAGGGCCTTGGCCAGTGGCTTGACGTCGCGTTGCGGGATCGACCGAAACAGGAAGAGTTCCAGAAGTTCGTATTCGGGCAGCGCCGATACGCCGCCCTTGCGCGCCCGGTCGCGCAGCCTCTGGCGGTGCCCGCCATGGTTGGGCAGGATTGGTGCGCTGTCTTCGGCCAAGGTCGTCTCCCCCATGCCCGGAGCCTAACGTGAGCCTGTGCGGAAAGCCAGCGCTTCGTCGCGGTTGTTGACGTCTTAGGGACGGAAACGGTCGATCAGAGAAGCGGTGAAGATTTCAACACCCGTATCGGTGACGCCGACGCTGTGTTCACACTGCGCCGTCAGGCTCTTGTCGCGGGTCACCGCGGTCCAGCCATCATTGAGCACCTTCACCTCGGGCTTGCCGAGATTGATCATCGGCTCAATGGTGAAGAACATGCCTTTTTCCAGCCGCGGGCCGGTGCCGGGCTTGCCGAAGTGCAGGACATTGGGATTGTCGTGGAAGACGCGTCCCAGGCCATGGCCGCAGAATTCACGCACAACCGAGCAGCGCTGGGCCTCGGCGTATTTCTGGATGGCGTGGGCGATGTCGCCGAAGGTGTTGCCAGGCTTGACCTGCTCAAGGCCGAGACGCAGCGATTCGTAGGTGATCTCGACCAGGCGCTTAGCCTTGGGGGCAACCTGGCCCACCTCGTACATACGCGAGGTATCGCCGTGCCAGCCATCGATAATGGCGGTGACGTCGATATTGACGATGTCGCCTTCGCGCAAGGTCTTGTCCGACGGAATGCCGTGGCAGACGATGTGGTTCGGCGAGATGCACACCGTGTGCTGGTAGCCGCGATAGTACAGGCAGGCGGGCAGGGCGCCGTGGTCGTAGATATATTCGCGCGCCAAGTCGTCGAGGTGCGAAGTACGCACGCCCGGCACGACGTAGGGGATCAGCATGTCGAGGCAGCCGGCGGCGATGCGGCCGGCCTTACGCATGCCTTCGAAGTCCTCTTCCGTATGGATGCGGATGGATTCGGTGCGGACGAGGAAATCGGAATCTACGGTCATGTGCGACAATATAGCCGTGCAGCCGGCTCAGCGCCAGAGTGTGAGGAATATTTGGTGCCGGACTTACCCACGGAGATGTCGCCGCGCATCTGGTGAAGGGGCACGTGAGCGCCTAATTAGCATCTGTCCCGTGAGTCGTGTATGACAGGGACAGGAGTCCGGAATGTCCAACGCGCGTATCCTGGTTTTCGGCAATGAGAAGGGCGGGGCCGGCAAGTCCACCGTCGCCATGCACGTGGCCGTCCACTTGTTGCATCAGGGCCGGCGTGTGGCATTTATCGATCTCGACCTGCGGCAAAGATCTTTGGCGCGCTTCTTCTCCAATCGCGTCCAATGGGCGGCGGCCAATGAAAAGGCCTTGCCGCATGCCGTCGAACCCTTCCTGGCCGACAAGCCGGCCAAGCTGCTGGAAGCGCCGGAAGCCGACGCCAGGCGGGCCTTCGACCGCGCTTTGAATGAGGCATTGGACGCCGACTTTATTATCATCGACACGCCGGGCGGGGATCATGTCCTGTCGCGCCGGGCGCACGCGGCCGCGCACCTGATCATCACGCCGATGAATGACAGCTTTATCGATTTCGACTTGCTGGGTGAGGTCGATCCTGTGACGCTCGATATCCGCCGGCCGTCGATCTATGCCGAGACTGTGTGGAATTCGCGCAAGCAGCGGGCGGCGTGGGACGGTAAGTCGATCGACTGGATCGTGTTGCGCAACCGCCTTGCCGCCGCCGAGGCCCGCAACCGGCGGCGTGTCGATGAAAAGATTCACGCCCTCAGCCGCCGCGTGGGCTTCAGCGTGTTAGCCGGCTTGCGCGACCGCGTTATATATCGCGAGCTGTTTCCGTTTGGCCTGACCGTGACCGACCTGTCGCCGGACATAAAGCCGGTGGCCCTGACCATGAGCCATGTCGCTGCCCGCCAGGAACTGCTGGCGCTGATGCAGTCGCTCGGCCTTGAAAACACGACGACCGAGGCCGTGGCGTGATCTGGCTGGTTGGGGCGATTGCCGCATTTCTGTTTCTGGCCTGGATCGGGCGCCAGGTGCGGCAGGGTAAGTTCAAGAGCGGGCCGTGGTTCCAGCAGTTCCGCGCCGTGCGTGCCGTGGTCGGCTTTATCCTGATGGCGCTGGCGATCAGCCAGATGGCGCGTGGCGCCTGGGCGGTCGGGCTGGTGCTGGCGGTGTTATCTCTGGTTGTTTCAAGCTCTGCGCGTTTTGCCTCACCGTTCCGCCCGGCCCAACCCCAGGCCGCCGCCAGTTTCACGCCCGAAGAAATCCGCGCCTATCAGACCCTGGATCTGCCCGTCGGCGCCGATCGCCGGGCGGTGAAGGAGGCGTGGAAACGTCTGATGAAGTCTGCCCACCCCGACCAGGGCGGCGACGTCAAACGCGCCAGCGCGTTGAATGCTGCACGCGATCTGTTGTTGCGGCGGTAGCGCTTTCCAAAAAGTGTGAAGCGGTTTTTGGATAAAAAAGCGCGCCAAAAGCTAGCTTGACAGCGAACGCTTCCAGGCGTGTTCTGTGCCGGCTGGGAGGCGCCGATCATGATCCGCAAACTTGTTCTTGCATCCGTTATTGCCCTGTCCGTGCCGATGGCGGCATTGGCACAACCTGCGCCATTGCCGGAAGCCATGAGCGGCCGGGCGGCATATGCGCCGTTCGAAGCCATGGTTGGCAAGACGTGGCGGGGGCAGGGGACAAAGGACGTCAAGGCCGAGGACATCCAGCGTTGGGAATGGGCCATCGGCGGCAACGCCATACGCATCGTGCACTCGGTCAATAATGGCGCCTATGCCGGCGATTCGCTGATCTTCCGCGACAAGGATACTGGCAATTACATCTTCCACTATTTCACGACGGGTGGGTTTCACACGACCGGCACGATCCGCCCGACAGGACCGGTCGCCTTTGAGATGGAAGAGGCGGTGCACGGCGTCAAAGGCCTTGCCGCGCTGAAATCGACCGGTGTCCTTGGCGCGGACGGCATTTACCGGACGCGGTCGAAGGTGGAAAAGGACGGCCAATGGGTCGAGGTCGGCGGCTTCGACTATCGCGAAGACGCGACGGCGAAGGTGGTCATGCCGACGCCGTAAATTTACGGGGGTGGGGTCCCATGGCGGACGAAAGCTATACTTTCGCCACGGCATACCCCACAAACCTTTTCTATTCCAATAAGAAAGCCTCGCCCCCAAAAGGGCGAGGCTTTCTTATTGGATCGGGGAAGACTTGGGGCCGCAGGCCCCAACCTCCATAAGTCTACGCGTTCGGCTTGATCACCATGCAGTCCAGGCGCTTGGCGCTCATGCTCTTGCACGCCTTTTCCGCCTGTTCCTTGGTCAGGTCGGCGAAGCGGGTGCGGTACCAGCCGTTTTCATTCTTCGACACCTGCGATGTGCCATCGGCCAGGGCGTCATCGAAGCGCATCTTGACGCTCTTGACCCAGTTCGACGCCATCGACTTGTCCTTGAAGGCGCCGACCTGAACGGCCCATTGCGCCTGGGTGTTCTTCTTGGCCTTCTTGCCCTTGGCCGTTGTCTTGCCGTCATCTTCGTCGTCGGCAGCCGCCAGTTTCGTCTTGGCGTCAGTCTTTTTCTTGTCGGCCGTTTTGCTCGTAGTCGTCTTCTCTGCCAGCGCCTTGCGGTTGGCCTCTATGGCGGCGGCCTTGTTGGCTTCCGACTTGTTGACGGCCTTGACCGGCTTGGGCGCTTCCTCGGTGGCGTGGGCAGCTTGCGGGATCGGCTCATAGGCAGGCGCCGCGACCGCGGCCTTAAGTGCCAAATAGGGCTGGGGGCCGGCACTGTCGGACTGGCCGTCATGGGTCAGGGCTTGGACGACGTCCGGCGCCTTGACCATGGCGCTAACGCGCTGGACGTCGATATCCGTGGCATTGGCCTCTTCGCTGTCCTCCAGCGCTTCACGCAGCTGCGAATCCGTCAGAGGATTGCTGTTGCTGGCCAGCAGCGTGTAGGGGGTCGGGCCATCCGGCATCTTGGCTTCCGGTTCCGCCGCGCGGCGCATGAACTCGTTCTGGGCGACGGTGATGACCTCGCCGCGGTCGCGGCGCTCCATGACGTCAAAACCGACCGACATGAGGTCAGACACGTGCTCGCGGCGTTGAACCTTGTTGGAACCGCCCAGCATGACGCTGATCAGGCGGTGATTGCCCTTCACCTGCGAGGCGACCAGATTATAGCCGGACGCGTTGGTGAAGCCCGTCTTGAGGCCGTCGACGCCGGGCAGGCCCTTGAGCGGGTTGTGGTTGACATAGGTCCGGCCACGATACTGCATACTCTCGACATTGAAGTAGCCGTAGTATTGCGGATAGTCGCGCATCACGGCGCGGGCCAGGATGGCCATGTCACGCGCCGACGACAACTGGCGGGCGTCCGGCAGGCCGTTGGCGTTGACGAAGCGGGTATTGGTCATGCCCAGCGACTGGGCGCGAATGGTCATCAGGGCGGCGAAGCGTTCTTCCGTGCCGCCGATCTTCTCGGCCAGGGCGACGGCGAGGTCGTTCGCGGAGTAGAGCGCGGTCAGCCGCATGGCTGTGTCGACGTCGATCGTGTCGCCGGGCTTCAGATAGACCTTGACCGGTGACTGCGAGGCGGCCCTCTGGCTGATGGTTATGGTGTCCGTCGGCTTCAGCTTGCCCTGGGCCAGGGCGTCGAACGCCATGTACAGGGTCATGATCTTGGTCAGCGAGGCCGGGTAGCGGACGGAATCGGCGCGGTTGGCGTAGAGAACTTCGCCGGTCTGCGCATCGACGACGATGGCGGCATACTTGCTGTTGGACGGAATGTTCTGTGCCTGGACGGCTGCGGGAACGGTCAATGCAGTGGCGGCCGTCAGGAAGGCCACCAGGCCATTGCGGATGCCAAAAGCTTTCTGGCGTATGGATGCGCCGGTATGCTCCCCTTGCCGGATGTCGCCTGTCGCCTGCCGGATGTTACCCATCAAAGCTGTCCTCAACTCATACAAAAAGCCTGCCCGTTCTGGACTCCGGAAAAGGCGTTTGCTGCGTCTTCCCGGTCACCTTACACCCAGAATGTCGGCGGGTCATTAAGCAACCCTTAAGCCCGATAAAGAACATATAAAGGTGACCGCATTGCGTCCACTCACACTTTGCCAAGTTTCCTGACACGAAAAGGTCATTGATCCTTGAGCTAGCGCTACCACAGTCAATCACTATGCGCGCTAATGCGATAAGAATCTCCCATATGGGGCGAATATTGCCTTCACGATAATGTTAACGTTTTGTGCGGTGCACAAAAAAGCTTGACCCTGTGCTGCATGTGCGATATATGATAACCAAGTTACCGAGATTCCCTGGAGGTTGAGGACAGGGGGTCGCGTACCTTCCTAGTGCCAACAAAACCAAACTGGAGTGCTGCCATGGAAACGGGCGAAGACACCATCAAGAATACGGTCGAGCGCATGACGCTGGCCGGCAACCAGGCTTTCAAGGATTCGATCGAGAAGACCCTTGGCGCCCTGAATGAAGTTAACTCGCTGTCGAAGGGCAATGTCGAAGCCGTCGTCGAATCGCTGACCGCCGCCACCAAGGGCGCGGAAACGATCGGCGCGCAGACCGTCGCCTTCGCCAAGAAGAACTGGGACGAAGCCGTCACCGCGGGCAAGACCCTTTCGGGCGCCAAGAGCGTTCAGGAAGTCATCGAGCTGCAGTCGCGCTACGCCAAGTCGTCGATGGAAGCCTATGTCGCTGAAATGAACCAGTTGACCGAGACCCTGTCGACCTCGTTCAAGGATACCTTCAAGCCGATCAACGCGCGCATGACTGCCGCCGTTGAGAAGTTCC
The DNA here is from genome assembly GCA_946482045.1 of uncultured Asticcacaulis sp. Next base: position 6,498 of record CAMLPZ010000110.1, read on the forward strand.
AGTCTTATCGTTAATCGGTCTGACAATTAAATTGAAAAACCCCGGACGGAAGCGTCCGGGGTTTTTTATCGGCCAAGCATCAGTTTAATAACTATCGCCACCGCGCCGACCGTGGCGACGCCTGCAAGCCAGAGCCCGGCGAACCACAGAAGCTTCTTCGTCATCAGTGATAGCCTTCGTTGGGGTCTATCTTGCCGCGGAATACCCAGTAGGCATAGGCCGTATAGGCGAGAATGATCGGGATGAGCACGGCCGCGCCGACCAGGAGGAAGGCCAGCGACTTGTCGGGACCTGCCGCCTGATGGAAGGTAAGCGCCCCCGGCACGATGTACGGGAAGAAGCTGATGCCGATGCCTGCATAGCTAAGTATGAAGAGGCCAAGCGCCGCCAGGAAGGGCTGCAGGTGCTTGTCCGTCTTCAGACCGTGCCAAAGGAGGAAGGCGCAGATCGCCAGCAGCAGCGGCACAAAGGCCGAGAAGAAGGCCGTCGGCCAGCCGAACCAGCGCTCGAAATAGAGGCGGTTGATAAACGGCGTCCACAGGCTGACGACGCCGATAAGAATGAGTGTACCGACCGCGGTGATCAGCGCCCATTTGCGCGCGCGGACCTGGACGTCGCCCAAGGTTTTGAGGTTCAGCCAGGTCGCGCCTAGCAAAGTATAGCCGACGACAACCGCGACGCCCGTCGTCAGGCTGAACGATGTTAGCCAGTCCCACCAGCCGCCGGCATAGGCGCGGTCCTCGATCCGGATGCCCTGGATCAGCGCGCCCAACGCTATGCCCTGCGTAAAGGCCGCCACAGTCGAGCCCAGCATGAAGCCCATGTCCCACAACGGGCGCCAGCGCTCGGTGCGAAAGCGGAATTCAAAGGCCACGCCGCGAAAGACGAGCGCCAGCAACATGGCGATGATCGGCGCGTAAAGTGCCGGCATTACGGTGGCGTAGGCGAGGGGAAAGACGGCCAGAAGCCCGCCGCCGCCCAGGACCAGCCAGGTCTCATTGCCGTCCCAAACGGGGGCGATCGAATTGGTCATGATGTCGCGGTCGTGCTTGTCGGGAAAGACGAAGAACAGAATGCCGACGCCGAGATCGAAGCCGTCGAGCACGACATAGGCCAGGACAGCGAAGGCGATCAGCGCCGCCCAGACGGTGGGAAGATCAATGGCCATCGTGTTTCTCCGGATGGGGTTCGTCGCCTTGCGCCGGGCCCGGTGTGATGCCGGCCGAGCGAATCGGGCCCTTTTCCAGCTCTTGGACGGGCGTGTCCGTGTCGCGCGGTGTCGTGCCCATCAAGCGGAAAATGTAGAAGGTGCCGGCGCCGAAGACGAGGAAGTAGACGATGACAAAGGCGATCAGCGAGGCGGCGGCGGCCGGCGCGTCGATATTGGACAGGCTGTCCGAACGCCTGAGCAGTCCGTAGACCGTGTAGGGCTGACGGCCGACCTCGGTGGTGAACCACCCGGCGAGGACGGCCACGAAGCCGGATGGCCCCAGCAGCACGGCGGCCTTCAGCAAGAGGCGGTCGCTGAACAGGGTCTTGCGATAGCGCGCCCACAGCGACCACAGCCCGACCAGCAGCATCAGGACACCTAAGCCCACCATGACACGGAAGGCGAAGAAAGGGATGAGCGCCGGCGGACGGTCCTCGCGCTTCCATTCCTTGAGGCCCTTGATCTCGGCGTCCGGATCGTGCGCCAGGATAAGCGAGCCCAGCTTGGGGATCTCAACGGCGTAGTGTGTTTTCTCGGCCTTGTCGTCGGGAATGCCGAACAGGATCAGCGGCGCGCCCTTATGCGTCTCGTAATGACCTTCCATCGCCGCGATCTTGGCGGGTTGGTGTTCCAGCGTGTTCAGGCCGTGCAGGTCGCCAACAAAGATCTGGACCGGCGTGACGAGCGCCGCCATCCACATGGCCATGGAGAACATGATGCGCGCCTGACGGTTTTGATTGTTGCGCAGCAGATGCCAGGCGCCGACGCCGCCGACCGCGAACGCTGTCGTCAGATAGGCGGCGATGACCGTATGGATCAGACGATAGGGGAAAGATGGGTTGAAGATGATCTCGACCCAACTCCTCGGCTGAAACAGGCCTTCCGGCGTCAGAACATGGCCCTGCGGGGTGTGCATCCAGCTGTTGGCCGCCAGGATCCAGAAGGCCGACATCAATGTCCCGGCCGCCACCATGCAGGTCGCGAAAAAGTGGAGTTTAGGCCCGACGCGCTTCAGGCCGAACAGCATGATGCCTAAGAAGCCGGCCTCGAGGAAAAAGGCGGTCAGGACCTCATAGCCCATGAGCGGGCCGATCACGGCGCCGGTCTTGTCGGAGAACGCGCCCCAGTTGGTGCCGAACTGATAGCTCATGACGATGCCGGACACGACACCCATCCCGAAGGTCACGGCGAAGATCGTCTTCCAGAAGTTGAAGAGCCTTAAAAATATCTCGTCCTTCTTCCACAGATAGAGACCATTGAGCACGGCCAGGAACGACGCGAGGCCGATCGTGAAAGCCGGAAACAGGAAATGGAATGAGACCGTGAAGGCGAACTGGATGCGCGCCAGCATTTCGGCGGTGAGATCGAGGTCGGGCATTGCATAGCTCCCGTGTACGGACGGGTGTTGCGGATTATAAGTCAAAAATAAATACGTACGTCCTGTTGTGCGCTGTGGCGGCGTGCCGCGCGGCCGCTTGCCGCAGGCGAGGGCCGGGACGTCACCCCTCTGTCACGAGTCATAAAAAACTGTGATCGCCCTGTTTGGCGATTTCCTATTTGCAGCGCGTGCGTTTGGGCTATCTTGTACTCCGCATGCAGCGGCCTATCTATATAACTGTTCCGGGACGCCGGGCGGTCAGGATAGCCGAAAAGGTAAAATGAGGTTTTGATTGTTGCGCGCTTGGCTATCTGAAGAATTGAACGAAAAGACGTTAATGCAAAGCATTGAAGCGGCCGAAAAGGGGGCTGGGGCCACCCGCCCCACGGGTGCGCCGCTGGCTGTGGTCGAGGCGAAGCCGAAGCCGCAGAAGCCGTCCCTGTATCGCGTGCTCATTCTCAACGACGACTACACTCCCATGGAGTTCGTGGTCTACGTTCTGGAGCGCTTCTTCAATAAGTCGCGCGAGGACGCAACGCGGGTCATGCTGCACGTCCACCAGACGGGTGTGGGGGTCTGCGGGGTCTACACCTATGAGGTCGCCGAAACCAAGGTCGCCCAGGTCGTTGACATGGCCCGCAGGCATCAACACCCACTCCAGTGCACGATGGAGAAGGACTGATCACAAGGTTGGGAAGGGTTAACTATAATTGCGCCGCAGAGCGTATTTGTTAATTCTTGAGTTAGGAAATAGGGCGGATGATGAGGGCAATCGTGAAGTTTGGGTTCAGGTCGGGTTCAGCTTGAACAAGGTAAAACCGACCTAAACCGTAAGTTAGAGTTTTTGCCGTATAGAGTACCGTAGGCTTGAGGTTTAGGAGGTCGTCATGCCATCTTTTTCCAGCGCATTAGAAGAGACCCTGCATCGCGCAGTCGGTCACGCCAATGCCCATCATCATGAGTATGCCACTCTTGAGCACCTCCTGCTGGCGCTGATCGACGATGTCGATGCCGCCGCCGTCATGAGCGCCTGTAATGTGGATCTGTCGAAGCTGCGCACCGCGCTTGACGCCTATATCGAAACCGATCTGAAATCGCTGGTCGAGCCGTCCTCGGAAGAGGCCAAGCCGACTGCCGGCTTCCAGCGCGTCATCCAGCGCGCCGTCATCCACGTCCAGTCTTCGGGCCGCGACGAAGTGACCGGCGCCAACGTCCTGGTCGCCATCTTCTCCGAACGCGAATCGCACGCCGCCTTTTTCTTGCAGGAGCAGGAAATGACGCGCTACGACGCTGTCAACTATATCGCCCACGGCATCGCCAAGAAGCCCGGCGCTTCCGAGCCGCGTCCCGTTCGCGGCGCGACCGAAGACGGTGCGACGCCCTCCGGCAGCAACTCCGAGGAAAAGAGCGGCAAGGCTGGCTCGACCGACGCCCTGGCGGCCTACTGCGTCGACCTCAATGAGAAGTCACGTCACGGCAAGGTCGACCCGCTGATCGGGCGGGCCGCCGAAGTCGAACGCGCCATCCAGATCCTGTGCCGCCGCACCAAGAACAACCCGCTGCTGGTTGGTGATCCGGGCGTCGGCAAGACGGCCATCGCCGAAGGCCTGGCCAAGAAGATCGTCGAAGGCGACGTTCCGGAAGTCCTGGCCGGCGCCACCATCTACTCGCTCGACATGGGCACGCTGCTGGCCGGCACCCGCTACCGCGGTGACTTCGAAGAGCGCGTCAAGCAGGTCGTCAAGGAACTGGAAGCGCACCCCAATGCCGTCCTGTTCATCGACGAAATCCATACGGTCATCGGCGCCGGCGCCACGTCGGGCGGTGCGATGGACGCATCCAACCTGCTGAAGCCGGCTCTGGCCGCGGGCACGCTGCGCTGCATGGGCTCCACGACCTATAAGGAGTACCGTCAGCACTTCGAAAAGGACCGCGCTCTGGTCCGCCGCTTCCAGAAGATCGATGTCAACGAGCCGACGCTCGACGACACCATCAAGATCCTGAAGGGCCTCAAGCCTTACTACGAGACCTTCCACCACCTGAAGTACACCGACGCCGCCATCAAGACGGCCGTCGAGCTGGCGGCGCGGTACATTACCGACCGCAAGCTGCCGGACAAGGCGATCGACGTGATCGACGAAGCCGGCGCGCTGCAGATGGTCCTGCCGGAATCGAAGCGGAAGAAGGTTATCGGGCCCAAGGAGATCGAGTACGTCATCTCCAAGATCGCCCGCGTGCCGTCCAAGTCCGTGTCGCGCGACGACACCCAGTCGCTGCGTGACCTGAAGACCGACTTGCAACAGGTCGTCTTCGGCCAGGACGAGGCCATTGAGCAACTGTCGACCGCCATCAAGCTGTCGCGGGCCGGCCTGCGCGATCCGCAAAAGCCGATCGGCTGCTACCTCTTCTCCGGCCCGACCGGCGTCGGCAAGACGGAAGTCGCCAAGCAACTGGCGTCGACCCTCGGCATCGACCTGCTGCGCTTCGACATGTCGGAATACATGGAACGTCACACGGTCTCGCGTCTCATCGGCGCGCCTCCGGGCTATGTCGGCCACGACCAGGGCGGCCTGTTGACCGACGCCGTCGATCAGCAACCGCACGCCATCGTCCTGCTCGACGAAATCGAAAAGGCGCACCAGGACATCTACAACATCCTGCTGCAGGTCATGGACCATGGCCAGCTGACGGATGCGGTGGGCAAGAAGGTCGACTTCCGTAACGTCGTGCTCATCCTGACGACCAATGCCGGGGCTTCGGACAACCAGAAGAACTCGATCGGCTTTGGCCGTGAAAAGGTCCAGGGTGAAGACGAAGCGGCCATCAAGCGCCTGTTCACCCCGGAATTCCGCAACCGCCTGGACGCCATCGTGACGTTCAAGCAACTGAAGCCGGACGTGATCTCGAAAGTCGTCGAGAAGTTCATCCTCCAGCTGGAAATGCAGCTGGCCGACCGCCACATCTCGATCGAGCTGACCGAGGATGCCGGTAAATGGCTGGCGGAAAACGGCTACGACGAACTGTATGGCGCCCGTCCGCTGGCGCGCGTCATCCAGGAAAACATCAAGAAGCCGCTGGCCGACGAAATCCTCTTCGGCAAGCTGGTCAAGGGCGGCCATATCTTGGTCAAGCTGGTCGATGGCAAGATTGCCTTCGACATCACGCCCTCGGCCAAGGGCGGCGTCGACAAGGCCGGCTCCAAGACCGAAGC
>CAMLPZ010000111.1 GCA_946482045.1 uncultured Asticcacaulis sp.
CGCGGCAAGGGCCGTTTCGAAGGTCTGGGCCCCGACGCCAAGGGCGGCGTCCGCGTCGTCAAGTCGCCTGAAGAGGTCAAGAAGAACGCCGACGAAATGCTCGGCCGCGTCCTGGTCACCATCCAGACCGGCGACAAGGGCAAGCAGGTCAACCGCCTCTACATCGAAGAAGGCGCCGACATCGTCAAGGAACTTTACCTGTCGCTGCTGGTCGATCGCGAAACCTCCAAGGTCTCGGTCGTCGCCTCGACCGAAGGCGGCATGAGCATCGAAGACGTTGCCCATGACACGCCGGAAAAGATTCACACCTTCACCATCGATCCCGCCACAGGCGTCTTCCCGACCCACGCTCGCGCGCTCGCGTCCGCGCTGGGCCTGAAGGGCGACCTGGCCAAGCAGGGTGCAAAGCTCCTGAGCCAGCTGTACACGGCGTTCAACGCCAAGGACATGGACATGCTGGAAATCAACCCGCTGATCATCACGGGTGACGACCGCCTGCTGGTTCTGGACGCCAAAGTGTCCTTCGACGGCAACGCACTGTTCCGTCATCCGGACATCGTTGAACTGCGCGACGTTACCGAAGAGGACGAGAAGGAAATCGAAGCCTCGAAATACGACCTGTCGTACATTGCGCTCGACGGCGAAATCGGCTGCATGGTCAATGGCGCCGGACTGGCCATGGCGACCCTCGACATCATCAAGCTCTATGGTTCGGAACCCGCCAACTTCCTCGACGTCGGCGGCGGCGCCAACAAGGAAAAGGTGACGGCGGCGTTCAAGATCATCACCTCGGACCCGAAGGTGAAGGGCATCCTGGTCAACATTTTCGGCGGCATCATGAAGTGCGACATCATCGCCGAAGGCGTGATCGCGGCTGTCAAGGAAGTCGGCCTGAAGGTTCCGCTGGTCGTCCGTCTCGAAGGCACCAATGTCGAGCTGGGCAAGAAAATCATCAATGAAAGCGGTCTGAACGTGATCGCCGCCGACGACCTGGCCGATGCGGCCGCCAAGATCGTCAAAGCCGTCAAGGGTTAAGCGCTTATGTCAGTCCTCGTTACCAAGAACACCAAGGTCATCACGCAGGGTTTCACCGGCGCGCAAGGCACCTTCCATTCCGAACAGGCCCTGGCCTATGGCACCAAGGTTGTCGGCGGCGTGACCCCCGGCAAGGGCGGTACCACCCACATCGGCCTCCCGGTATTTGATTCCGTCGCCGAAGCCCGTGACCGCACCGGCGCCGACGCCTCGGCCATCTACGTCCCGCCGCCTTTCGCGGCCGACGCCATCCTCGAAGCCATCGAGGCGGAAATCCCGCTGATCGTCTGCATCACCGAAGGTATTCCGGTTCTTGACATGGTCAAGGTGAAGAAGGCACTGCAAGGCTCCAAGTCGCGCCTGATCGGGCCAAACTGCCCGGGCGTCCTAACGCCGAACGAATGCAAGATCGGCATCATGCCGGGCAACATCTTCTCCAAGGGTTCGGTGGGCGTTGTTTCCCGCTCGGGAACGCTTACCTATGAAGCCGTGTTCCAGACGACCAATGCCGGTCTCGGCCAGACGACCGCCGTCGGCATTGGCGGCGACCCGGTCAAGGGCACCGAGTTCATCGACGTCCTGGAAATGTTCCTCGCCGATGACGAGACTAAGTCCATCATCATGATCGGTGAAATCGGCGGCTCGGCGGAAGAAGACGCCGCCCAGTTCCTCCGCGACGAAGCCAAGCGCGGCCGCAAGAAGCCGATGGCCGGTTTCATTGCCGGCCGTACGGCGCCTCCGGGCCGCCGCATGGGCCACGCCGGCGCCATCATCTCCGGTGGCAAGGGTGGTGCGGAAGACAAGATCGCGGCCATGGAAGCGGCCGGCATCAAGGTCGCGCCTTCGCCGGCAGCGCTCGGTGAGACCCTGCTGTCGGTCCTGAAGGGGCTGTAAGATTAAAGTTCTGTTCGGAGCGATATGCCGAAAAGTGTCAGCGGTTTTCGGCTAGATATCGCGACCAAGCAAAAACTAATCAGAGTGATTTTTTAAAATCACTCTGATTAGCCGGACAATTAACCCTTTTCCGGCTAAACAGGGCTGTAAAAAACTGGTATGCGTACCCTGTCCTGCGTGCGGTGAGGAGAAACCGCCTCACCGCAACGCGCAGGACAGGAGCAAGAACGGACGGTGTCGTGATTGGCCGTCCAGACCTTGAAACATCTGCACGGACAACGCGTGCATACAAATTGTGTGAAAGGCAGGCGGTGTCGTAGTTGGCCGTCTGACAGGCAAACACCATGGCGGACGATTCCGGCCGGCTCAATCAGGTCTTCGCGGAGACCTCGTTCCTCTACGGCGCAAACGCCGTGTTCATCGAAATGATGCAGGAGAGGTGGGCCGAAGATCCCAACTCCGTGCCGCCGGAATGGCGGGCCTTCTTCGATCAACTGCTCGACCGCCCCGACAATGTGAAAGCCAACGCCGCCGCCGGCAGCTGGGCCAATCCGGGCCAGGGACCGCGCGACGAACTGATTTCTGCCATGGACGGCTTCTGGCCGGCGGTTGCCGCCAAGGTCGAAAAAGGCATCCAGCAGCGTAACCCGCAAGCCTCCACCGCCGATACCCAAAGCGCCGCGCGCGACTCGATCCGCGCCCTGATGCTGATCCGTGCCTTCCGCATCCGTGGCCACCTGCAATCCAATCTCGACCCGCTGGGCATCGAGCCGCCGATCCAGAACCCGGAGCTGACGCCGGAATACTGGGGCTTCACAGCCGCCGACCAGGATCGCCCGATCTTCATCGACGGTGTGCTGGGCCTTGAGACGGCGACACTGAAGGAAATCCTGGCCATCGTCCGCCGCACCTATTGCGGCAATGTCGGCGTCCAGTACATGCACATCTCCGACCCGGCCGAAAAGGCGTGGGTGCAGGAGCGCATCGAAGGCCGCGACAAGGAAATCACCTTCACTAAGGAAGGCAAGATCGCCATCCTTAAGAAGCTGGTCGAAACCGAAGGCTTCGAACGCTTCTGTCACCGCCGCTTCCCGGGCACCAAGCGCTTCGGCCTCGATGGCGGTGAAGCCATGATCCCGGCGCTGGAGCAGATCATCAAGCGCGGCGGCGCGCTCGGCGTCAAGGACATCATTTTCGGCATGGCCCACCGCGGCCGCCTGAACGTCCTGGCCGGCGTCATGGGCAAGCCCTATCGCGCCATCTTCCACGAGTTCCAGGGCGGCTCGACTCTGCCGTCGGACATCGAAGGCTCGTCGGACGTCAAGTATCACATGGGCGCCTCGTCGGATCGTTCGTTCGACGGCAACAATGTCCACCTGTCGCTGACGGCCAACCCGTCGCACCTGGAAATCGTCAACCCGGTCGTGCTCGGCAAGACGCGCGCCAAGCAGGCCTTCCAAAACAAGGGCAAGAATGATGCGTCACCGGATCGTGGCGGCGCGGTCGGCCTCCTGATCCACGGCGACGCCGCCTTCGCGGGCCAGGGCGTCGGCATGGAATGCTTCGCCCTGATGGGGCTGAAGGGTTACAAGACCGGCGGCACGATCCACTTCGTCATCAACAACCAGATCGGCTTTACGACGTCTCCGCGCTTCTCGCGCTCGACGCCGTATCCGTCGGATGTGGCCCTGATGGCCCAGGCGCCGATCCTGCACTGTAATGGCGACGACCCCGAAGCCGTCGTCTTTGCGGCCAAGATGGCGACCGAGTTCCGCCAGAAGTTCGCCAAGGATGTGGTCGTGGACATGTTCTGCTACCGTCGCTTCGGCCACAACGAAGGCGACGACCCGACGTTCACCCAGCCGATCATGTACGCCAAGATCAAGAACCATCCGTCGACGCGCGAACTGTACGCGCAGCGTCTGGTTCAGGAAGGCGTCGTGACGCAGGCCGAAGTCGATGGTTTCGTCGCCGAGTTCGACAAGTTCCTCGACGAAGAGTTCGAAGCCGGCAAGGCCTATCGCGCCACCAAGGCCGACTGGCTGGACGGCAAGTGGCAGGGCCTGGGGCTGCCGGAGGAAGACGAGCGCCGTGGCACCACCTCGGTTCCGCGCGCCAAGCTGGTCGAACTCGGCAAGAAGATCACGACCATCCCGAACGACATCGACATCCACAAGACGCTGAAACGCGTCATCGAGGCGCGCCAGCAGATGATCGCCACCGGTGAAGGTCTTGACTGGGCCACCGCCGAGAGCCTTGCCTTCTGCTCGCTGCTCGACGAAGGCTTCCCGGTCCGCCTGTCGGGCCAGGACTCGATCCGCGGTACGTTCTCTCAGCGCCATTCGGGTTGGGTCGATCAGACAACGGAAGAACGCTACTTCCCGTTCAACCACATTCGTGACGGCCAGGCCCTGTACGAAGGCATCGACTCGGCCCTGTCCGAAGAAGCGGTGCTGGGCTATGAGTATGGCTACAGCCTGGCCGATCCGAACACGCTGACCCTGTGGGAAGGGCAGTTCGGCGACTTCGTCAACGGTGCCCAGGTCATCATCGACCAGTTCATCACCTCGGGCGAGCGCAAGTGGCTGCGCATGTCTGGCCTCGTCATGCTGCTGCCGCACGGCTACGAAGGGCAGGGGCCGGAACACTCGTCCGCACGCCTCGAACGCTTCCTGCAGCAGTGCGCCGAGGACAATATCCAGGTCGCCAATTGCACGACACCGTCGAACTACTTCCACATCCTGCGCCGCCAGATCCACCGGCCGTTCCGCAAGCCGCTGATCCTGATGACGCCGAAGTCGCTGCTGCGTCATAAGAAGGCAATCTCCTCGCTATCGGAAATCGCCGAAGGTTCGAGCTTCCATCGCGTCCTGCACGACGACGCCGAGCGCAAGCCCGAAATGGCCGGCGTCAAGCTGGTTGCGGACGACAAGATCCGCCGGGTCATCCTGTGTTCGGGCAAGGTCTATTACGACCTGTTGGAAGACCGTGAAAAGAAGGGCATCAAGGACGTCTACCTGATGCGCCTGGAACAGTTCTATCCATGGCCGATGAAGTCGCTGATGACCGAACTGGCCCGCTTCGCCAATGCCGAACTGGTCTGGTGTCAGGAAGAGCCGAAGAATATGGGCGGCTGGTCGTTCGTCGACCCGTGGCTGGAACTGACGCTCGAACGTCTCAAGATCAAGGCCAAGCGCGCCCGTTATGTCGGCCGCCCGGCTTCGGCCTCGACGGCGGCGGGTCAGATGAGCCGCCATCTGAAAGAGCTCGAAACTTTCTTGAACGAAGCGTTCGCATAAATTCTCCCGAACTTGCCCGCCGCCAATGTGCGGCGGGCTTACAAAACTTGCTGAAATTGGAGCCTGACAATGGCTGACATCCTCGTTCCCGTCCTGGGAGAATCCGTAACCGAAGCCACCGTCGCCAAGTGGACCAAGAAGAATGGCGACGCCGTCAAGAAGGACGAAGTGCTGGTCGAGCTGGAAACCGACAAGGTTTCGCTCGAAGTCGCATCTCCTTCCGACGGCACGCTGCAAATTCTGGTTGGTGAAGGCGAAACCGTAACGCCTGGCACCAAGCTTGGCACCGTCGGTGGTGCCGGCGCTGCTGCTACCCCGGCCGCCCCTGCCGCAGCCGCAGCTCCCGCCGCCAAGGCCGCCGCCCCGGCGCCGGCCGCTTCGGGTGGTGCGGCTCTGCTTGACGTCAAGACCCCGGTCATGGGCGAAAGCGTCTCTGAGGGCACCATCTCGACGTGGCGCAAAAAGAAGGGCGACGCCGTCAAGAAGGACGAAGTCCTGGTCGAAATCGAAACCGATAAGGTCGCGGTCGAAGTCGCATCTCCTGCCGATGGCACGCTGGCCGACATCCTGGCGGCTGACGGCGCGACCGTGACTCCGGGGCAGGTCATCGCCAAGATCTCGACCGACGGTTCGGTCGCTGCTGCGTCGGCGCCTGCTGCTGCCGCTCCGGCACCTGTCGCCGCTGCCGCACCGGCCGACACGGGCAAGCCGTTGTCGCCGGCGGTCCAACGCATCGTTTCCGAAACCGGCCTCGACCCGAACAAGGTCGAAGGCACAGGCAAGGACGGCCGCATCACCAAGGGCGACGCCCTGGCGGCCTTGTCTTCGCCGGCCCCGACGCCGGTTGCTGTCGCGCCTGTGCCGTCGGCACCTGCCGCGCCGCGCCCGGTCGGCGCCCGTGAGGACCGCGTGAAGATGACGCGCCTGCGTCAGACGATCGCGCGCCGCCTGAAGGAATCGCAGAACACGGCGGCCCAACTGACGACATTCAACGAAGTCGACATGACGGCCATCATGACGATGCGCAACGCTTATAAAGACGTGTTCGAGAAGCGCCACGGCGTGAAGCTCGGCTTCATGTCCTTCTTCGCCAAGGCCGTTGTTGCCGCGCTGAAGGACATCCCGGCCGTTAACGCCGAGATCGAAGGCACAGACATCATCTACAAGAACCACTACGACCTCGGCATCGCCGTCGGCACCGACAAGGGCCTGGTCGTACCGGTCCTGCGCGACGTCGACAGCCTGTCGCTGGCCGGCATCGAAAAGGGCATCGCGGCGCTGGGCAAGCAGGCGCGTGACGGCACGCTGTCGATCGACCAACTGCAAGGCGGTACCTTCACCATCACCAATGGCGGTATCTATGGCTCGCTGATGTCGACGCCGATCCTGAACATGCCGCAGGTCGGCATTCTGGGCATGCACTCGATCAAGGAGCGCCCGATGGCCGTCAATGGCCAGGTGGTCATCCGTCCGATGATGTATCTGGCCCTGTCGTACGATCACCGTATCGTCGACGGCAAGGAAGCCGTGACCTTCCTGGTCCGCGTCAAGGAAGGCCTGGAAGATCCGCAGCGTTTTGTTCTGGACGTGTAAGCACGGACACGATCGGGCGTAGGGCCTGAGGCCCCGAGTCTTCCCTAATCAATAAAAAACCTCGCCCCTAAAAGGGCGGGGTTTTTTATTGAAAAAGAAAGGTTGTGGGGTCCCAAAATGCGTTCTTTGGCCCCAAGCCCCGATACGTATCCGCGCTTCACCGGCCGTCACCAAAATGGTACTCAGAGCCATGATCCGCGCCCTCCTCATCCTCTGTGCCTGTCTGTCGCTGACCGGCTGTCTCAGCATGCCGCGCGAGCTGTTCGACGACGCGGCGCAGAAACAGGCGCAGCCGGCCGGCTTTATCGCCGTCCGCATGACGTCCGACGACAATCAGCTCACCGAACGGCTGGAACAGGACCTGCGCACCCAAAGGCAGGCACGACCTCATTCCGGTCCCCTGTCGATCCTGGCCCTGTCCGGCGGTGGGGCGGACGGCGCATTTGGTGCCGGTGTGCTCAATGGCTGGACGGCACGCGGTGACCGCCCGGAGTTCGATGTCGTTACCGGCGTCTCGACCGGTGCCCTGATCGCGCCTTTTGCTTATCTCGGCAGCGAATATGACGATCGCCTGCGTGACGCCTATACCAGCGGCATCGCGACCAAAGCCATGTCGAAGCGCGGTGTCGGCGCCTTGTTCACACCTGGTATGTTCAGTTCTCGGCGCTTCGCCGCACTGGTCGAACACTTCGTCGACGTACCTCTGATCGAAGCCATCGCCGCCAGGACCGAGCAGGGCGGCCGGCTCTACGTCGCCACCACCAATCTCGATACGCAAAGCGGTGTCATCTGGGATATTGGGGCTATAGCCGTTCAGGGCGCCGCCAGGGACCGTCGCGATGGAGGGGATGCGGGAAGAACGGAAGCCTGCGTGCTGATCCGCGAAATCCTTGCGGCGTCGGCCAGCGTCCCTGGCGCCTTCGCGCCGGTCATGATTACGACGCAGACGGCGGACGGACGCCAGATAGAGGAAATGCACGTCGACGGCAGCGTCACCTTGCCGTTTTTTGTCCTGCCGGAATCGATGCTGAGCTGGACGGTGCCGCAGGACTTGCGCTCGAACGCGAGCATATATGTGCTGATTAACGGAAATGTCAGCCCGCACTTTGCGGTCACCCGTAACCGCAGCCTGGACGTGGCGGCGCGCAGCCTCGATACGCTGACGCGGGCACAGGCACGCACGACGCTGATATCCATTCGCGGATTCGCCGCGCGCAATGGGGTCGGGGTGCTGACCGCCAGCATTCCCGACAATTTCAGTGGCGGCGGCCTCTTGGCCTTCGATAAGGACAGTATGAAGCGCGTCTTCGCCCTGGGTTATGCACGGGGATTGACGGGCGACGCATTCAGCCCGGACGGGCGATGAGGGCGGGCAATCACGCGCCACGACAGAACGAAGGGATGAACCAGACTGCCCGTGGCGCTGTGAACGTCTTCCTCGCCGGGTGCGCCAAAGCGCAGCCTCTGCCGGGCTTCAGGCAGACGCAGGGTGCCGAAGAGCCGGTCCCAAACGGCCAGGCATGAGCCGAAATTGCAGTCATAATGCGCCGGATCGTCGGAGTGATGCAGGTGGTGGTGGCCGGGGCTCAGGAACCATTTTCCCAGCTCCCCCGTAAAGGCGATCCGTATATGCGAATGCTGGAGATGGACAATGGTGTAAAGGAACGCCACCAGGATAATGTTAGTCCCGGAAACCTGTGCCACGTGGACCTCGCCGAGCAGGTACTGACCCGCGCCCTGTATGGTGCCGACCGTCAAGGCCAGGATATTGGAGAAGATCAGGCTGTCGACGGGATGCATGCGCGCCGCTGTAAAGGGCGTCAGCACTTCGGCGGTGTGATGTACGCGATGAAACGGCCATAGCCAGGCCGTACGGTGCTTGAACCAGTGATCGAACCAGTATCCGAAGTCGTAGGCCAGAAAGGTTGCTATCGTCAAAATCATCATGCCTGTTGCGCCGGGCAGAAGCGCCGGCGACGCTCCAAACGTGGCTTGCAACTGCGTACTGGCAAACTGGCTGACGCTCCGTGCCGAGATCAGTCCCCAGCCGATGAGCGACAGGGTGACGAAGGTGTTGAGCAGAAACATCCCCAAATCCGCGTGCGCCGAGCGATGTCTCCAGATGCGGCCGGGAAAGAGCGCCCGTGCCAGCGCTTTCAAGGACAAGGGACGCCTACGGCGGCGGCGGCGAACACCAAGAAATACGGCGGAAATGACCAGTGCGGCCATCAGCGACATCACCGAAAAGGTAGATCCGGCCGCCAGAAAGACGCGCGCCAGCACGTCGCTGATGGCGCCAAGGCTTTGGGTCAAGACGGATAGGCTACTTGTCTGCATGCCATTACCTTAGGAGGATGGCTTTGATATTGACTTAATCGCCACGGCCTCGGGCAAAAAAAGCGCGGGTCCTGAAACGCCGAGACAAATCCAGCGCTTTGTGATTAGTCTATTTGAAATAATAAATCCGGGGAGCTTCATGACCATCCGTACATTGCTGGCTTCAGCCATCGTCGCCGCGACCGCCTTATCCCTGGCGGCGCCTCTGCACGCCGAAACACGCTCTCAAGCCATGCGCCGCAAGGAGGTGTTTACCGACCAGGATGCGGAAAAAGGCCAGGTGCATGTCAAGGCCGCCATGACGGTGCCCATGGAAACGTTGTTGGCGAAGGCCAATATCCAGCATCCCCAAAACATGCTGCAATATGGCCTGGGGCTTTATCTTGGCCGCCCGTCGGCAACGGCGTCCATGCCTCAGGGCGAAAAGGAAAAGCTCAAGGCCGCCTATCGCGCCCTGCTGGACCAATACCTGACTTCCAGCGACAAGTTCGGCAGCGTCACCTTCGACGAAGACGCCATGCTCGACAACGGCGATTTCTGGGTCTACCTGGCGCAGCATATCGGACGGCCAAAGGAGCGCCAGCCGCTCAATCAGGTTGGAGCCGGGGTCGATTCGACCGGGGCGGCCACCAACATATTCATGGTCGATCGCATGGAAAACGATGCCGACGACTACAACCTCGTCACCGAACCCATCATCCGCCGCCAGGTGGCCAATGCCGCCATTACCTGTACCACGACGGCGCGGTCGTTCGCGCGCATGAAGAAGGCCCAGACGGTCGCCCTCGCCGAAACCAAGCTGACGCTGGAAAAATACGCCGAAATGCGCGTGACGGCGGCGCGCATCTACCGTACTTCCTACGTGCTTGGCGTTCGTGCCTGTGCGACCGAGACCAACTTTATGATGGCCGCTGATTTTGCCGGCCAAAACCTGGGCGCGCTGGGCACATTGCAGGATGATCCAGCGGCGCAACTGGCCAACCTGCAGGGCGCCGACGCCCCTAAACTTGAGGAATAGCCTCAAAATACGGGGAATAGCCAGGATGCGCGGTTTAGGTTAATATCGGTGTTAACCGAAACCGCGACGCCCTTGCGGGCCCGCGCACCGAGGGGGGTAACATGAAGTTTTTCCGGTATTTGCTCGTCGCTATCACCGTTCTCTACGCCGCATGGATCGCCTTCCCGGTGGCCAGGAACTTCCTCTTCCCGCCGGACATGGGCCAGTCCGTGCCGTCGATGCAGGCCGATCGCATTGATCACTCGGCGGGCTCAGGAGCAATGGACGGCGAGACGACGATCCCCATGGACTCGATCCAGGGCGATACAGCCGTCGAAGCCATCGAAACCCAGAATACCCCGGTCGTAGCACTTTGGGCCGGCGTCATCCTGCTCTATCTGGTCGCGGCGCTGTTGCACGCCAACGGCAATGTCCGCGCTGCCCTGACCTATGCCCTTGGATTTCTGGCCGACCTGGCCCTGACCTACCTGACTTCGGGCAGCCCGGGTTTTGGTATAACCGACAAGCTTTTCGATGTCCTGTCGACCTGGGACCCGCGCTATGTGCTGACGTTGCTGGCACTGGTGTTGGGCCTCATGATCTATGCATCGAGGCTGCGGCCAAAGCCCAAAATGATGCGCGCCGAGTTCGACTAGTTTAAGCTGTTACGTCTTCTGGAGTATGCTCTGAAGATTCGCCATATCCCATGAGTTTTGACTTGACCCGCTGGGCCTGGGCTCTTACGTGCTGGGCATCCGAATTCCTTGACGTGAGAGGGCTTTGACGTGGCCGAGGATCAAAATTTCGACGTAGTCATCATCGGCGGTGGGCCGGGTGGATACAATGCCGCCATTCGCGCCGGGCAACTGGGTCTGAAGACCGCCATCGTCGAAATGCGCGGCGTCTTGGGCGGCACCTGCCTCAACGTCGGCTGCATGCCGTCGAAGGCGCTGCTGCACGCTTCGGAGCTGTTCGAAGCGGCGTCGTCCGAGTTCGCCAATATCGGCATCGAAGTCCCTGCGCCCAAGCTCAACCTCGTCCAGATGATGAAGGCGAAGCAGGACAGCGTCACCGCCCTGACCAAGGGCGTCGAGTTCCTGATGAAGAAGAACAAGGTGACCTACTTTGTCGGCCGCGGCACCATCGCCGGCCAGGGCCGTGTAACGGTCACCGGCAATGACGGTGCGACCCAGACGCTCGTCACCAAGAACATCGTCATCGCCACCGGCTCCGAGCCTACACCTTTGCCGGGCGTAGACGTCGACCAGAAGCAGATCGTAGATTCCACCGGCGCCTTGTCGCTGTCCGCCGTGCCGAAATCGCTGGTCGTGGTCGGCGCTGGCATCATCGGCCTGGAACTGGGGTCGGTTTGGCGCCGTCTCGGGGCGCAGGTCACCGTCGTCGAATTCCTCGACCGCATCACCCCGGGCATGGATACCGAAGTCGCGACTGCTTTCCAGAAGGCGCTGGTCAAGCAGGGGGTCGCTTTCAAGCTCGGCACC
The DNA here is from genome assembly GCA_946482045.1 of uncultured Asticcacaulis sp. The sequence continues at coordinate 11,658 of CAMLPZ010000111.1, forward strand.
AAGGTGACCAAGGCCGTCACGGGTGCCAAGGGCGTCGAGCTGACGCTGGAACCCGCCGCCGGCGGCGCGCAGGAAAAGCTGACCGCCGATATCGTGCTGGTCGCCATCGGCCGCCGTCCCTTCACCAAGGGGCTGGGCCTGGAGACGGTTGGCGTCACGACCGATCAACGCGGCTTTATCCCGACCAACCACTTCAAGACGGCCGCGCCGGGCGTATGGGCCATCGGTGACGTCATTACCGGCCCGATGCTGGCGCACAAGGCCGAAGAAGATGGCGTCGCCTGTATCGAACTGATCGCCGGCAAGGCGGGTCACGTCGACTACAACCTGGTCCCCAGCGTCGTCTACACCTTCCCGGAAGTCGCCTGGGTAGGCCAGACCGAAGACCAGCTCAAGGCAGCCGGCGTGCAGTACAAGGCCGGCAAGTTCCCGTTCACGGCCAACAGCCGCGCCAAGATCAACCACGAGACCGACGGCTTCGTGAAGTTCCTGGCCGACGCCAAGACCGACAAGGTGCTGGGCGTGCACATGATGGGTCCGCAGGTCGGCGAAATGATCGGCGAAGTCTGCGTGCTGATGGCTTTTGGCGGCGCTTCGGAAGACCTGGCGCGCACCTGCCACCC
>CAMLPZ010000112.1 GCA_946482045.1 uncultured Asticcacaulis sp.
GAGCCGGTCGAGAAGCTGTCCGACAGTTTCACGAAACCGAACTGCGGCGTCGTCCAGATGACGATTTCCTCGGCCAGGCGCGACAGGTGACCGGCGCAGATCGCGGCGTGGCTAAGCGATTCAAGCGCAAAGTCGCGCGCCGACACGCCATCCAGCGAGTTACCCATGGGCCGATCGAAGCCGAGCGCCTTGGAAGTGGCGAAGCGGTCGATGGGAAACGGCGAGCCGGCCAGGGCGGCCGAGCCCAGCGGATTCTCGTTCATGCGGTTGCGCGCATCAATGAAGCGCGAGCGGTCGCGGCCGAACATTTCGACATAGGCCATCAGGTGGTGGCCGAAGGTCACCGGCTGGGCGGGCTGAAGGTGGGTAAAGCCCGGCATCAGGGCGTCGGCATACTGTTCGGCGCGTTGCAAGAGCGCTGCCTGCAGGTCGCTGAGCTGGCCGACCGTGCGGTCGACGGTTTCGCGCACCCACAGGCGGAAATCGGTCGCCACCTGGTCATTACGCGACCGCGCCGTGTGCAGGCGGCCTGCCGCCGGTCCGACCAGTTCGCGCAGGCGCGCCTCGACATTCATATGAATGTCTTCATATTCGTGGCGGAAAGGAAACACGCCGGACTGAATTTCCTGCTCGATCGTATCCAGTCCGGTTGCGATTGTTTTGGCATCGTCAAAACTTATGATACCTTGCGCCGCAAGCATGGCGCAGTGCGCGCGGGAACCGGCTAGGTCCTGGCGCCACAGGCGTTTGTCGACATCGATGGAAACATTGATGGCTTGCATGATTTCATCGGGCCGGGCGCTGAACCGTCCGCCCCACATGTCCTGGCCCTGCGAATTGACGCGCGCGGGAGTCTGGGGGGCCTTCGCGTCGGAATGATCGGTCATGGATAACCCTTTGGATAATGACGGTTTGGCGGCTCAACCCGCGCCGAAGCCCGCACCGGTAAGCGCGGCCGACACGCCTATAGCCGAGCCTATCGCCGAACCCAAGGGGCATGGCGGCGGAAAACCACCGAAAAAGCGCGCCAATACGTGGCTCTATGTCGCCATTGTCGCCGTGGTGCTGGCAGCGGCTGGCGGCGGCGCCTTCTACTTCGCCACCAACATGAAGCTGCCGGACAAGGTCAAGGTCGGTCCGTCCGAAGAGGCCGCCGGCCCCTTGAAGGGCTATGCCACGGGCTCGATCGCCCATCTGGTGACCTATGCCGACCGACGTACCGTCGCCGACGTGCCCTTCGTCGACCGCGACCGCAAGCCGGTGAAACTGTCGGACTTCAAGGGCCAGGTGGTGGTGCTGAACGTCTGGGCGACGTGGTGCGCGCCGTGCCGCTTCGAGATGCCGACACTGGCCAACCTGCAACGCGACTACGCCGGCAAGGGCGTGAAGGTCCTGCCGCTGAGCGTCGACGAGGAGCCGAAGTTCGACGACGTCAAATCCTTCATCGACGTCCAGGAACCGCTGGAAGTCTATGTCGACACCAAGTTCGCTGCTCCGACCAAGCTGCAGGTCCAGGGCATGCCGGCGACGCTGATCATCGACAAGCAGGGCCGCGCCGTGGCGCGTCTCGACGGCGAGGCGACCTGGGATACGCCCGAGGTCAAGGCGCTGATCGACAAGCTGCTGGCGGAATAGGCCTCAGGCCTGCTTTCGGATCGACACCAGCCGCTGCTGGGTCAGGCTGCGCCATAGCCATTCGAACGGCCCATAGCGGAAGACGGACATCCATGCGGTTGAGACGATGAGTTGCGCGATCCAGATCGTCACTACGATCGGCATCAGCGCCGCCATGTTCATCTGGCCGAACCACGGCAGGCTCCAGGCTTCCGACAAAGCTTGCGGCGCTCGCCCGCCGAAAAACAGCGACGTCATGACAAGGGACTGAACCAGATAATTAGTGAAAGCCATCTTGCCCGCGCATTGCAGCGGATAGAGCAGCAGACGCAGCAGGCCAATTTTTAACATCAGCATCAGCAGGCTGGCATAGCCAAGCGATATGAAGACGGGCGTCAGGCTGGTGACGAAGTGATAGATGGCGGCAAAGTCGGCAGCGCTATAGCCCGACATCAGGAAACGCAACTGCACCGTTGCCGTCGCTACCAGGCAGACCGCCCCGACCATGACCGCCATGCCATAGACCCAGAGGGGCGCTTCGCCTTTCAGAAAGCCGGACTTGAACAGGCCAAGCCCGATCATCATCAGGCCGAGCGTCACCGGCAGGTAGACGATGATTTCGGCAACGATCAACCCGGTCCATTGCTGGAAATTGCCGGCGATTCCGCCCCAGAAACCCGACCTTACCAGAGCCACCAGCTCATCGACACCAGCCCGGGGCGTATCGATTTGCTGGGTCACGAGCGCCGAGACGTATTCGAGCAGGGTCATGCCCGTGATGCTGACACCATATACGACCATACCGGTGATCAGGAGCCGGCGCGCCGGCCACTCGCGCCACTGCATGAAGACAAGCCCCGTCAAGGCATAGAGCAGGAGGATATCACCGTGCCAGATTAAGGCGCCATGGATCAGGCCAAAAATCACCAGCCAGATCAGGCGGCGGCGCGGCGCTTTCGGATCGCTTTCGCCGACCAGAAACAGGCTGGCGCCGAACAGCAGCGAAAACAGGGTGACGAACTTTTCACGCGCGAAGGTTTCGACGAAGAAATAGGCAAGGTCGTCATTCGAGGTCAGCGGTACGGGCGAAAGGGTGGGATTGCCGTACACCGCCAACGGCTGGGCGAAATCCAGCGCATTGACGATCAGGATGCCGAGAATGCTCAGGCCCCGGATCGTATCCAGGCTCACCAATCTCCGCGGCCTGTCCATGCCCCCTCCTCTAACCTTCTAAACGACGGTACGCTTCAAAGCCACCGTCTGCAACAGGATCGCCGAAGGTATGGCCAGGACGATCTGCGCCAGGATCATCAGGCCACCAAAGAGGATAAAGGACGAAAACAGTTCCTGCGTCGCCTGGCCGCCATCCAGAACCGTAAACTTGATGAAGGCGACGGCGCTGCCCAGTACGGTGACGAACAGCGCGCACCCCAGCACGAGTAACACTGCGTGAAGGCGCGACGGTGGCGGGTTGATCCACCACATGGCAATCGCCCCGATCATCCACATCAGCGCCAGGATCATCTGGCCCTGCGCCGCCGAGACCGCCTGGCTGTCACCGAAGACCAGCCGGGCCACGAACCACATGAGCCCGTGCAGGACAAGCGCCACGAAGACGGCCGTGATGTTCCACGTCGTCACCGGCTTACGGAATTCCAATGGAGCGCTTTGGGCCATCAGCGTGTCGGAACAGGCTTCTCGCCGCGATAGTCGTAGAAGCCTCGACCGACCTTGCGGCCCAGCCAGCCGGCTTCGACGTATTTCACCAGCAGCGGGCATGGACGGTACTTGCTGTCCGACAGGCCTTCATAGAGGACGTTCATGACCGCCAGGACCGTGTCCAGGCCGATAAAGTCTGCCAGTTCCAGCGGCCCCATCGGATGATTGGTGCCAAGCTTCATGCCGGTGTCGATGGCCTCGACCGTGCCGACGCCTTCGTACAGCGTATAGATGGCCTCGTTGATCATCGGAATCAGGATGCGATTGACGATGAAGGCCGGAAAGTCCTCGGAATTGGCTGTGGTCTTGCCCAGGCTGCGGGCAAAAGCAACCGCGGCAGCATAGGTTTCAGGCTCTGTGGCGATGCCCCGGATGATCTCGACCAGCTTCATGACAGGCACGGGGTTCATGAAATGCAGGCCGATAAACTGGCCGGGCCGGTCAGTGGCCGCCGCCAGGCGCGTGATCGAGATGGACGACGTGTTGGACGCCAGCATGGCGCCGGGCTTCAGATGCTCGCATACCGACTTGAAGATGGCGTTCTTGACCTGCTCGTTTTCGGTTGCGGCCTCGATGACCAGGTCGCAGTCCGACAACTCCTGGACCGAGGCGGCCGGCGTCAGGCGGCTGAGCGCGGCCTTGGCGTCGTCGGCCGAAATCGTCTCTTTCTCGACCAGGCGGTTGATGCCCTTTTCGATGCGTTCGAAAGCCTTCTTGACGGCGTCCGCCGACTGATCGAACAGGACGACCGCGTAGCCCGACTGAGCGCAGACCTGGGCAATCCCGGCGCCCATCTGACCGGCGCCGATAATGCCGACTGATTTGATGTCCATGGCGGAATCCTTACAAATGAAAGCGCTTTGGTCTGGGATAGGACGCATTATTGCGCAATGCAATATGAAATGCAGTAAGTGATTACACCTCCCCGGATTACCGGAGAGGTGTAATGCAAAAAGCTGGCAATTGGTAGAGCGGCTGCTTAGAACAGCATGATTTTCAGCGGAAACATCATACCGTTCTAAGTTTTTGTTTTATCGCGATATTTAAGGCGAAAACCGCTGACACTTTTCGCCATATCGCTTTAGCCCAGGGCACCCATCAGCGCCGGAATGGCGGTCTTGTAATCCTCGACCAGGCCATAGTCGGCGATGCTGAAGATCGGTGCTTCCGGGTCCTTGTTGATGGCCACGATGACCTTGGAATCCTTCATGCCCGCAAGGTGCTGGATGGCGCCGGAAATGCCGACGGCGACATAGAGGCCGGGCGCCACGACCTTGCCGGTCTGACCGACCTGATAGTCATTCGGCGCATAACCGGCATCGACGGCCGCACGCGACGCGCCGACGGCGGCGCCGAGCTTGTCGGCCAGGGGCTCGATGATCGCCTTGAACTCTTCGGCGGAGCCGAGCGCCCGGCCGCCGGACACGACGACTTTAGCCGCGCCCAGTTCCGGACGGTCGGAAACAACCTTTTCTTCGCCGATGAAGCGCGTCTTATCGGTCGCGGCGGGCGCCGCCACTGTTTCGACGGCCGCCGAACCACCTTCGCCAGCCGCCTTGAAGGCGGTCGTGCGCACGGTCAGGACCTTTTTCACTTCGCTGGTCTGGACGGTTTCCAGCGCATTGCCGGCATAGATCGGGCGCACGAAGGTGTTGGCGTCGACGACTTCAATAACGTCCGACAGCAGCGACACATCGAGCAGGGCCGCAACGCGCGGCGCGAAATTCTTGCCAGAGGCCGAAGCCGGGATGGCGACGGTGTCGTAATTGCTGGCGAGACCCGCAATCAAAGCCGCCACATCTTCGGCGATCTCGGCCTTCAGGCCGGCCGATTGTGAGAGCAAAACCTTGCGGACGCCATCGATCTTCGCGGCAGCGTCGGCCACGCCTTGGGCGCCATCGCCGTAGACCAGCACGTCGACATCACCCGACAGCGCCTTGGCCGCCGTCACCGTCTTGTGCGTCGTATCGCGCAGGTGGGCGCCATCGTGATCCGCAATAACCAGAACCGCCATATCAGAGCACTCCCGCCGACTTGAGGCTGGCGACCAGTTCGGCCGCATCCTTGACCTTTACACCCGCGCCGCGCTTGAGCGGCTCCGTGACCTTGACCACTTTCAGACGCGGCGTGACATCGACGCCGTAATCGGCGACGGTCTTCATGTCGAGCGGCTTCTTCTTGGCCTTCATGATGTTGGGCAGAGAGGCATAGCGCGGCTCGTTGAGGCGCAGGTCCGTCGTGATGACCGCCGGCAGCTTGACGCCGAGGGTCTGGAGACCGCCGTCGACTTCGCGTGTGACCTGAGCTTCACCACCTTCAACGACGACTTTCGACGCGAAGGTCGCTTGTGGCCAGCCAAGGAGCGTGGACAGCATCTGGCCCGTGGCGTTGTTGTCGCCATCGATCGCCTGCTTGCCCATAATGACCATATCGGGATTTTCCTGTTCGACCACAGCCTTCAAAAGCTTGGCAACCGCCAGCGGCTCAACGTCGACATCGGTCTGAATAAGGATGCCGCGGTCCGCGCCAATCGTGAGAGCGGTGATGATCGTATCCTTCGCCTGCGCCGGCCCGATGGAAACGGCAACGATCTCCGTCGCCACGCCCTTTTCCTTCAGGCGGGTCGCTTCCTCGACGGCGATTTCGTCGAATGGGTTCATCGACATCTTGACGTTGGACAGGTCGACGCCCGACTGGTCGGCCTTGACGCGGACCTTGACGTTATAGTCCAGAACCCGTTTGACGGGCACGAGTATCTTCATGACGTTACCTCTGTTTCCAGGCCCTTCGGCCTTTCTTGCAGCCTTAACAAAAGTTGACGTTCGCGTCAATATACGCGGTTGGGCCGATAAGTGACGCCGCGGGCACGCAATGTCAATCATTCGCTTGTCCATAAAGGAAAAGCTTTTTGTTTCAAGCGTATCCATCTTCGCCAGTTGCGGCGGTTTCCAACATTGCGCCGAGACCATTGCCCCGGCGGCGTGTTTGGCGCATAACCGGCGTCACTCCTTCGCCGGTTTTGTAAATCCTAATGAGAAACAGTCTTATCCCATATCTGAAATACGCCTTCCTGGGCGTATTCCTCGTCGCCTCGACGGGCGTCGCCGCCTATGACTTCATGTACACCAAGCCCAAGAAGAAGTGCGACGCTGAAGCCAAGTGGTGGTCGGAAAAGGACTGGAAATGCTTTACGCCGGTCAGCATTACCAACTTCACCGGCCGGCCGGTTGACGCGGCCGAAAATGCAAGCCCTGCGACCGCCAAAGCGGCTGAAAAGAAATAGATCAGGCCCCAGACGGCACCCACAGGACATCGGCGCGGCCGAGATCATTGGCGTGCCGCGCCAGGACGAACAACAGGTCCGACAGGCGGTTCAGATATTTCACGACGTCCGGGTTGACCGCTTCGGTCACGGCGACCGCATCGCGTTCGGCGCGGCGGACAATGGTGCGCGCGACATGCAGATGCGCGCTTAATGCCGTCCCCGCCGGCAAGATGAACGATGTCAGGGGAGACAGTTCCGCATTGTAGGCGTCGAGCGCGGCCTCGAGCACGTCGACCTGATGCGCCCGGATACGCAAAGGCGTCCATGACACATCGTCCGAAGGCGTGGCGAGATCGGCGCCCAGATCGAACAGGTCGTTCTGCACCCGCGCCAGCAGTTCATCTTTCGCACCTGCGGCATAAAGCCGCGCCATCCCGATGGCGGCATTGGCTTCGTCGACGCTGCCGATAGCGATCAGGCGGGCGTCAGACTTTGGGCGGCGCGAACCATCAGCAAGGCCGGTCGTTCCATCGTCACCCGTTCGGGTATAGATCTTGTTGAGCTTGACCAAGGACTTGCGGCTATTTGCCGTGCTGCCACGCCCAGGCCAGCGCGACCAGCAGGACGATAGCGACGCCCTGCATCATGACGCGCCAACGCATCAGCCTGTTGCCCCATTTGGCATTAAATTCGCCACCGCGCACCATGCCGAAGATGCCGGTGAACAGGATTCCGGCCACGGCCAGCATCGCAATCAACGCCAGGATGAAAAGAAAAGTACTCATGACGCTTCTATTCCCCTTTCGCGGGTAAATGTCGAGACCTATATGACAATTATAGTCCACAATATCTCGAAATGGCACGAAGTCATTGAATTAAGGCGAGATTACGTCACAAAAAATTCGACGGTTGCGGATTGCGCCAGCGTTTGGCCCATACTAAGAGTGTTAGGCCCGAGGGGGAAATTGACCTTAGGGAAAGTTGTGTGTGTAGTAAAATGTACGATCAGAGTGACAACAGTAGAATGAAAAATACCGCCGAAGCGCTTCCGCTGGGCACCCGTGCCCAGTCCAAGGAGCGTAACCGCCTGAAGATTCTCGAATCGGCCATGACGCTGTTTCGTGAGCGTGGCTTCGAAGCCGCGACCTTACGCGACATCGCCCGCGGCGCAGGCCTTTCGACGGGTGCTCTGTTCGCGAACTTCGCGGACAAGAATGAAATCTTCCTGACCGTGGTCGAGGAAGAAAACAGCCGCGTTATCCGTGTGATGCAGGACGCACGCGATACGTCGCTTGACCTCGTGCAACGGCTGCATCAGCAGTTGATGCGCGGCTATGAGGCCGCCCAGGTGAATGCGCGCCTTATCCTGTCGGCCTTCGTCATGCGATGGAGCGCTGAACAATCCAGCCTGACCGAAGTGGCCCGCCTGTCCGATATGGTGCGCGAGACCCTCTTCGATACCCTGAAGGCCGCCCAGGACAGTAAGGAAATCCCCGCCGACGCGCGTGTTGACTGCGCCGCCGAAATCCTTGAGGATCTGTGCTTCGCCAACCTCCGCCGGGCTTTCCAGAAGTCCGACAACGGTGCGGGCTTTGATGTCGCTCAACTCTCCGACAGCCTGTCGATCCAGATTGGGCTTGTCGTCGCCGGGCTCAAAACCGCTAAGGTGTAAATCCTAAGCGTCGTGTAGAACAAAAACCCGGTATCTCCCGATGCCGGGTTTTTTGTTTGTCTCGCTTTGTCGCGCATTTTATCCCAAAACCGGAAACCATTTTTGGGAATGCGCCTGGATTATTTTTGCTTGTCGCATTTCCTAACGGCGAACCGGTGGCCACTTCGCCAGGAAATGCTTTAGCTCGTCCACTTCAGCTTTGCCGGTTTGACCGGATTGACGAAGGGACGCTTTTCGGCGCGGTGCGCCAGCCATTCCTTTTTGAGTTGCTGATACCATTTGGCCTGCGTATCGGCGTCGTCGATCCACAGCAGCGACGGATCGTATTTCAGGCCTTCGTTCTGCAGATTGACCATGTCGCCGTCCTGCTTGAGGAAAGCCTTGGCGCCGTAGCGGAAGATCGGCGAGATCAGGCGGAACAGGCCATGATCCGACCAGAAAACTTGCGTGATACGCGTCGTCTTGTCATCGACCGGCGTCAGGCAGGTCAGGCCCAGCACCTGCTTATTACCGACCTCGATATGCTCATAGCGAATGCCCGGCAGGCGGAAGGTGATTTCGGTCGCCGGCGCACCGCCCAGGATCTTATAGGCGCGGCTGTTCGAGGACGGCGCATGACGCACCATGGCGAAGCCGTATTCGCGCGGCTCGAACTGCTTGATCTTGGATAGCTGCTTCTTGGCCGAGCGCCACCACCACTGCTGATGAACGTAGGGTCCGTGCGCCGGATCCATCAGGCCCACGACGGCATGGTCGATATGGCTGTCGAAATCCATGGTCTCAACGATCACCGGCGCGCCACCGACGACGCCCGGCAGGACGGGCGGCTCATGATCGGGCGTAGCCGGGCGGCGGGCATCGGCGGTGATATAAATCCAGACGATGCCCTGCTGTTCGCGGATCGCGTAGTCGCGGACCTTGATACGCTCGACATCCATCGCCTGGTCAGGCGTCAGCGACGGCACCGAGGTACAGGTGCCGGACGTATCGAAGGTCCAGCCATGATAGGGGCATTGCACGACGCAGCCCTTTTCCGAGCGCACCATCTGACCGGCCGACAGGGGTGCTGCGCGGTGCGGGCAGATATCGCGGATGGCGTAGGCCTTGCCATCGAGGTCACGGCCGAGCAGGACAGGTTCGCCGAGAATGACGTAACGCTGCAGCTTGCCGGGCTTGAGATCGCCGGACAAGGCCGCGAACCACCAGCAATCCTTGAGCAGGCCCTGACCGAAGACGACACGGGCGGAAGGGGTCAGGGCGCTTTGATCGGGCATATTCACGTTTCACGTTTCTGGCGGCTTAGACTGGCCAAGCGTTTAGCATAACCCGAACGGAAACAAAGTGCGACACGTTTGCGCTGTAAGGCGCGGCGTCCTATGCCTTCGCCGCGAAACGCCCCAGCGCCTCAAGGAACGCCGAGTTCTCCGCGTCCTTGCCAATGGTCACGCGCAGGGCCTGGGCCAGGCCATAGTTGGCGACATGACGCACGATCAGGCCTTGAGTCATCAGGTATTCGTTGGCGGCTTCGGCCTCGGCGCGATCGCGAAAATTGATCAGCAGGAAGTTGCCTGCCGATGGCCGCACGACATAACCCAGGGCACGGATCTGCTGCACCATGCGCGGTTGCCAGTTCAGCACCAATTGCCGTGAGGCTTCGATGTGCGCGGCGTCCTGGAGGGCCGCGATGGCGGCGAACTGCGCCGGCAGATTGATGTTGAACGGCAGACGGACGCGCTCGATCGCCTCGATCACCGCCTTCGGGCAATAGCCGAAACCGACGCGCAGGCCCGCCAAACCATGAATCTTCGAGAAGGTGCGCGTGACGATGACGTTGTCCGATGCCCGCGCCAGTGCGAAGCTGGTCTCCCAGGTCGGGGTATCGACGAACTCGGCATAGGCCTCGTCAACGCACAGCAGGATGTGCGGCGCCAACTGAGCGCGCAGCTCGGCGATCTCTTCGGGCGTGTTCCAGGTGCCGGTTGGATTGGCCGGGTTGGACACATAGACGATCTTAGTGCGCTCATCGACGAGCTTGAGCAGTTCGGCGATCTCGATGCGCTGATCGGGCTCCGGCGCCAGCTTGACCTCGGCCTGGCAGGCCAGGGCCGAGATGCGATAGGCCAGGAAGCCGTGCTCGCCCGTGACGATATTATCGCCGGCTTCGAGATAGACTTGATTGAGCAACGAAAAGACTTCGTCGGAACCATTGCCGAAGACGAGACGTTCAGGCTCAAGGTCATGATATTCTGCGACCGCCGCGCGCAGCGGACTGGCGTGACCGTCGGGATAACGGAACAGCTTGGCCGATGCTTCCTGATAGGCGGCGAGCGCCTTGGGCGAACAACCGAGCGGGTTTTCGTTGGACGAAAGCTTGATGGGGTCCGCCACGCCGTCAATCTTCGACTTGCCGCCGACATAGGGGGCGATATCCAGGATACCGGATTTGGGGGTCGGTTTGTCCATTACAATTTCAGTCATGGGGCGCCTTGTCTCGTGTTGCCCAGGCTTTTAGCCACGGAACGCGATGAACGCACGCAGATTTTGCAGTTAACGTTACAAAAGAAACTAAATTCTCGGTGCTGCGCCAATAATACCACTCAACGAGCCGAGAGCTCCACCGAGGCGCGGATCGTGTTCCTGTACGTAACCACTAAGCGCGAACAGCTTCAGCCCCTGCGCCGTGCAAAGCCATTCAGCCGCAAAGCCGCGCTCCGACAGGGTTTCGACCAGGGCATTTTCGCGCGCGGGCGAATCGCTGACCCAAAAAGTCAGATCATCGCCCGTCGGCTCGGGTGCTATGGCGGCGACGGCCAGGGCGTGCGGGCGGCTGGTCGACAGTTCCGGAAGCGCGGCAATAACACGCACCTTGGGTTCGGCCAGAAGACGCGCCCACCATGGTCCACCGCGCGGGTCGAGGCTGACGACACCGAGGTTGCGAGCGTCGCGCGCAGCGGCAATGACGGCGGCTGGATCGTTGACATAGCCATAGCTGGGGGCAAAGCCGAAACGTTCGCGCGCCCAGACCAGGACTTCCCGCGACTGGTCGCTGGCGCTCAAAGTCAGGTGTAGCCCTCCCGCCGCCTGGCCCTGGATGCGCAGGTTTTCGGAAATCAGCTCGCGCCACACCCGCACCACAACGCCATCGGAGGCGGCCTTGCGTGGCATCTTCAAAAGCTTGCGGATCAGCATGGCTTCGCGGTCGGGACGCAGCAGAACGGTCGATGGTCCGCCCTCTTCGCGTGACTTGGCCTCGCCAATCGCCCGGCCAAGCGCTGCGCGTTCGTCGACCAGCCGCAACAGCTCGCTGTCGAGCGCGTCGATCTTCAGGCGCAGATCGGCAAGCGTCAGCGGATTTTCGATATCCACACGGATCTCCGGGTATTGGCTACGGCAAGACCAAGGTAGGCGCCTGCCCTGCCGAAAGGTAACAAGCCGACGACACTATGCCTATGGCCGTACGACCGCAAGTCCATATTCCACAAAGGTTTTATGGTTTCAGACTATACCATTTTCAGTAAAGGCAGTTACGGTAAAGCGGGCGCGTCAGAGACCCGGAACGGGCCGACATAGGCGCCGCCATCGCGGAAATCGACGGCCAGTTTCTGGGCGCCAACGGTCGCCAGCGTCATGTTGAGCAGCGGCGCCATGCTGGTCATGTTTTCGCGCGACATCAGCCCTGCCGCGGCGAGGACATCGAGCGGGCGGAAGGTGCCGGTCATTTCGGCGTTCAGACGCCCGACCGGCTTGCCTGCGGCGTCATAGGTCAACTTGTCGCTTGTCGCCATGACGCGCAACTCGGCATTCTTCAGTTCGCTCTTGAAAGCGGTGACCGAGCCCACCAGCTTCCAGGCTTTCAGGCCGGTCGCGAAGTCGCGTCCCTGAAATGCGGTGATCTTGTTGAGTGTGGCTTCGACATGCATGTCGAGCGGCTTGCCGGGGCTAAAGTCGCCGACGAAGCGCTTCGCCTGGCCGTGCGCTTGGGTGA
>CAMLPZ010000113.1 GCA_946482045.1 uncultured Asticcacaulis sp.
AGCGGCGGGATACGGGTGATGAATCCGGACATTGTCAAGACCTACGGCATTCGCGACGAAGATGTCGAAGCCGTCGCACGCGTCGAGACCGAGGAGTTGGCCCGGCGAGAAACCGCTTATCGCGGCGATCGCCCCTACCCCGCCATGCGCGGCAAGACGGTTATCGTCGTCGATGACGGCTTGGCGACGGGCGCCAGCATGCGTGCCGCGCTGACGGCGCTGCGCCGCGAAGGGCCGAAGGAACTGATCTGCGCTGTGCCCGTGGCCGCGCCATCCGACGGCAACGACCTGCCAGATGCCGACATGGTTTTCACCCTCATGCGGCCTGAACCGTTTCACAGCGTCGGCCTGTGGTACGAGCGCTTCGAGCAAGTCAGTGACAAGGAGGTGCAGTTGCTGCTCAAGGATGCGGAAATCTTCGCTCCCGACGCGCCGCGCGGCGAGGCCGATATCCTGGCCGACAAGTTGCGCCGCCACGTCACGCCGCTGACCGGAAAGAAGGCCGATTACGACGAACTGATGGTGATGGCAGAAAACGCACGTTTCGTGCTGATCGGCGAGGCCAGCCACGGTACGCATGAATTCTATAAGATCCGCGCCGATATTACCAAGCGGCTGATCGCCGAGAAGGGGTTTTTGGCGGTAGCCGTCGAAGCCGACTGGCCCGACGCTTTTCGGGTGAACCGCTATGTGCGCGGCGACAAAATCGGCGGCCCCACTGATGCTTTGAGCGACTTCAAACGTTTTCCGCAATGGATGTGGCGCAACAAGGAAACGCGCGACTTTATCGACTGGCTGCACGATCACAATGCGTCCTACGCCACGCGCAATGCCGGTTTCTATGGTCTCGATCTCTACAGCCTCAACACTTCGATCGAGGCCGTCATCGGCTATCTGGAGGGCGTCGATCCAGCCGCCGCCAAGGCGGCGCGCAACCGCTACGGCTGTTTTGATGCCTTCGGCAATGACCCTCAGCGCTATGGCTACATGACCGGACGCGGCGGCGCACAGACCTGTGAGGACGCGCTGATCGCCCAGCTGCGCGACCTGCAGAAACACACCTACGACTATATGCGCCGCGACGGCGCCCTCGCCGGCGAGGCGTTCTTCTCCGCCGAACAGAATGCGCGCTTGGTGAAGAATGCCGAGAACTATTACCGCGCGATGTTCCGGGGCCGGCCAAATTCCTGGAATATCCGCGATACCCACATGGCGGATACGCTGGACGAGCTAGACCTTTTTCTGTCGAAACAACGTGGTCGGCCGGCCAAGATCGTCGTCTGGGCGCACAATTCGCATATCGGCGACGCGCGCGCGACCGGCGCCAAAGCGCGCGGCGAACTGAACCTGGGGCAACTGGTTCGTCAGCGTCACCCCGATGAAAGCCTGCTCATCGGCTTTTCGACCTACAATGGCACGGTCATGGCCGCGGATGACTGGGATGAGGCCGCGCAGGTCAAGACAGTGCGCCCTGGCCTCAGCGGCAGCGTGGAGGAGTTGTTCCATAAGGTAGGGGAGCCTGGTTTCCTGCTCAACATGCGCGATAAGGGCATGGCGCGGCACCTGCTGAAGGACTCACGGCTGGCGCGGTTTATCGGCGTCATCTACCGGCCAGACAGCGAACGGCTCAGCCACTATATCGATGTCGTCATGCCCGAACAGTTCGACGCCGTGCTGCATATCGATGAAACACAGGCCCTGTCGCCGCTGGCGGAGGAACCCGCGTTGGCGACCGTACCCCAGGTCGACGAGACCTATCCGACCGGGCTTTAATCTTATTCCTTCTCCCCGTTTACGGGGAGAAGGTGGCCCGTAGGGCCGGATGAGGGGCAAAAACTATTTCCGCACCCTCGCCTACGACGCTGCCCCTCACCCTAACCCTCTCCCCGCAAGCGGGGAGAGGGGATTAAGGCTTAACCCATGGCTTCTGCTGGCGCCATGATCTCGGATTGGGCCTGTTTCTTGAGAGCGTCCATCTCCTTGGCCAGATCCTTGGCTTCCTGGCTGGACAGGTACTTCTTGGCCTTTTCGAAAATCTCGCCTTCTTCTTCCTCGACGTGGTGCGTGACCGAGTGCTTGAACTCGCCGAAGGTCTCAAGCCACAACTCGTCAGTGACCGGCGTGGTACTCAGTTTTTCGAGGTATTCGCGAATCTCGTCGTGCTCGTGATTGGCATGTTCGATCTTCTCTTCGACCTGCTTGGACCGCGTCGCGTCCTCGATGGCCTTGTAGAAAGTTTGTTCCTCGGTGTCGGCGTGGAGCGTCAGTTCAAGCTTGATGGTTTCGAACAGACTCTGACGCTCGGCCGGGTCCTTGCTGGCAATGACCTGTTCCATAAGGTCCGCCACCTTCTGGTGGTCCTTTTTCAGGTAGTTGTAGATATCCATGATACTCTCCTCATCATACTATAGAGCTTGTTGTAAGCGTCTTAGGGAAGGTCGTTCGCCCCGTTGATGACCATGATGCCAAGATGACGGTAAGATCGATATGGCCGCCGCCACGGCCGACTATAAGACCTACGTAAAACCTTGATTGCGCTTGAGAATTACTCTCAATTCTATTTGTGTGTGATCTGGATGCCGGCAGCGTCAAAGGCCTTTTTAATCCGACGGTTATATTCACGCAGGACCTTCCAGCGCGACGTCGGCTGGGTCCGCATTCGCGATTTGACGATCACACCAATATCCGACAGCAGGTCGACCCCCGCGATTTCCAGATCAGCCAGGATGAGTGGCCCATATTGCGCGTCCTTACGAAGCTCTGCCGCCGTTTCGCGCATGACCTGCATAGCGTGGTCGATGTCGGTATCGTATTTGAGCGGGAGATCGGAGGCCGCATAGGAGAAGGTCTTGGTCATATTGTGAATGACCTGGCTTTCACCATAGGGGAAGATGTGCAGCGTACCGTCAGAACCGCGCAGGCGGATGGTGCGCAGGGTCATGTCCTCGACCTCGCCACTGAAGGCGCCGATCTGGACGATGTCGCCGACGGCGACGATGTCTTCCAGAATAAGAAAAAGCCCAGTCAACATGTCCTTGACGATGGTCTGGGCGCCAAAGCCCACCGCCACGCCGACAACGCCGGCGCCGGCCAGGACGGGCGCGATTTCGACGCCGACCTGGCTCAGCAGGGTGATGATGGCCAGGACGATAATGACGACCTGCAGCAGACGGCGAACCAGTGGTCCCAGGGTATCCAACTGCGCGCCGCGGCGCGGGTCGCCTTCACGGCGCAGCCGGTTCAGCGTCTTGCGGGTGAACAGGCCAACGGCTTCGACAGCAAGCGTTGCCAGAACCAGCACCGCCAAAACGCGCAATGTCGTGGAGGCAATATGTCGGCCTGAACCTTCCGACGCCCACGCAATGATATCGATGCCCCAGACATTGGCGGCCAGGATGATGGCGATCAGCCAGACCACCAGGCCAATGACCGAGCGCGTTAGTTTCAGCGCCTTGTTCGCGCGCTTTCTGCGCTCTTCGGAACTTTCTCCCGGCAGGTGGGCGATGGCCCGGCACAACAGCCAGTTCAGGCCCCTAATGAGCAGGAAGGCCGCGACAAGGATAAGCGCCGTCAACCCGGCATTGACCGCAAGCCCTTGCGGGCCCAAACCGACCAGATGGTTCCAGAACAATGTCAAATTACTGCTGATCTGCTCGTACGCCGTCACGATTTAACTCCGTAGCCATCAGTCTCGGCGTAACCCTGACGGCGGGCCCGTAAGGCGGAAATGACCCACACCCGGGCGGACGGAAAAAAATCGGCAAAGTGTTTTGAGTGTTGCTTCGTTCCGACGTGGCGCTTCAGGTCGCTTCGGGCATGATTTCGGCGCTGTTGACCAGGTGCTTCGTGCCTATCAGCGTGCCAAGGATCGAGATCGCCATGTCGTGGAACCGGTGCTCCTTGTCGCTGGCGCACAGATCGGCAATGACCCAGGTCAGCATGTCCTGTTCGAACAGGTCACCAACCGTCTTAAGCACGCAGGCCTCGGTAGCTATGCCGGCGATGTGGACCTCCCGCGCCCGCCACAAGGCCAGGTGGCGTTTCAGTTCGTCATTGCAGCCGCTGTAGTCGGGCTTGTCGATGATCACGGCGTCAGGGCGCGGCGCAATGGCCAGTTCGATGCCTTCACTGCCCGGCGCCAGGTCGTGATAACCGAGAATACGCCGAAAGGGCGACGGGTCGGGATTGTAGAAACGCGTGAAGACGACGTGGTCGAAGCGGTATTGGATGTCTTCGATGGGTTTCAGCACGTGGCGCGAGGACGGGCTGACGAAACCTTTCTGGACGTCAATGGCGACAAGAACCTTCGGCATGCCTTTCCTTTCTGATGGACGGAAAGACTAGACCGCGCGCGCATAATGATTCGATCCGATTCCGGATAAAAAAATCCCCGGAGGCGGACCACCGGGGGCAAGACAGTTGGGGGAAAACCTTACGGGGAGAAGGATCCAACATTGTGGTTATCATAACTTGAAATCGATTACAACTCTGTTAAGGCTATGACCGGCCAAAGGCAATGCTATGCTCGGCCGCAAGGGTAGGACTTATAAGAGGAATCAGCATCATGGACGTATCACGGCGTTATTTTCTGGGCGCTTCGGGCGCGCTGGCGGCCTTCGCGGCAGCGGGCCAGGCGGGCGCTGCCGCGGGCCTGATCAAGGCCAACTGGCCGCTGGGTGTCCAGTTGTGGACCGTCAACGCCCAGATGAAGGAAGACATTCCCGGCACGCTGAAAAAGCTGAAGGGCCTGGGCTTCGACGTCATCGAGACCGCAGGACTTTATGGCGGCACTGCACAGACACTGAAGAGCCAGCTCGCCGATGCCGGCCTGAAAGCGCGCGCCTGCCATATGAATATGGGCGCGCTATCGACCGATATCGACAAGCACATCAGCGACACCCTGGTTTTGGGCGCTGGCTGGCTGGTCGCCTCCTCGCCCAAGACGCCCGGCCCGATCGATACGACCAAGCCGTGGGTCCAGGCCATGAGCGAAGCCATGACCAAGGACGCCTATCAGCAGAACGCCGAAATCATCTCCCAGATCGTACCCAAGATCGAAGCGGCAGGGCTGAAGTTCGCCTATCACAACCATCCGATGGAATTCGATGATTTCGGTGGCCAGTCGGGCCTCGACATCATGCTGACCGGCTCGGACAAGGCGCGTCTGGAACTCGACCTTGGTTGGGTTGCTGCGGCCGGCCACGATCCGGCGACGATGATCAAGAAATACAAAGGCCGCGTCGACCTGCTGCATATCAAGGACATGGTCAAGGACGGCTCGGGCTATCGATCGGTCGAACTGGGCAAGGGTATCGTCAAATGGAAGCCCGCTTTCGAAGCCGCCAAGGCCGAGGGCGTGAAGGCGTTCTTCGTCGAGCAGGAAGAGCCCTATCTCCGGCCGATCTTCGAATCCCTGGCGGAGAGCGTCGCCTACCTTAAGGCTTTGTAAGTCAAAGCTTGGATAAGTTAAAGGTTGGCATTTTCGCCACCGCAGTCTAGGGATTGCCTTTGCGGCGCGCGGGAACGCGCCGCAACAGGATTTATATATGTCGACCATCTCCGATGTCGCCAATCTGGCCGGCGTCTCTACGGCAACCGTGTCGCGCGTACTTAACGGTTATACGCATGTATCGCCACGCGTGCTGGAAAGGGTCGAAAAAGCGATCGCCGAGTTGGGCTACGAGCCCAATGCCATGGCGAAATCCCTGCGCACGCTGAAAAGCAACCGCATCGTCGTCACCGTCCCGGACATCGCCAACCCCTTCTACGCCAATATTATCCGTGGTGTCGAAGAGACCGCGTCGGCCGCCGGCTATGCGGTCTTGCTCGGCGACATCGGGTCAGCCGCCGGCAGCGACGAAGCCTATGCGGCCTTGCTGAAACGGAAAGAGGCCGACGGCCTGATCTTTCTGGGCCACAGTCTGCCCGACTCACTCCAGGAACGCGTGACGCGCGAAGGCGCGGCCGCCCCCGTCGTCAATGGCTGCGAATTCAGCGGCAGCCTGCCGGTATCGAGCGTCAATATCGACAACACCGCCGCGGCGCGTGAAATGATCGAGCACCTGCATAGACTGGGGCACCGCCGTATCGGCGTCATCACCGGCGATATGCGCAGCCCGACCAGCCGCGGCCGCCTGAGCGGCGTCAAAGACGCGGCTAAAGCGCTGGGCATCACGGACATGCAGATCGTCAACGGCGACTATACGATCGAGTCGGGCATCGCGCGCGCCACGGAACTTATTCAGGGGGCGCGACGGCCGACGGCTATCTTCTGCTTCAGCGACGATATGGCGTTTGGCGCCATCCATGCCCTGCGTGAGGCCGGTCTGAGCTGCCCGGACGATATCTCGGTAGCCGGTTTCGATGATTTGCGCCTGGCCAAGTACGCTCAGCCGGCCCTGACGACCATCCGCCAGCCTATGCACGAGATTGGCGTCAAGACAGTGGAACTGCTGCTTGACATCATCGAAAATGGCGCCACAGAGCGGGTTAACCTGACGCTTGGTCACGAACTGGTGGTACGCGCAAGTACGGCGGCGCCAAGATAGTCCTTTGCTTCGGAGCAGCTTGCGAGTATGATCTAATAATACTTGTGAGGATGTCATGGGAACGACAGTCAGCCTGGGCGACCATTTCGAAAGCTTCGTGCAGTTGATGCTGCAAAGCGGACGCTATAACAATACCAGCGAGATCGTACGCGACGGCCTGCGGATGGTTGAAGAGCGCGAACGTCGCGTGGCGACTCTCGACGCCATCCTGACCCGCAGCCGTGCGGATGTTCAGGCCGGACGCCTGACACCGGCGGAGCAGGTGTTCGACGAACTGGAAGCCGAGATCAATGCCTTGCCGGATTCCAACGCCGAATGAAGGTCGTCTTCAGCGACGAGGCCAGAGCAAACCTTCGGTCCATCGCACTATACATCGCTCGGGGCAATAAGAAGCGCGCCCTGTCTTTTGTCCAGGAACTGCGGGAAGCAGCGCTGGCCTTGGGTGACCACCCGCGCGCCCATCCGCTTATTCTGGGCTACGAAACTTACGGTCACCGTCGCAAACCGTTCAGGGCCTACCTGATCATCTATACAATCGCCGGCGACAAGGTGATCATCGACGCCATCCTGCACAGCGCACAGGACTATGAGGCAATCCTCTTTCCGGATGCGTAGCTACGGCAAGCTATAAGCGATCACCTTGCCCGACGGCTTGATCTTGGGGTTCTTGCCGCCGCCGGCCTGGACGACAACGTACTGCTTGCCTTTGACGGCATAGGTGGCGGGCGTGGCGATGCTCGAGGCCGGAAGTTGCGCCTGCCACAGCAGGGCGCCGGTCTTTTTATCGAAAGCTCTGAACCGGTTGTCGAAGATGGTGGCGGCAATAAACAGCACCCCGCCTTTGGTCACCACCGCGCCGCCATAGTTCTCGCTCCCGGTCGTCTTGTCGGCCAGTTCCGGATATTCGCCCAAGGGCTTCTTCCAGACATACTTGCCGGTATTAACGTCGAGCGCGGTCAAAGTGCCCCAAGGCGGCTTGATGGCCGGATACCCGTCCGGATCCAGAAAGCGGACATAGCCGTCGAAGACATAGGCGTCGTTGTCGGTCGACGGGTATTCACCCACGACCTTCTTGGCCTTCTGCGCTGAATCGCCCTTCAGGTAGCCCACGACACTGGCAATTTCGGCGGCGCTCAATTGTGCTCCGAAGCCCGGCATGCGGCCGGCGCCGTTGGTGATCTGGCGCGTCAACTGCTGATCGTCGAGACGCGTATGGACGCCAATGAGCGACGGAAACTCCGGCGGGCTGCCGGTGCGATCATCGCGATGGCAGGACGCACAGTTATTTTGATAGAGGGCTTCGCCGCTCGTCCCGCCCATCTTCGGCGGCTGCGGCTTGACCTTCAATATCCACGCCATCTCATTGGCGTTGATATAAAGCAGGCCTGTTTCCGGATCGAAGGAGGCGCCGCCATACTCGGCGCCACCGTCCATGCCGGGCAACAAGATCGTCCCCTGCACCGAAGGCGGATCGAAAGGCCCACGCGATCGTAAACCGGCGAACACCTTCCTGACCGCTGCATTGGCTTCCGGCGTGCGGTCGGTCAAAAGGTCTTCGGTCAGGTGCTGGCGTGCAAATGGCTCCGGGCTGATCGTCACAACCTGCGTCGGCGATGTGGTTTCGCCCGGCACATCGGTCGCCGGCACCGCGATCTCTTTGATTGGATAGAGCGGCTTGCCCGTTTCGCGGTCGAGGATAAAAACCAGACCCGCCTTGGTGACCTGGGCCACCGCCGGTCGCCCCTTGACGGTGATGAGCGTTGGCGGTGTCGGCGGATCGCGATCCCACAGGTCATGCTTGACCAGTTGGAAGTGCCACACCCGCTTGCCGGTATTGGCATCGAGTGCCACCAGCGAGGTGCCGAACAGATTGTCGCCTTCGCGATCGCCGCCATAGAAGTCCTTGTTGCCCATGCCGGCCGACGCCAGCGGCACGAAGACCAGGCCGCGTTCCGGATCGAGCGTCAGGCCCGACCAGGCATTCGCCCCTTTTGCCGTCTTCCAGGCGTCCTTGGGCCAGGTTGCATAACCATATTCGCCCGGGTGCGGGATGGTATGGAATATCCAGCGCAGCTTACCCGTGCGGACGTCGAAGGCGCGGATATGACCCGGCGTATTGCCGGTCGAGCCCATGACGATCAGGTCCTTATAGACCACGCCCGGCGTGACATTGCCGACGCTGATCGTGTCGAAGTCACGGCCAAGGCCCTCGCGCAGGTCGACCTCGCCGTTCTTGCCGAAGGTGTTGATCAGCCGGCCCGTCTTGACATCGACGGCGATCAGCTTGCCGCGAAAGGTGAAGAGGATGCGTCCTTTTCCATCGCCTTCCCAGTAGGAAATGCCACGCAAGCGCTGGCGCGTCACGATCTCATCGCCGAACGAGGGGTCGAACACCCACACCTGCTTGCCGGTGGCGGCATCAAGGCAGAACAGCTTGCCCTTGGGGGAAATGAAATACAGCCGCCCACGGATGACCATTGGGTTGCCTTCCATCTCGGACTGGCTGGCGCCTTCGCCAAAGGCATCGCCTGAGTCGAACTCCCAGGCCACTTTAAGGTTTTTCACGTTCTGCGGCGTGATTTGGTCAAGCGTCGAATAGTGCGTGCCATTGGGATTGCCATGATAATGCGGCCAATCGGCGCCGGAGGTGGACGAGGTTCCGTCGATCGGCTTCTGGCCGCAACCGGCCAAGATAAGGACAAGGCCGAGCGCCGCCAGATGCCCCCCTTTGCGCATTATCCCATCAGTCCCCGACGGCGCGCGAAGGCGACCAGCAGGTCCGGCCATAGCCCCCATGGTTCGCCGTTGCCAGGCTTCTTCATGCCGAAACCATGACCACCCGTGGCGAACAGATGGCTTTCGACGGTCCGGCCCTTAGCCTTAAGCGCATCACGCAGGGTCGTCGTGTTTTCGACGGGCACGGTCGTATCGTCTTCGGCGTGGACCAGGAAAACCGGCGGCGTGTCGGCATCGACATTGCGGTCAGGGTTATAGCGAGCGATCTGTTCAGCGGTCGCCGGACCGCCAAACAAAGACGGCGCCGTGCCGGAATAGGCAATGGCGGGATCGAGCGACTGCACCGGATAGATGGGCGCGGCCAGGAACGGGCGCGCGCTCAAATCGTCGGTCGCGTCGGTCCTGGGATAGACGAACGAGGTATGACGCGTGGCGACCGACGCTGCCAGGAAACCGCCGGCGCTGAAACCCGCGACACCAACACGCGCTGCGTCGAGCTTGAAGCGCTCGGCATTGGCGCGAATAACCCGCATGGCGCGCAGGGCGTCAATCGTGCCGACATCGGCGCGATCGGCCCAGCCGTCATTGGCCAGGCGGTAGAACAGAACGAAGCAGGTCAAGCCCTCGGCGTTCAGCCTGGCGGCCAGTTCATAGCCTTCGTGGTCGAAATAGTTCCACGAAAAGCCGCCACCCGGGATGATCAGCATGGCGCCGCCATTGGGCTTGGCCGCCGGGAAGACGGCCAGGCGCGGCTTCGCGATGCCCTGGACACGGCGCAGGTGGTCGGCCGGATTGGTCGAGACCTCCTCGACCACCTCTTTCAGATTGGCGGGCGCTTTGAGATCGCCTGGAAAGCGATCATTGGGCCACAGATCTATTGTGCCAACGGGCTCGGGCCAGGTGAGCTGCCGCGTATCGCCAGGCACGGTTGGAGCCGCGGTCTGGGCGGACGCCGCAGTCGCCGCCAGCGCCAGCGGGGTCATCAGCAGGCTGCGGCGCACGACGTCCACCCTAGTACCCCATCAGCTTGCGCAGGGATTCCTTCGATGCGCCGGAGCCGGCGAAGTCGTCGAAGGCCTTTTCCGTCACGCGGATGATGTGGTCACGGATGAAGGTCGCACCTTCGCGCGCGCCGTCTTCCGGATGCTTGAGCGCGCATTCCCACTCCAGCACCGCCCAGCCGTCGTAATTGTACTGGGCCATCTTGGAGAAGATGGCCTTGAAGTCGACCTGGCCGTCACCGAGGCTGCGGAAGCGGCCGGGACGTTCCACCCAGCCCTGATAGCCGCCATAGACGCCCGAACGGCCGTTCGGGTTGAACTCCGCGTCCTTGACGTGGAACATCTTGATCCGCTCGTGATAGATGTCGATGTAGCTCAGATAGTCGAGCTGTTGCAGGACGAAGTGGCTGGGATCGTACAGGATATTAGCGCGGCGGTGGCCGCCAACGACATCCAGGAAGCGCTCAAACGTCGCGCCGTCATGCAGGTCTTCGCCGGGATGGATTTCGTAGCAGCAGTCGACTCCACAGTCTTCGTAGACGTCAAGGATCGGCTTCCAGCGCCGGCCGAGTTCGGCAAAGGCCTCTTCGACCAGGCCGGGTGGGCGCTGCGGCCAGGCGTAGAAGTATGGCCAGGCCAGGGCGCCAGAGAAGGTGACTGAGGCCTTCAGGCCCAGGCGTTGCGAGGCCTTGGCGGCCAGCTTGACCTGATCGACCGCCCACGCCTGGCGCGCAGCCGGATTGTTGCGCACTTCCGGCGCCGCGAAGCCGTCGAACAGGGTGTCATAGGCCGGATGGACCGCCACGAGCTGACCCTGGAGGTGGGTCGACAGCTCGGTGATCTCGAGGCCATAGGCCGCCAGTCCGCCCTTGATCTCATCACAATAGGCTTGCGATTCCGCGGCCTGCTTCAGGTCGAAGATATGCGGGTCGCTGGTCGGCACCTGAATGCCTTTATAACCCAGGTTCGCCGCCCATTCGGCGATGGTGTCGAGCCGGTTGAACGGCGCCTTGTCACCCAGGAACTGGGCGATGAAAATGGCCGGGCCTTTGATGGTCTTCATGATTTAATCCTTAGCGGTGCCTAGTCCCCGCCATACCCACAGGCAAGGCGGGGAAGGAAATCACACGTCTTTAAACAGTCGCCACTGGCGGGCATTGCTCGACTCGACCGCGACAGCGACAAAGTGCATGCCGCGCACGCCATCGTCTATGCCGGGCACGGCCTTGCCACCGACCGTGATCTGGTCTGCGAAGTCGCGATAGATGTTGGCGAAGGCTTCAAGATAGCCCTCGGGATGGCCCGCCGGAATGCGGATCATCGCCTGCACCTCGGGCGACAGATAGCCGCCGCCGGCGTGCAGGACCTCCGTTGGCCTGTCGCCATAGTTCAGCGTCAGGGTGTTCGGCGTTTCCTGGCTCCAATCCAGGCCACCCAGTTCACCGTAAACGCGGATGCGCAAGGCATTGCGTTCGCCGGCCGAAATCTGCGACGCGATCAGCGCGCCCCGGGCCCCGTTGTCGAAGCGCAAGAGGATGTTGCAGTCGTCGTCGAGCAGACGGCCCGGCACGACCTTGCCGAGATCGGCGCACAGTTCGGTAACGCGCAGGCCCGTGATGAATTCGGCCAGATGGAAGGCGTGGACGCCGATATCACCGATGCAGCCGCCGAGGCCGGCCTGTTTGGGGTCGACACGCCAGTCGGCCTGCTTGGAATGGACGTCCTGCGACAGCCAGCCTTGCGGATATTCGACAACGACCTTCCGGATCTTGCCAAGCTTGCCCTTGGCGACCAGGGCCTGGGCCTCACGCACCAATGGATAGCCGCTATAGGTGTAGGTCAGACCATAGTTCCGGCCGGTCTTGCGGATGACATCGCGCA
>CAMLPZ010000114.1 GCA_946482045.1 uncultured Asticcacaulis sp.
AGAGAATCAATGTTCGCACATTAAATCAATAGGATGATTAGGTTTTTACCCTAGAACGTTCAAAGCACTTAAAAAATATTTAGGATCACCTGGCTTTGGCAATGAATGGCATCATATCGTTGAACAAAAATAAAATTAAGCAATTTGGACGAGAAGCGATCCAAAGCACCGATAATGTTGCTGCAGTTTCGATGCTAAGGCATTACAAGATTTGACTGGGATGAGTTGTCAGGCTTTCTCCCAGTCAAAACGCTCACCCGACTGGAATCGTCACGGAGCCAGGCCCGCATAGGCGCCGGCATCGCAGCCGTGCGCAAACCGTTTCGGATCTTCGATGCTGCAGACATAGGTCAGGGCAGTGATCGGCCCGACACCAGGGACCGTCATCAGACGCTCACACACAGCATCGGATTGGGCGCGTTTTTTGATGGTCAGAGAGATTGCCTCGATCTGGGCTTCGAGCGCCGCCAGGCTGGCGATCAGCGGCGCGAAGATATCCCGCAGTTCAGGCTTTTGCCGGAACACAGCTTCGAGACGTTTGTTGCGCATGCCGGGCGTTGTCGAGCTACCCAGGCGCAAACCAAACAGCCTCAGCAAACCACGCATCTGATTGATCATGGTATTGTGCGCCCGAACCATTTGCTCGCGCATCCTGAGTCGCGCCCTATCGAGATGCGTCTGGCTGTCCTTCATGTGCACGGCCTTGAACCAGCCGGTCCGTGCCATCTGCGCCAGTCCCTCAGCGTCGTGGACATCGCTCTTGTTGACCTGGACCGATAGGACGCCTTTGGCATGGCGGGCGCAGATACACACGACGGGAAAACCACGCTCAGCCAGGCCATGATATAGAAACGATGACAGGGTGCCGGTCTCTAGGACGACGCGGGTGAGGCCTGGACACCGCGCGTTCAACTGCGTCGCGATCAGATCAGGATCGGTAGCGCATACACCCCGCCAAGCCACCTTGCCGTCGATAACGACGTCAAACTCAGCCGTTTCTGGCATTCGCGATTACTTTGCAGGAGAAAATTAGCCAACACGATCAATGATATACGCATTGTTCGCGGCCGACTAAAGCGTCGACCGCAACGCGGCCGCGGCGCCTCGGAAGGAACCGCTGTAACGTTCCTTCCGGGCAGAATTGCCGCTCAACAGCGCGCCGACATATTTCACCGCATTGACTGCCATCAGCGCCAGGGCGGGCGAAGGCAGGCCGTACTTTCGCGCGATATAGACCTTCGACCATGACTGGTGATAACGGCAGAGCGCGATCAGGCCGGGGCTCAGCGCCGACGACCCGCCGCGCAGATGCCGGACCCGCGCCCCTGCGACATAGACCATGGCGCGCCTGCGGTCGGTCAGGCGGCGGCACAGGTCGTCGTCCTCATAATAGAGAAAGATATTCTCGTCGAAGCCGCCCAAGTCAAGGAACAGATCGCGCCGCATCAGCAGGCACGATCCCTGGACCATCCGGGTGCAGACATCGCCCGCGGGGCTTTCGCACGCCTTCGGGCCTGGATTAAGGAAGCCACCGGTCTTGAAATGTTCGCGGCCGTCGGGCTCAATGATGCGCGGCGCGTATAGACCGGCTTCGGGATAGGCTTGGGCGGCCGCCATCAAGGCGGCTATGGCTTCGGATGATACCGTGGCGTCCGGGTTGCAGATCAGCACATAGTCCGTCGTTGCCGCCCGCACGCCGATATTATTGGCGCGGCCGTAGCCTTCATTACGGCCATTGCGGACAATGCGTGCGCCGGCGGCGGTCGCGACTATGGCGCTATCGTCTGTCGAGCCGTTGTCGACGACAATGGCGCGGACACCGGCGCTTGTCAGGGCGGCCAGGCAACCCGGCAGGACGGCAGCACTGTTATAGGTCACGACAATGGCGGTCAGATTATCGCTCATACCCGTTCCCCGGGGGCGAAATGCGCGGGCAGGGCGGCGACCTGGTATATTTCCGAGCCATAGGCCATCAGGTCGATAAAGCAGTGGCCGCCGGTTGCGCGATCGCAGACATAGAGCCCGCAGCGCGAAACCTGTGAGGCCATCTCCGGATCGGGCAGCAGCCGTTCCTTGCGGCGGGCCCCACCGAGCCGGCTCTTGCCACGCTGAGCGCTGATGCCGACGATGAAGTGATTGGGCGTAATGCACAGGCCGCGCGCATAGCCCAGCACTGACAGAACTTTCTCAAAGCCTTCGTCGCCGATGCGGTAGAGTGTACCCGTCGGCGATTCTAGGACATAGAGGCTGTCGCCGTCCGAGGTGACGCTGTGCGGGTCGCTCAGGCCGTCGAAGTAGGGGCTGCCGTCGTTGAGGCTCATGAGCGCGCCGTTGCGCAGGCCATAGCGGCGGCGCGCGCCAAACATCGAAAAGACGATGTCGCCGCGATGGTGGCAGATGTCGTTGATATGGTGGGCATCCTGTCCGGCGGCCGGAAAGGGCTGAAGCATCTCGTAACGGCTGAGGTCAGGCCACAACCGCAGGACACCGTCCGTGCCGGTCGACACGGCATAGAGGGCATAGCCGGCGTCGATCAGGCCGTGCGTATCCGATAAGCCCGCCGGGTAGACGATCCGGCGGGTGCGAAAGCGAGAGTCGATGCGGGCGATGGCGCTGCGGCGGTTCGACTGGATGGCGACGGTCACCTGCCCGGTCCCGACAACGAAGCCGGTAGCGCCTGTTACCCGGCCGTCAAAGGTGATGGGCGTTACGGTTCCGTCCGCCGCGACGACCAGCATGTGAGGCTGGCCTGGCAGGGTGTTGCACAACGAAATCAGGCAGGCCTGCTCCAGTCGTGGCGATGGGTGGCGCTGGGGGTGTCTGGCGGTCCGGAACCCGCCAATGAATTCGAACATGTACGCTCCTCTCGGTCTTTGGTTGAGACCCTCGGCCGCGCGGATGGCTTTCGTATTTCGTACGTGTCGTACCGGCTGAAATGTTGTGTCGGCGTCGCAGGCTTTGCGGCGGCGGTGCGCCGGATGCATCAGGATTGACACACGTTCCGTACGAAACTTGACGCGAACGGAAATTTCGGCTTTCCTGCCGTTAACAAAAAGCGTCGCTCATGAGCGCTTTCAAAACACAGGGAAACGCCATGCACGGCCTGATGATGGATGCGCCGCTGCTTATTTCCGGAGTGCTGGAATATGCGGCCAAATATCACCCCGACACGGAAATCGTGTCGCGCAACGAGGATTCGAGTCTCAACCGCTATGGCTATGCGGAAGCGGCGCGTCGGACGCGCAAGCTGGCCAATGCCTTGTCGCGGCTGGACGTGACGGCGGGCGACCGGATATCGACCCTGGCGTGGAACAATCACCGCCATTTCGAAATGTATTTCGGCGTGCCGGGCATCGGCCTTGTCCTGCACACGGTCAATCCGCGTCTGTTTCCCGAACAACTCGTCTTCATCCTGAACGATGCGAAAGCGCGCTACCTGTTCGCCGATGCCTGTTTCGCGCCGCTGGTCAAAGGCC
The DNA here is from genome assembly GCA_946482045.1 of uncultured Asticcacaulis sp. The sequence continues at coordinate 3,477 of CAMLPZ010000114.1, forward strand.
TGCGGCCGCACCTGCCGCAATTGCGCGGCATTGTCTTCATGTGCGACCGCGCCCATATGCCCGAAGGTTTCCCGGACGCGCTGTGTTACGAAGATCTGGTTGCGGCTGAGAGCGATCACTATGACTGGCCGCAGTTCGACGAGCGCATGGCGTCGGGCATGTGCTACACGTCGGGGACGACAGGTAATCCCAAGGGCGTCCTTTATTCGCATCGCTCGACCGTGCTGCACGCCATGGGCGTCAATCAGCCGGGCCTGTTCGGGATCGCGCCCGGTGAGTGCGTCCTGCCCGTTGTGCCGATGTTCCACGTCAATGCCTGGTGCGTGCCCTATGCCGCGGCCCAGGTTGGCGCCAAGCTGGTCCTGCCGGGGCCAAGGCTCGATGGGCCGGGCCTGCTGGAAGTCATCCATGGCGAAAAGGTCAGTATCGGCGCCGGCGTGCCGACCATCTGGCTGAACCTTTTGAACCACGCCGACCAGGCCGGGCAGTCGATCGCGCCGATGAGCCGTGTGGTCGTCGGCGGCGCGGCGTGTCCGCAGACCCTGATCGAGCGGTTCGCGGCGCATAAAGCCCTGACAGTCCACGCCTGGGGGATGACCGAGACCTCGCCGCTGGGGTCGATCAGCGTCCTGTCGGATCATCACGGCGCCTTGCCTCAGGCCGAGCGGATGAAGCTGCAGCTCAAGCAGGGCCGCGCGCCGTTCGGGATCGAGATGCGGATCAGCGGGCCTGACGGCAAGCCTTTGCCGTGGGATGGCGTGTCACGCGGCGAGCTTGAGGTGCGTGGGCCGTGGATCGCGTCGGGCTATTACAACAATAATGACCGCAGCCAGTTCACAGCCGATGGCTGGTTCCGCACAGGCGACATTTCGACCATCGATGCCGAAGGCTTCATGAACATCGTCGACCGGTCGAAGGACGTCATCAAATCTGGCGGCGAGTGGATCAGCTCGATCGAGCTGGAAAACGTCGCGATGAGCCATCCGGCGGTGCTGGAGGCGGCGGTAATCGCGCGCGCTGACAGCCGGTGGAGTGAGCGTCCACGTTATCTGATCGTGCTGCGTGAGGGCAAGACCCTGACGGGGCCGGAACTGAAGGCGTTTATCGCGCCGCACGTCGCCAGCTGGTGGATTCCCGAGGATATGATCATTGTGAAAGAGCTGCCCCACACGGGGACGGGCAAGGTGATGAAGGCGGCCTTGCGTGAACAGTACGGAGCGGAAGTGCATCCGGACGCGGTAAAACTGACTCTGTAGCACTGCGGTGCGTGGGGCCGCAGGCTTGCCCTCCGCATGGCCCCGGGCGTTCGTCGCGGAAATCAGTACACTTAGTACGGATTTCATCCGATTTGCTAAAAGAGCAAATCTGCGCTCCTCACCCCCATAAGCTCTCCAGCGTCCGTTACGCGCTCAGTTTATCCATTTCTCGCTTCACCGCTTCCGACGCCTCGGCCACCTGTGAGAAGGTGTGGCTGATATTGTCGAGGCTTTCATTGATTTCGCCGACCGCGACGACCGCTGCCTGCATGTTGCCGGTGATTTCATGCGTCGCCGCCGTCTGCTGTTCCAGCGTCGCGGCGACCGAGCTGACATTCTCCAGCACCGAGTCCATCGAAGTCGAGATCAGCGACAGAGCGCCGACCACCTCTTCGGTGACCGACTGCATCGAACTGATTTCGCCAGCAATCGTCTTGGTCGAATTGGCCGCCTGGTTGGCCAGGTTTTTCACTTCCGATGCCACGACGGCGAAGCCCCGTCCCGCTTCGCCGGCCCGCGCCGATTCGATCGTGGCATTGAGCGCGAGAAGATTTATCTGGCCGGCAATGTCCTGGATCAGTGTCACGATGTTCGTCATGGCCGCCGCGGATTTATTGAGCGATTCCGCCGACGTGTTGGCGGTTTCGGTATGCTTGAAGACGCCGGCGACGCTTTCGCGCGCACTGCCCATGCTGTCGGAAATGCCCCGCACGCTTTGCGCCAGCTCTTCGGCAGCGGCGGCGACGCTATTGATGATGGCACCGGTTTCGGTCGATGCCGTCGATGCCACTGACGCCTTTTCATGGGCATCGGTGATGCGGTGGACGACAGATCCCAGTTCGGCATTCAGCTCTACACTGCGCTGCCGCTTGCGCACGGTGTCGGTAATATCGGTCGCGAACTTGACGATCTTTACGACGGCACCGGTATCGTCAAAAATTGGATTGTAAGTGGCCTGGATGTAGATTTCGCGTCCGCCCTTGCCGAGCCGGCGGTACTCGCCCGCCTGGAACTCACCACGCCTCAGGGCGTCCCAAAAGCGCGTATAATCGACGGACTCGGTCTGTTCCTTTTCGCAAAACTGACTGTGGTGACGTCCGGCGATTTCCGGCAAGGTATAGCCGACGGCATTCAGGAAGTTGTCGTTTGCGGTTAGCACAATACCGTCGGGCGAAAACTCGATCACCGCCTGGGCGCGGGAAATGGCATTGACCTTGCCGGCGAAGTCGATATCGCGCCGCTTGGTGTCGGTGATGTCCGAGGCGAACTTGATGACCTTGACCACCTTGCCCGACGCATCGCGAATAGGATTGTAGGTCGCCTGCAGCCAAATAACGCGGCCGTCCTTGCCGAAACGCTTGAAGGTGTTCGACGCGAACTCGCCGCGCGCCAATGCTGCCCAGAAATCCCGATAGGCCGAGCTTTCGACGTATTCGGGGGCGCAGAACAGGCTGTGATGCCTGCCCTGAATATCTTTGAGACTATAGCCAACCGTATTGAGAAAGTTGTCGTTGGCGGTAAGAATATTGCCGGCAGGCGTAAACTCGATAACGGCTTGAGACGCATTCAACGCAGCGATAATCGCTTTGTCGTCCGTGCTGACTGCCTTGAAAAACATAATCTACTCCCGCCTGCGCTGTACTTTTCATCACAAAGGATGATTTTTTTCAGTTAATGCAGCGTTAAGTGGGGTAAAAATATACTTTCGGTTGAGGTTAAGGCGTTTTCCGGGTTGGCGCCTGGGCATTGCAGATGTCGAGCGCGTTTGCCGGGCGGACGAAGAAGGCGCCGGAGCGGCTGGCGCGCGCCTTGACCCACGCGTCGAAAGCCGGTGAGGCCGTGTCCAGCACCTGCCACGACGGTGCGCTCGCGCCCATGTCTGACGCCATTCTTGCCGAGACGATCTTCACGCGCTCAGGGTCGCTTTTGTAAAAGCCGAGCGCCTCACTGCCACGCGGCCGGTCGGCCAGGACGTCCATGCCGGAAATGATCCGCCCGACGACGGCAAGGTTGCGATCGAGGTGGCGGGGAGCGTGACCGATAATGGTGTAAAGCTGTGTCGCATCGCCGGTATCGGGCGTATTGCCGCGCGCCACGCCGATCATGCCGTAGCAGTGGACCAGCCAGGTCGCACTGCCGTCCGTCGCCACCGGCCAAGAGGCGATATGGCCGGTCTTTGCTGCATAGGCGTCGCGCCACGGCAGCGCCCTGAACGTTTTCGGCGTGCCCGCCATCTCGTATTCGGCCGGCGGGGTTTTATTGATGCCCTTGGCTTCAGTCGTGTCTTCGTCCGGGCGGCCCCACTGGACGACATAGTTGTCCTGGACGCGGAGGATAGAGGCGCCGTCAAAATAGCCGGAGCGAACAAGTTGGCGGATATTGGTGACGTGAACAGGCGCAAAGTCGGGCGCCAGCTGATAGATCACCTCAGCGCCGTCGGCCAGCTTCATGACGACCAGGTCTTCGGCGGGCAGGCTGGCCCACGCCGAGGCCGAGGCGGCGTCGACAACTTCCTGCGGGCTGGGCGCGGGTTTGGGTGCTTCCCCGGCAGCGGTCAGAGCCAGCGCCAAAACCAGCAGACCACTTGCAATTCCTGCCTTACCATAAGCTGCCATATCGCCCTCCATGAGATGTATCGCATGAGACTATCGTGCCCGCAAAAGCGCGCAAGCAAAATAGCTGTGGAAATGAGAACATAAAGTGAACATATTTGCTGACAGATGGCGCGAAGCACCCTATCGTCGGGTGTCTGTTTTCGTGTTCGGACGCGGGGTAAGGGAATGTTCGAGAGCCAAGCCGTTGGAAATCAAGCGGGACTTTATGAAGGCGCATATGTGCGCCTGGACGTGCGCTGGCACCACAATCCCGTTTTTCGCTGTGAACGCGAGGGGGATCATTTCAAGGTCGCCGGCTTCTACTATACCGGCGAAGGCAAGCCGTTGAAGGCGCACATCCCGACGCCGCCCATCGCCGCTATTGTCCGCTAACAACAAACCCCGGCATGGCTGCCGGGGTTTGTTGTGCCTGGTTGGGTTTAGCGGGGCGGATAAGCGCTACGCCACGGATCGTCGCGATAGTCGTGATCTTCATCTCTAGCCCGCGAATTCCGGCGGTCGTCGTGGTCGCGGTTGTAGTCCTTATCGAATCGGCCGCGGACCTCATAGCGGTCATCCAGGCGACGATTGTCGGCATAGCGGCGTTCATCGGCCTGACGCGGGCGGTAATCGTCGCGGTCGCGATCATCGGAATTCTGCCAGCGCGAGCGGTGATGATCATAATCGCGGCTGTAGTTGCTTTCGGTACGGCGTTCATTGTCGCGGTCATAACGGTCGCGTTCGTCGCGCGAGCGATTATAGTCGCGGTCGCCGTAGGTGGGTTGCAGGTCGCGGCGATAATAAGGGTCCTGTTCGCGGTCGGTACGGAAACGGTTCTGATCCCGTTCGTTGCGATAGCGATCATCGGGGCCGTACTGGCCGCTGCGGTAACGCTCGCTATTGGCCCAGCGGCCGCCCGTAACGTTGAAGTCGTCGTCATCGCGGTTCCAAGGCGTCACATCGGGTTCGTAGGTATGGCCGGTCATCGAGGTGCCGCCGGCGCTGCCGGTCTGATAGGGTCTGGGCATAAGAGCCTCCTTCGAATCGAAGCGATACGCCAAAAGTGTGCAGCGGTTTTGGCTAAGTATCGCGTCAGAACAATAGTCGAAACCATAGGCCCTGGACCGTAAGATTGGCATGCCAAGGGCAGGAGGCAGGGGTAAAATTGGCGCTAAAGGTCTTTGCGAAACCACATGTGGGCGTAGGGGCTGTCATTATAGCGCGGTATCTCTTTATAGCCCTCTGAACGGTAAAGCGCCTGGGCGGCGCCAAGCGCGCGGTTGGTATCGAGTTGCACATGCGTCATGCCGGCGTCGCGCGCCAGGTTTTCCAGATTACACAGCAGCCGGCGGCCAAGCCCCAGTCCGCGCACGCCTTCGGCCGTCCATAGCCGCTTGATCTCAGCCGTAGTCGCATCCAGCCGCTTCCACGCGCCGCAGCCCACCGCCTGGCCATCCGACCAGGCCACCAGGAAGGCGCCATGCGGCTGGCGATAATCGTCGTGGTCCGGCGGGCCGTCGTCCGAAGGATCGTAGCCGCCCTCGAATACCTCTGCCAGGCCGGCGCCATAGGCCGAAAGGCAGGTAAGGGCAGCCGGGCTGTCCGGTTGCTCGATGGTGATGGTAATCGCGGCCGTGCGCAGCAGGCGCTCGACCTCGGCCATGGCCGCAACCAGCCGGTCGCGCTGGCCGGCGTCGAGCGGCGCCAGTATGCCCTGGGCACGCTCGTCCGACAGGCGGTTATAGGTGGCCACCATTTCGCGGCCGGCGGCGGTCCATTCGGCGCGGCGCATGCGGCGGTCTTCCCGCGATGGCGCGACGTGTATCAAGCCCTCGCGCTCCAGCGAGCGCAACAGGCGGCTGACATAGCCGGAATCGAGCCCCAGCCGATCGCGCAATGCCCGCACATCGCAGCCGTCGTCCGAAATTTCGAACAGCAGCCGCGCCTCGCCCAACGGCCGGCCCTGGCCGAGATAAGAGCCGTCGAGCACACCCGCGCGCTGCGAGACGATGCGGTTAAAGCGGCGAACCTGCTGAATCTGTATTTGCATTGTCTGACTTTAGTCAGGTAATTTTGGCCGGTCAATCGCGGAGAATGAAGACGCCGACGCGGTGCTCGCAACTGTTGCGCGGCGGAGCATCGGCGGGCGCGTTTGGATCGGCAAAGGCCGTGTGGAAACAGGTGCCTGGCGCGGCTTCGGGGCTGTCCTTCATATATTCGAAGATTTTGAAGGCCAGGACCTCTTCGGTCGTCATGTCGGGAAAGTACCACCACTGCTGATCGGGCGAATACCTCAGCGACAACTGGTTGGTATTCTTGCCGGTGGGGGCGAAGCCGACCAAGGCCGCGGCCACCTTGTCTTCTGTCTTGACCGTGTTGGGATCGCAGACGGTCAGCGGCAGGTGCTTCAAGGGGGCGTCCATATAGACCGTGCGCCAGAAGTTGATGACCATAAAGCCCGCGACCTCCGGCCGATCGAACCTCTGCCGCCATGCCGAGGCGTATTCTGGCGTCGAATAGGCTTCCAGGCTTTCCTGATAGTCGTCGGGCGTCAGACCATAGTCATTATGAATGCCCTGTGCGTAGCCGGCGGCCGTGGGCCCGCGCCGGACAAGATAAGGCCCCTGTTCGATCTCAACCGGCACGCCCGGCAGCAGGCGCTCGCGAATAATGGCCGCGACTTCGGGCATATAGATGCGCGCGATTTCGTTCTGTTCATAGGGTGTGGCGCCGCCAGAGTCCCAATCCTTCACAGCCGACACGTGCGGCAATAGAACGAAACCATGGTCCTTGAGAAAGGCGTTTTCGCGCCTGCCGTCCTGGAGTGGCCTGGCGTTTCGGATGTCGACAGGCGGAGCGGCCTCCCACGGCATGTCGCCATCCGCGGGACCGTTGATGCGAATGAGCACCGGGCCATCCGGCTTGAGGTCGCGGCGGATATAGCCGTTCAATGTGGTGGTGACGGTCATGAGGCCTCCCTGTTCGTCCAAGATTGGTATCCGAATGCCATTCGGCAAGGCGGCTTGCACACGCACGGCGGACCTGGCACACGTGTGATTGCGGGGAGGGACAATGCGCGCCTATTACACAGCCGATCGCGCCAGGTTCGAGAGCGATTCCGATGACCATATCCTTGGTGAGCTGACGCGCCGGCACAATTTCGCGCTCGAGATCGAGCAGAAGAGCGCGTGGCTTCAGCAGATCCGCATCATGCGCAACGCCCTGGTTTCGATTGACGCCTATACGCTGGCGTTCGAGTTCGCCATTCCGCGCATGGGCAAGCGCGCCGACGCCGTGCTGGTCATCGGCGATTGCATCTTCGTCATCGAGTTCAAGGTGGGTGGTGAGACCTTCGACCGTCACGCCATCGAGCAGGTCGAGGACTACGCGCTCGACCTCAAGAACTTCCACGAAGGCAGCCACTTCCTGTCGATCATCCCGATCCTGGTGCCGACCAAGGCGCCGGCGGCGCGCGCCGTGCAGCTGGAAATGGCGCTGGGGCAGGTGGCCAAGCCGGTCCTGTCGAGCGTCATCGATCTGGCCGACATTATCCGCATGGCCAGCGCCCCTCATCGCCATGTCGAGATGGACGCCGCCGCCTGGGCTGCCAGCGGTTACCGGCCGACCCCGACCATCATCCAGGCGGCGCAAGCGCTCTATGCCAACCACAATGTCGAAGAAATCACCCGCCGCGACGCCGGCGCGATCAACCTGACGCGGACCGAGGCCGCGATCGGGCGGGTGATCGACAATGCGCGGGCGCATAACCATAAGGCGATCTGCTTCATTACCGGCGTACCCGGCGCCGGCAAAACCTTGGCCGGGTTAAACGTCGCCACAAAGCGCAGCGAGGACAAGACGGCTCATGCCACCTATCTCACCGGCAATGGGCCGCTCATCCAGGTCCTGCAACAGGCGTTGGCGCGTGACCAGGCCGCGCGCGAAAACGTGTCGCGGGCTTTTGCCCACAGCAAGGTGCGCGCCTTCATCCAGAACATCCACGAATTCCGCGACGAATACGCGACGCGCAGTCAGGCCGCGCCGTCCGATCATGTCGTCGTGTTCGATGAGGCCCAGCGTGCCTGGACGCGGGCGCAGGCGTCGAGCTTCATGCAGCGCAAGAAGGGCGTGGCCGACTTCGACATGTCGGAACCGGAATTTCTGCTCAGCGTCATGGACCGTCATCCCGACTGGTGCACGGTCGTCTGCCTGATCGGCGGCGGCCAGGAAATCAATACGGGTGAAGCCGGCCTGTCGGAATGGATGGCGGCGATTCGCGACCGCTTTGCGCACTGGCGGGTCCATGCGTCGGCGCAGATCGTTGAGCCGGATTACGACCTGAACGCCGACGCGCGCGCTTTTATCGAGCAATCTCAGGTGAAGCTGAACGATGACCTACACTTAAGCGTATCGCTGCGCACGTTCCGGGCTGAAAACCTATCTGCATTTATTGCACATGTTCTCAACGGTGATCTGGAGGCAGCGAAGACGGTTTCTAAAGACTTGAGCCAATACCCACTAATGATTACGCGTGATCTTAAGAGGGCAAAAGATTGGTTGAGGGCGACGGCGCGCGGTTCACACCGTTACGGCCTGATTGCCTCATCCGGCGCGCACCGCCTGCGGCCGGAAGGTCTGCATGTCAAGGCCGGCATCGACCCAGCCAACTGGTTCCTCAATGACCGCAACGATGTCCGATCTTCCTTCTATATGGAGGAGGTTGCCAGCGAGTTCGATGTCCAGGGGCTTGAACTCGACTACGCTGCCGTCTGCTGGGATGCCGATTTGCGCTATAATGAC
>CAMLPZ010000115.1 GCA_946482045.1 uncultured Asticcacaulis sp.
CGATGGAAACGCTGAAGGACGATCCGGCGCTGCCGACCGCTTACGCGTAAATTAGATACTGTCCGTATCGGGCTCGAGGTGGGCATCGACGACAGGGGGTGCGTCGGCCGGCTCCACATAGTCATAGCCGCCGTCCATGGCCTCGAGGTCATTGGTGCCGGCGGCGTGGCTGGTCTCGGGCGGGGTGATGAGGAAGAGGGCGGCGCATACAGCGATCAGCACCATGGCGAGAAAGGCGAAGAAGCTGCCGGACAGGGCGGGATTTTTCATGATGGCGACCTCAGGAAAACCAGTAACGGGAGGCGGTCATCCGCCTTGGCTGGTCATCATTCTGGGTTGCGCCACGCTAAGGACGAAATAGCATCGATAAGGCCGTCGGGTAAAAAGCACGCAGAGAAAACCGCTAATGCTTCTCTTGCTTTTTAAAGGCTGGCGTTTGCAGGCGCGGGGGACGTGGCGTCGGCAGTAGCGGCCGCGTCTATGGCGACCGGTTCGCCGGCGACGATTTCGCTATCCGAAAGCAGGCGGGCCTCGACGACCGGCGGAGCGTCGGCAGGTTCGACCGAAACATAGCCGCCGTCCATAGCGGCGCCCGGCAAGGGATGCCCGGCGGCGGCGTGGCTCGACGGTGCGGGAGTGGTGAAGGCTATAGCGGCGCCGACGCCGATCAGAACCAGGCCGAGAAAGGCGGCGAAGCCCTTATTGAGAGTCGCTGTTTTCATGACGCACTCCAGCACGCTAAGAACGGTGTTCTTCGTACGGAACCACGTCGCGGGTTTACAAAAGATGAACGCCGCCCGAAGGCGGTTGTTCATGTCGACAATGTCGGAAAAAAAACGGTGGCTCCCTGAGCTGGACTCGAACCAGCGACCATTCGATTAACAGTCGAATGCTCTACCAACTGAGCTATCAGGGAATGCTTAGCCGTGTTGAGGAGCGGCGTATAGCAAGGCTCCCGTACCTATTGCAAGCTGAAAGCTGAAATTTATTCACAGCTTTCCAAATTTTCCTGAAATCCCATCCTTAAACGAAAGAAAGGCCCGAAAAAGCTTCGGGCCTTTGAAAGTTTGGTGATGGTGGGTGTCTTCAAAAAAGCAAAGACACCCTGTTCATGAATGATTTGCCTTAACGAGGGGTAAATATTTCGAGACTTCGGATAACGCGGTCACTTTTGTTTCAAAGCTGGGCCGATGGTTTCGATTTCATCTGTCAGAATGCCCATGCGCCAGCTGTCCGGGACATCATCCAGATCCTTGACGGAATCTATGCCTTCAACGCCGTTCGTGTTTTTATTGTTGCCCAAAAGGTAGATCTCGCTGCCGGCGTCGCGGAAACGTTGTTGCAAACGATTTGGGTACCCCCAGGCGAGCCAGGCAAACTTGCCTGGCAGGAAGACCGTCGTGTTGCGGCAGGCCTTGGGCATGTGGCCGCTCCAGCCCAGCATAAGGTAGCCCAAGGCGCAGCTTTTCAGCGTCTTTTTGCTGAAGGCGCGCATGCCAGGCGCGATTTCACGCAGGCGCGCTACCGGTCGGTCGCCGCCATAGGCTGACAGGCGGGGACTCATCAGAGAGTTGGCCTTGAGGTAGGCGACAAGCCTGTCCGCTTCCGTGGGATCATTGCTCTTGATGTTGATCAGAAAGCGCTTGTCGGGGAAGGCATCGAGCGCCTGTTTCAATGACGGCATCTGACCCTTGAACTTGCCGCGGAACGGATAGGTCTTGCCGCCGTCGGCCGTATAGCCGTGGCCGATGTCCAACGCCTGAAGTTCCGCCAGGGTGTGTTCGCGAGTAACGCCGTGGCCATCTGTGCGGCAGTCGAGGGTCCAGTCGTGGAAGACGGCGAACTGGCCGTCGGTCGTCGGATGGACGTCTATCTCGATGATATCCGCGCCGGCTTCGAAGCCGGCCTTCATCGACGGCAGGGTGTTTTCCAGAAAGGCGTGCCTGGGCGGCAGCATGCGGCTGGCCGTGCAGGTGTCCCGTGTCAGGCCCGTACGGTCGTACTGCTGATAGACGCCGCGATGCGCCAGGATCGTCCTTTGTCCGGACGGCTTCGGTGCCAGTTCCGATGAATTGATGACAAACAGGCTCAAAACCGCGACCGCCAGGCCTCCGGTGAACCAGAAACGCTTTCGCATCTGTGTATCCCCTCACGCCGGCAATCCGTGCCGTCGCTCGCAAGGTGCGCCCCGATGTGGCACAGTGCCGCACGCGCGCTTCTGGGTCAATATGTCGGGAAGTGGAGGCCTGACCGGGAGTCGAACCCGGCTACACGGATTTGCAATCCGCTGCGTCACCGCTCCGCCATCAGGCCTCAAGAGCGAAGGGGTGAGCTATCAGATGAATGCGGCCACCGCAATTCCCCCACGCTGTTTTTTTGTGAAAAACCGCTGGCGCAGTGAAATTGCGCTTAAGAACGGGCGCGAAAGCTTGCGCGGGGGCGTAAGCGTTTTATTATGCGCCGCAAACCGCTTGGCGAGTCTTGAAAAAGTCTGTAATCGCCTTCCGTTCAGTATTATGGTCTCTTACGAGTTCAGGGGCAGTCCACATGGATTTCCATGCCGCACGGCAAAACATGGTCGAATCGCAGGTCCGCGTGAACGACGTCACCGATACGCCGCTGCAACTGGCGATGCGCCACGTTGCCCGCGAACGGCTGTGCGCGCCGTCTCAGGCCTTCTGCGCCTATGGCGATGTCGAACCGCAGATCGCCCCGGGCCGGGTGTTGATGGCACCGCGTGATATCGCAAAGCTGCTCCAGACACTCGAGCCTCGCAGCGGCGAAAAGGCCCTGTGCATCGCCGCGCCCTATGCCGGCGCGGTGCTGGCCACAGTCGGACTTAACGTCACGGTTCAGGAAGGCGATCCGCGCACCATGGCGGTGATCGAGCCCTACCTCAAAGAACTGAAAGTGGCCACGGCCGTCGCCGACCTCAGGGCGCCGGTCGGCGCCGCCTATGACGTCATCGTCGTCGAAGGCGCCGTGGCCGAGTTGCCGGCCGCGTGGCTTAAAGCTCTGAAGCCTGGCGGACGCTTAGGTGTGGTGCTCAAGGATGGGCCTGTCGGCCGTGCCCGCCTTTATATCCGACTGGAAGCCGGCTTCTCCGAACGCGAAGTCTTTGATTCGTCGCCGTCGACGCTGCCGGGCTTTGCCCGGACCCCCAGCTTCGAATTTTAACCATAACGTCTTGTCTGGGCATTTCCGGGCGGATTCGTTTGGAATTTGTTATCGGTTGCGTAGGTAAGAGATTAAAGGTTTCGGTTGTTGCCTTTTTCTGACAGCCAAAAGTGCTGGAATATGAAAAAAGCTTAACTGGCCGGTGTGTGGCGTTTCTGGCAGGTTGCATTTGTAACGCATTTTGCGGCGGGCAGGGGCTGGGACGCTCCTTACCGCGACGAACTGGCTCGGATACAACGAGCCGCGCCTAAGATGCGCGGCCGTTTCTTTCTTTGGGGTGCTTCATGAGCAAACGGGTTTTGATTTCAGCTGTGGCGATATCGCTGATGGCTTTCGGCACGGCGGGGACGTCCTACGCGGAGACCCTGTCGGACGCCATTGCGATGGCCTACGCCAACAACCCGACGCTGGCGCGGGCGCGGGCGCTGCAGCGCGGCCAAGACGAAGGCTACGTGCAGGCGCGTTCGCAACTGGGGCCGAACGTAGGCTTCGGATTCGACAAAACCTATCACGACCAGGACCAGTCGTTCGCGGCCGGCAACCAGCGCTCGACTCAAGGGTTGAGCTTCTCCGCTTCTCAGAACCTGTTCGCGACCGGCGGCCTGTCCTCGCAGATCGACGCCGCCAAGTCGGGCGTTCTGGCGGGCCAACAGGACCTGCGTTCGATCGAACAGCAGGTGCTGCTGAATGTGATCGACATCTACACTTCGGTCCGCCGAGACCAGGAAGCGCTGCAGATCAGCCAGGACAATTACAACATCCTCAAGCAGCAGTTGGACCAGACCACCGCCCAGTTCGAAGCGGGGCAACTGACCCGCACCGACGTCGCGCAGTCCCAGGCTCGTCTGTCGGCTTCGGCCGCCGGCCTGGCCCAGGCGCAGGCGCGTCTCGACAGTGACCGCGCGACCTACGTCGCCATCGTCGGCCAGGCGCCGACGGCTCTTGAGCCGGTTCCGGACATTCCTGGCCTGCCCGCCACGTTCAACGCGGCGCTGGACACTGCCCAGACCAACAACCCTGATCTCCAGGCCGCCAGCTTCGCGGCGGATTCCGCCGCCAGCCGTGTCAAGGCGGCCCGTTCGGCCTTCGGGCCTCGCGTTGCCCTGTCGGTCAGCTCGGCCCAATCGGGCTTCTCCGGCCAGCTCGGCAGCTTTGAGGACGAGCAGCAGACGACCGCGGGCCTGCGCGTGACCGTGCCGCTGTTCAGCGCCGGCCTGAACGGATCGCGCGTCCGTGAAGCCATGGAAAACGAAACGGCCGCCAAGTTGACGGTTGAAGAAACCCGCCGCAATGTCGTATCAACCGTGTCCCAGGCCTGGTCGAACATGATAGCCGCCCGTTCGGCTGTCGTGTCGAATCAGGAGCAGGTCCGCGCGGCCGCCGTCGCCGCCGAAGGCGTCAAGACTGAGCAGCAGGTTGGCCTGCGTACCAATATCGAAGTGCTGAACGCCGAGCAGGAGTATCGCGCCGCACAGCTCGACCTCGTCAACGCCCAGCGCAATGCTTATGTCGCCGCCGCCCAACTGGTGTCGGTGACGGGTAATCTGACGCCGAACCTGTTTGGCGCCAATGTCGAGCTTTACGACCCGAACGCCAACTTCAAGAAGGTCAAGAACAAGGGCTGGACACCGATTGAACCGGTCGTGAAGGCCGTCGATGGCGCCGCCGCACGCTTCCTGCCGGACGGCAAGTAAGCAGTCGTTTGACTTCGCATAAAAAGGGCGCGGGGCCGAAATGCTCCGCGCTCTTTCTGTCTGGCCACAGAAAATTAGTGGCTTACACGAATTTCGCGGCCTCTCTGGTCTGATAAGAGTTGAAAAAAAACGCGAATAAGTGTCCCCTGCGGATGGCTTCAATTTCCGAACCCGATTCGCAGTAGACATAAGACAATGGCAGAACAATCCGCACACGAACCGACTATGGAAGAAATCCTCGCATCGATTCGCCGCATCATCTCGGAAGATGACGCGCCGGAGGATGCTGAAGCCAAGGCCGCGCCTGAGCCAGAAGTGGCGGCTGCGCCCGCGCCGGAACCCGAGCCCGAGGTCGAGGACGCGCCCGAGGAAGACGTGCTGGAATTGACCGAAACCTACGAAGCCCCCAAGGGTCCGGTATCGATCGGCGACATCGATGCCTACGAGCCTGAGGAGGTTGTCGCGCCGGCACCTGCGCCCGCGCCGGAACCCAAGCCTGCACCGGCGCCGAAGGCACCGGCTGCCGCCGGTGGACTGGTCAGCGAGCGCACCGAGTCGGTGGCCGCTTCGGCCTTCGGTTCCCTGACCGGCGCCTTGCTGGTGCCTAAGAGCGACCGCACCCTGGAAGACGTGACGCGCGACCTGCTGCGTCCGCTGCTCCAGGCCTGGCTCGACGAAAACCTGCCGGCGATTGTCGAAGAGCAGGTACGTCTCGAAGTCGAGCGGATTGCTCGCCAATCCCGCCGTTAAAACCTAGATTTCCCAACCTTCAGAGGTTAAGAGAGCGGCTCACATCAGTGCGCCGCTTTTTCTTATTGATCGATCATCATGCTTGAAAAGACTTTCGACCCGTCCGCCGTTGAACCCCGCCTGTATAAGATGTGGGAAGAGTCAGGGGCCTTTGCGCCGAAAGGTGAGGGCGAACCCTTTTCGATCGTCATTCCGCCTCCCAATGTGACGGGCAGCCTGCACATCGGCCACGCGCTCAACAATACGCTTCAGGACGTGCTGACGCGCTTCGAGCGCATGCGCGGAAAAGCGGCCTTGTGGTTGCCAGGCACCGACCATGCCGGTATCGCCACTCAGATGGTTGTGGAACGGCAACTGGCCGCTTCGGGTACCAATGTCGGCCGCCGCGAGATGGGCCGCGACGCCTTTGTCGCCAAGGTATGGGAGTGGAAGGCCGAGTCGGGCGGCACCATCGTGCGCCAGTTGCGCCGTCTTGGCGCATCGTGCGACTGGTCACGCGAACGCTTCACGCTCGACGATGGCCTGTCGGCTGCGGTGCGCAAGGTCTTCGTCCAGCTCCACAAGGACGGGCTGATGTACCGCGATAAGCGGCTGGTCAACTGGGACCCGCACTTCCAGACGGCCATCTCGGATCTCGAGGTCGAGCAGAAGGAGGTCGAGGGCGCCTATTACCACTTCGCCTATCCGCTGGCCGACGGTGTGACCTATCAGCATCCGATCAAGGATGAGGACGGCAACGAGACGTTTGAAACGCGCGACTATATTGTTGTGGCGACGACCCGGCCCGAAACCATGTTGGGCGATACCGGCGTGGCCGTTCACCCCGAGGATGAGCGCTACAAGGGCCTGGTCGGCAAGTTCGTCACCCTGCCGATCGTCGGCCGCCGCATTCCCATCGTCGCCGATGAATACGCCGATCCGGAAAAGGGCTCGGGCGCGGTCAAGATTACGCCGGCGCACGATTTCAATGACTTTATGGTCGGCAAGCGCGCTGGTCTCGAAGCCATCAACATCATGGACGCCTATGCGCGCCTGAACGATACGGTGCCGGAGCAGTATCGCGGCCTCGACCGCTTTATCGCGCGCAAGGGCATCATCCAGGAGATGGAAGACCTCGGCCTATTGAAAGGCATCGAGAAGACGCGCCACGTCGTGCCGCACGGCGACCGTTCGGGCGTGGTCATCGAACCCTACCTGACGGATCAGTGGTACGTGAATGCCGGTGAACTGGCCAAGGAAGCCATCAAGGCCGTCGAGGATGGCCGCACCGTGTTTGAGCCGAAAAACTGGGAAAAGACCTATTTCGAATGGATGCGCAACATCGAGCCGTGGTGCGTGTCGCGCCAGCTGTGGTGGGGCCATCGTATCCCGGCCTGGTACGGTCCGGACGGTCATGTCTTTGTCGCCATGAGCGAAGCGGAGGCGCAAGAGCAGGCCGTTGCACACTACGGTAAGGCAACCGAGCTTACCCAGGACGAGGATGTTCTCGACACCTGGTTCTCGTCGGCCCTGTGGCCGTTCTCGACCATGGGCTGGCCGGAGAGCACCGAAGATCTCAAGCGCTTCTATCCGACACATACCCTGATCACCGGTTTCGACATCATCTTCTTCTGGGTTGCCCGGATGATGATGATGGGCCTGCACTTTACCGGCGAGGCGCCGTTCAAGCGCGTCTTCATCAACGCCCTGGTCCGCGACGACAAGGGCCAGAAGATGTCGAAGTCTAAGGGCAATGTCTTAGATCCGCTGGTGCTCGTCGACGAGTTCGGCGCCGATGCCCTGCGCTTTACCCTGACCGCCATGTCTGGGCAGGGACGCGACATCAAGTTGGCCAAGCAACGTATTGAAGGCTATCGCAATTTCGGCACAAAGCTATGGAATGCCACGCGCTTCTGCCAGATGAACGAGTGCCAGCGCCAGGCCGGTTTCGATCCGTCGGCCGTTAAGCTGACGCTGAGCCGCTGGATTCGTGGCGAAGTCGCCAAGACCAATGCCGCGGTGACCTCGGCCCTGGAAGCCTGTGCCTTCGACGACGCCGCCAATGCACTTTACAAGTTCATCTGGAATGTCTTCTGCGACTGGTACCTGGAACTGGCCAAGCCGATCCTGAACGGCGACGACCAGGCGGCGACCGACGAAATCCGTGCCGTGACGGCGTGGGTGCTCGACCAGGCCATGATCATGCTTCACCCCGTCATGCCTTTCCTGACTGAAGAATTGTGGCAGCAGACAGGCGGAGAAGGCATGCTGATGACTGCATCGTGGCCCGTCTTCGACGCAGCAACCATTGATCCGGCGGCTGATGAGGAGGTCAACTGGCTGGTCGATATGATCAGTGAAATCAGGTCGATACGTTCGGAAATGAATGTGCCGGGTTCGGCGCGCGTGCCGCTTAGCCTCTTGGGTGCGTCCGACGTCACGCGTGAGCGTATTCAAACCCACGAGGACCTGATCCTGTTCCTGGGCCGCGTCTCCGACGTCAAGGTGTCCGACAGCGCGCCCGCCGGCTCCGTGCCGTTCGTGGCCGGCGAGGCGACGGCGCACCTGGCGATCGCTGAATTCATCGACGTCAAGGCCGAGCAGGCGCGCCTGACCAAGGGCATCGCCGATTTCGACAAGACGATCGACGGCGTCAGGCGCAAGCTCGACAACCCGGAATTCGTTCGCAAGGCGCCGGAGGAGGTTATCGAGGAAAACCGCGAGCGCCTGGCCGAAGCCGAAAACGGCAAGGCAAAGCTGGCCGTAGCGCTGGAACGGCTTAATTCCGTCCAGTAACCACGGCGGCTACTGCCTGACGAACAGCCAGTACCGGCTGCGTCATCCAGGTCCTGACCCGATGGCGCCGACGGCGCAGGGTCAGGGCGGCGGTGGCGAACAGGATGGCGACGCAGAGGAGGAGGGCGTGGGGGATCAGGCTCAGGACCTGAATGCCGATAATGCTCGTCAGGAACTCGGCCAGCATGCCAAGGGCAAACGTCCAGCTAAGCGCGACAAAGCCTTTTCGGCTCAGGGTCTGTGATACCATGACGACCAGCGCGATCGCCGGAAACAGCAGGTAGAAGTCGAAATTGTATTCGAACAGGCGCGGATTGATCATCTGCGCCACGCCCAAGCCTAAGGTGACCCTGTCTTCACCAGCCATCCGGTTGCCCTCGGCGACAATCAGGCCAGCTGCAACTATGATACTGGCGAATATGGCATAGAGTGCGTATGCCAGGGGCGTATTTTCGTCGACGCCCAGCGATGAAAAGGCCAGGAACAGGCCGCGCCCGGGCTGCTCATCGAGGACAATACGCGCCAGGAAGGCGCGCCACTCGCCCAGAAGCGGTTCGGCTGTGGCGATCAGCACGGCGAATGCCGCCAGACCGGCAGTCAGCGCCGCGCCGAAGGCCGTCAATCGGCGCCGCCACGGCCTGTCCTCGAACAACAGGACGATCAGGGCGGTCAGGAAGAACGGTTTGACCACGGCCGCGATGATGACGACGGCGATGAACAGCCAGCGCGCACGGCGGATGAGTAGCGAAGCGCCGATGATTGCGGCCTGCAGGATCGCGCCGATATTGCCGGTGGTGATGGGGCTGCCGCGAATGGCCATCAGGCTCATCAGGCGCATGGGGAAGGGTACGCCCGGCATGGGCCGCAAGACTGTGTACCAGATGAGCGTCGAGATCGAGACGGCCAGTACGGGGAGATAGGCCCAATGCATGCCCCACGCGCCCAGGGCCTTGACGAGTGGCGCAAAGGCCTGCGCGACTTGCGGCGCGTAAACGTAGGCCGCGGCCTCAAGACCCTGGCAGGGCGCGGGCAAAACATATGGGGACTGCCCCTGGCCCACGCGCCACGCGCCACAGACAACGGCGTCGAAATCGCCAAGCCACCAGCCGCCTTGACCGAAACGGCTGGTGAGCGCGCTTACGGTAGGCTCAACCGCAAAAAGAAGCAGCACCCCGAAAAGCCAGCGCCTCTGCGCATGCGTGCGAAGCCAGGTAACGGCGTCCATGTCATACTCCGGCCCCCGCCGTGCCGTTTATTGAAACCAGCCTGACGCGGTGGTCAATACCTTGCACTGCACAAATACCGTTGCGCGGACAGTGGTGGCGTTTTTCTGCCGCATTCCTTTGACCTTGTAAAAGCAAGTTTGACTCATTAATGGAACGGTTTGCCCGGAACCTTATATGGCCGGGCGGGGTAGCCTTGGCCCCGGCCGGGTCGAATTTGGGAGTGGTTTTTGAGCGACGTTGGACAACGCCCTGCGACGGATGGCGCCCGCCCTGCGCCCGATCTCAGCCTGGTTATCTGTACACTGAACGAAGGCGCGGCCATCCGGTCGGTCATCGACGAAATCTGCACGACACTGGAAGGCATCAGCCACGAAATCATCGTGGTCGACGACAATTCGCAGGACCAGACACAGTCGGAAGTCCTGGAGGTTGCCAAGTCGCGCCCCAATGTCCGCCTGCACGTCCGCTATGACGAGCGCGGCCTGTCCTCGGCCGCTATCAAGGGGTGGGATATCGCCCATGGCCGCTATCTGGGGGTGATGGATGGTGACGGCCAGCACGATCCGGCGGCCATTCGCTCGCTGGCGGAAATGATTCTGCGAGGCGACAAGGATCTGGTCTGCGTGTCGCGCTATATCGGGGAGACGGATACGGGCCTGAGCTGGTTCCGGGACCTGGGCTCCAAGGCCGCGACCGCCGTGACGGGCATGGTTTTGAAAGTGCCGCTGACCGATCCGATGAGCGGCTGCTTCATGATGACGCGCGAATATTACATGTCGGCGCGGCCCAAGCTGACGGGCGTCGGCTTCAAGATCCTGGTCGACGTCGCGGCCTCGTCCAGCATCAAACCGCGATTCGGCGAGATCAAGGCGGCTCTGCGCCAGCGCCAGGGCGGGACGTCAAAACTGGATATTCGCGTCGTGCTCGACCTCGGCGCGCTGCTGGTGGAAAAGGCGACAAAGGGCTTCCTGCCGGCGCGCTTCGTGCTGTTCGGCGGCGTTGGCGTCACGGGCGTCTTCGTCTATATGGCTGTGCTGATCCTCAGCCACGAGTTCCTGCGTGTCGGCGGCGAACTGCCGGTTTACCGCTACACGGTCTATTGGGATGACATTACGAACTACGGTCTTGCGATCTGGTTGTCGATGACCTGGAACTTCTTCATCAACAATTCAATCACCTTCCGCGACAAACGCCTGAAAGGCTGGGCGATGATTCGTGGCCTGTTCGGCTTCTATTTCGCCTGCGGCGTCGGCGCGCTCCTCAGCCTCGGTCTGTCGATCCTGATGAAGCAGTATCTGGGCGTGCATTGGTTCCTGTCGGGTGTCTCGGCGGCCCTGCTTAGCGGCGTGTGGAACTACTGGGCGTCGACCGTTCTGTCGTGGCGGCAGAAGAAGCCCGCGAAAAAGGCATAAAAAAGCGCCTGAGGCCAGGGTTAGCCTCAGGCGGTAAGGGCTTCAGGAATTCAAGCGATATGCCAAAGGCGATTTCGGCATTCGCGCGGGCAAGCTGCCTAGACTTACCAATCGTCGCGACGGTCGCGGCGATCTTCGCGACGGTCATAACGGTCTTCGCGGCGATCATAACGATCCTCGCGGCGGTCATATCGGTCCTCACGACGGTCCCAGCGGTCTTCGCGGCGGTCATAGTGGTCGTAGCGATCATAGCGGCGATCATAGTGCCGGTCATGATAGGCGTAGTTATAGCGGCATTTGGTATTGTTCTTGCCGATTTCGGCCCCTATGGCCGCACCGGCAATGGCGCCTATAACCGTGCCCGCGCCCTTGTTGCGACGGCTGGAAGCACTGTTGCCGACGGCCGCGCCGGCGACGGCGCCCACGACTGCGCCAGTCGTCGCGTTATCGCTGCGGCGCTCGCGGCAACTTTCGGCCGACGCCGCAGCGGGAATCATGGCGGCCAGCAAGGTGACCGACAATATGCCGGCAGCGGCGAACTTCGTCTTGGATGTCAGTTTACGCATGGCACGTCTCCTCATGTGTCAGGTCCCGGCCGTGGCAGTCTGTGCTCGGCGTCTGACAGTTACCTTAGACAGCCGAATATGAACGGCGCTTGATAAGTTCGTTCATCTTCGTTCAGGAAACGGGTGGACCCGGCCTACCAGTGGCGATGATGGTGATGACGGGACCTGCCGCGATAGTAACCGCGTGGTGCATAGTACCGATCGCGATAATAGCGGCGGCGCGGCTCGACATAGACGACGCTTGGAGCGACATAGACGCGGGTGCGATAGCTCGGACGGTCATTATAGTAATAATCGTCGTCGTAGCCGTAGTCGCGGCGGTCGTAACGATCGTCATAGCGGTCATCGTACCGGCTGTAATAGCAATCCGTGCCGCTGCGCCCGATCGAGGCGCCGAGTGCCCCGCCGATGATGGCTCCGGCGGCGGTGCCCGTGCCACGCGAATGCCGGCCTGAAGTGCTATTGCCGATGGCTGCGCCGGCGATGGCCCCGACCACGGCGCCAGCCGTGGCGTTGT
>CAMLPZ010000116.1 GCA_946482045.1 uncultured Asticcacaulis sp.
CCGCCGGCGCCACGGGCAAGGCGATCAATGTCAAGAAGGGCCAGTTCCTGGCGCCGTGGGACATGCAGAATGTCGCCAAGAAAATCGCATCGACCGGCAATGAGAAGATCCTGTTGTGCGACCGCGGCACGTCGTTTGGCTACAACACACTGGTGACCGACTTCCGTGGCCTGCCGATCATGGCGCAGACCGGCTATCCGATCGTGTTCGATGCGACCCACAGTGTGCAACAGCCAGGTGGCCAGGGCACGACGTCGGGCGGCCAGCGTGAGTTCGCACCAATCCTGGCGCGCGCGGCCTGTGCGGTCGGGGTGTCGGCGGTGTTTATCGAAACGCACCAGGACCCGGATCACGCGCCTTCGGACGGCCCGAACATGATCTATATCGACCAGATGCAGGAACTTATTGGGACGCTGAGGGCGTTCGACGACCTAGCGAAGGGCAAGGCATAAGCGCGCTTATGAGTCTTTGAAGGCGTTAAAGGCAGCAGAGTAGTCAGGGTGCCAGCGCGATAGCGGCGGACGGTTCTCGATAATGTCCCCGATGGCCCAGGCCATGCGTTTTTCGTCGAGTGCGCGGGGCACATCATTGTCTGGACACAGGATATAGAAATCCCCCCGGCCAATGCTTTCGATCATAAAATCGACCGTCTGTTCCGCCGTCCATGCGCCGGCGGGCTTTTCCGTCTGGCCGCGGGCCGTCATTCCCGTCCACACGAAGCCCGGGATCAGCAGATGCGCCGTCACCAAGGGATTCGTCCCATTGCGCAACTCGTGCTGAAGCGCTTCGGTAAACACCTTCACGCCCGCCTTTGAGACATTGTAGGCCGGATCGCCCGGCGGCGTCGTAATCCCCTGTTTCGAGCCCGTATTAATCACCAGGCCGGGCTTGCCGCGCGCCACCATGTGTGGAACAAAAGCCTGCGTCCCGTGGACAACACCCCACAGATTGGCGCCCATGATCTTCTGCCAGTTGGCCGGGTCGAGCACGCTGGAACCCGGCCCAATCGCCGCATTGTTCATCAGCACATCGACGTCGCGCACCGTCTTGGCGAGACCAATCATTGCCTCGGCATCGCTGACATCGGCCTCGATGGCGCGGATATGACTGGCGGCCGCACCGTCGTGGATGATGGTACGCACCGCCGCGTCCAGACGGTCGCTGCCGAGATCGACCAGCACGACATTGAGCCCCATGCCGGCAAACCGGCGCGCGACCGCAAGCCCTATACCCGACGCCCCACCGGTGATAAGTGCCGTGTTACCGGCTTGCAGCGCTGGGTGTGTCATGTCAGCCTCCGTATAGACTTCTGATAGGACGACGGACTACAGCCTGCTTTGACGTAAAAGCAATATCTGAAAACATGGGCTGGCATATGAAACCGCATACTGCGCGAATGACTCTTCTTGTGCTCAGCATGGCCGCAGGTGCAACACCGGCATTGGCACAAGACGGCGAAGTCATCATTCGCGCCAATCGCCTCAGCGCCTATCGCGGCGACGCAGCGTTTGCAGTGACGGACCTCAGCCAGGACACCTTGCGGCGCGCCAGCCTCGACCAGACCCTGAAGCGGGAAACGCAAGCCTCTTTGTTCCGCCGCCAATCGAGCTTGACGGCCAATCCGACCATACAGGGTATATCTTTGCGCGCCATCGGCCCGTCCGGTGCCGGCCGGGCCCTGGTGACACTCGATGGCGTCCCGCAAAACGACCCCTTCGGCGGCTGGGTCATCTGGGCCGCCCTGCCCCAGGACGCCATCGATAATGTCCACGTCCTCAAAGGCGCCGGCGGCGGGGCTTACGGCGCCGGCGCGCTGACCGGTGTGATCGACATGTCCCTGACGCCCGCCCGGGGCACGCGTTACGGCCGTGTCCGCGCCGGCGAAGACCAAAACTGGCTGGTCGCAGGTGGCTTAGGGCTTGGCGATGTCGCCGTTCATTACAGCGCCCGCAATCTCAATGGCGACACAGCCGTGCGCGCCCCGCAAGCCGGCGCAGCCGACGGACCGGTCACCGGCCGCGACAGCGCATGGCTGGCCAATGGCAGCTTCGACCTCTGTGACGGCTGCGGCACCATGAGCGTCCTCGCCGGCGCCTTTGAGAGCCGCCGCGATACCGGACTGGTCGGCGCAACGGCCACCTCAACCGGGAGCCAACTGGCGGTCAGCCTGACCAAACAGCCGACGCCCGAGGCCCTGGGTTGGCGGCTTCAGGCCTGGCACCGCGATTCCGGCCTTAGCAACCGCTCCGTCTCCGTAGCGGCCGGCCGCACCGGCACCAGCACAGCCGCCGACCAGGTCAAGACGCCGGCGACCGGCGACGGCATCAATGCCGCGCTCCGCCACCAAAGCGGCGGCACCGAATGGGAAATCGGCCTCGATGCCCGCGTGACCGAAGGCGAGTCGCGCGAATTCTACCGCTATATGTCAGGTGCCGCGACGCGCTACCGCGTCGCTGGCGGCAAGACGGCGCTGACCGGCCTCTACGCCGAAGGCTCGCGCACCGATGGCTCCTGGACCCTGGCCGCCGCCCTGCGCGCCGACACCTGGAAGGCATCCGATGCCCACCGCACGGAAACCGACGCGGCGACCGGCGCGCCGATCCTTCAATTAAACCCTGCGGACAAGGAAGAAAGCGTCCTGTCGGCGCGGCTGGGCGTGGCCTATGCGTTCGATCGCGTCGTCGCCCGCGCCGCCGCCTATAACGGCTTCCGGCCGCCGTCACTGAATGAGCTTTATCGCCCTTTCCGCGTCGGCAATGATGTCACCGAAGCCAATGCCGATCTGAAGCCCGAAATCCTGACGGGCTTCGAGCTGGGCCTGCGCACACCCGGCCGCGACCGCTTTATAGATGCAACCCTGTTCGCCAACACTCTCAAGGACCCAATTGCCAATGTCACCATTGGCACAGGCCCCGGCACCTTTCCGACCGCGGGCTTTATCCCGGCCGGCGGCACACTGCGCCAGCGCCGAAACCTGGGCCAGATCAACGCTCATGGCGCCGAAATGCGCGGACTCTACACATTTAATGACCGGCTGGCCGTCAGCAGCTCCGCGACATGGACGCACGCCCGCGTCGACGCCCGCGGTCAGCCCGCCGACGGCAAACGCCCAGCCCAGGCGCCGGAATATAGCCTGTCTCTTGGCCTGAGGTCTCAGCTCGGCAAGACGCAGGTCACGGCCGACCTGATACGAGACGGCGAAACCTTTGAAGATGACCTCAATACGCTGACGCTTGAACCTTCCACGCGTCTCAACATCGATATCGGCTATCCTTTAAGCGAGCGCCTGACGCTCAACCTGTCGGTCGAAAACGCCCTGGACGACGCCATCATGATCCAGCGCTCGGGCGACGGCACCATTAATTACGACAACCGGCGCGCCGTCAGCATCGGCCTGACCTGGCGCCAATAAAATTATTCAACCATCTAGTTGACTATTATTTGGCACGCATCTATATTCAACCACATGGTTGAATTAGAATCCCCCCATTTGAATGCCGTCTTTCACGCCCTGGGCGATGTCACGCGGCGAAAAATGCTCCGACAGCTCTCGGGTGGCGAACGCACGGTCAGCGAACTGGCCGAACCGTTCGACATCTCGCTGGCGGCGGCTTCCAAGCATATCAAGGCGCTTGAGGCCGCCGGCCTGATCAGGCGGGAGGTTCGCGGCCGCACCCATATGTGCCGCCTCGATCCCGGCCCGATGGCCAACGCCCATCAATGGCTAAGCACCTACGAACGTTTCTGGACCAGCCGCCTCGACCTGCTCGAACAGCGCCTGCGCGAAGACGACGCCCGCAAACCCACCCAAACCTCAGAAGGAGACAAGACATGAACGATGCGACCACTCTCGAAAGCTTTGGCGTCCTGGTCGAACCGGCAACATTGAAGCTGGAACGCCTGCTGCCGGGACCGATCGAACGCGTCTGGGCCTACCTGACCGATAGCGACCTGCGTAAGACCTGGCTGGCTGCCGGCGATATGGACATGCAGGACGGCTTGCCGTTCGAATTCATCTGGCGCAATGACGAGTTATCTGACCCACCTAGCCAGCGCCTGCCCGGCTTTCCGGAAGAACAGCGCATGACAAGCTGCATCGTTGTCTGCGATCCGCCGCGCAAGTTGTCCTTTACCTGGCAAGGCACAGGCGATGTGTCGTTCGACCTGGCGCAAAAAGGCGACGAGGTGCTGCTGACCGTAACCCACAGCCGTATCCCGGAGCGCAGCACCATGTTGATGGTCGGCGCGGGCTGGCACATGCATCTGGATATTCTCACCGCAATTACAACCGGCAAATCCGCGCCTGCGTTCTGGCCCGGCTGGCAGCGATTACGCGACCAATACGATCAGCGCCTGCCGGCTTAAAAGAAAAACGCCGCCCATTTGCCACGGGCGGCGTTCTCAATTCTTGGAGCGGGTGAAGGGAATCGAACCCTCGTATTCAGCTTGGGAAGCTGCTGCTCTACCATTGAGCTACACCCGCGTTGCCACCGCTAGTGCCACAGGTGTAGCGACGGCGTCAACGTAAAGAAGATTGCTATCCGCGCTTAGGCGCGGAACTTTCGCGGGCGATCAGATTGACCGGAATGACGTGCGACGGCGTCTCCTTGCCCGACAGGCGCTGCATCAGCATGTCGACCATCATGCCGGCGGCCGAGGCCAGGTCCTGACGCACGGTCGTCAAGGGCGGCGTCAGGAATTTCGCCAGCGACACGTCGTCGAAGCCGACAAAGGCGCAGTCTTCCGGCACCTTGCCGCCCCAGTCGGCAAACGCCCGGCGCGCACCGTAGGCGATCACGTCCGAACCGGCAAAGATGGCATCGAAATCACCCTTGCGCGCCAGGGCGGCGCGCATGGCGGCATATGCCGCCGACTCCGTCGGACGTGTGGAAATAGGCTCGAGGAATTCCTCGTCCGTATCGGGAACCGCAGCTTTCATCGCCTCCAGATAACCAGCATAGCGGCTGTTCATTTCGGGCGCCGACACGTCTCCCAGGAAACGGATGCGCTTGCGGCCCGACGCCAGCAGGTGCTCGACCGCCATGCGACCGCCGGCCAGATTATCACTGCCGACCGTGCAATAGGCCTGGTTGGGCTGTTGCTCGCCCCAGACCACCATGGGCTTGTAGCGCTGGGCAATATCATTAAGCGCCGCGTGCTGTTCGTGCTGGCCGATCACCAGCATGCCGTCGAAGCGGTGCGACTGGACAAGTTCGTTCAGCCAGCCTTCGCGCGGCTGGGTCAGGCGCGTGAGCAGAAGGTCATAACCGCGGGTCACGACAGCATCCGACAAATGACCGATGAATTCGAGCAGGAACGGGTCGGTGACGTGGCGACCGTCTTCGCGCGTCATCGGCAGGACCAGGCCTATCGCGCGTGTCGTCTGGAGGCGCAGATTGCGTGCTGACGCGTTAACGACATAGCCGTGTTCCCGCGCTATGGCCTCGATCTTTTCGCGCGATGCCTGCGGGATCAGCGGGCTGCCGGCCAAGGCGCGCGATACGGTGGAAACGGAAACTTCGGCAAGGCGGGCAATATCAGCCATCTTAAGCCGCTCGGGGCGGGCGGCGACGGCAGTGTCCAGATTGGCACGCATACTCAGGGCCTCAAAAAATACGAGTGTCTAGCAATGTGTAAAAAACGGCAAAAAACCGTTAATCCCAGCCACGGATCGCATCCCTACGCGTAGTGTACAGAAGCGCGGCATCTTGGCAATTCGCAATTGACGCTGCGACCTCGCTTTTTTCACGCCTGTGAACGACAGCTCATTTATCCACACATGTGGACGTATTGACCACTACATATTGATTTTATGTGGACAGATGAAATTCCCCTAACACTATATATTGCGTCCTTTAACATTTCGTTTACCATTCATAGACGGCTGGGAGAATATCCCACGGGGCATAGTCTATATGTTGCGGTCTGCTTGCTTGCATGTCGCAAGTTATGTAGGTTTTTCAGGGAGTAGAGAGCATGAGCTGGACTGACGAACGGGTAGAAACCTTGAAGAAGCTCTGGCAGGAAGGCCATTCCGCCAGTCAGATCGCCAAAACGCTGGGTGGCGTGACGCGCAATGCCGTGATCGGCAAGGTGCACCGCCTGGGCCTGTCGGGCCGCGCGGCGCCGTCGCAGCCTGCCCGCCCCCTGTACAAACCGCAGCGTCCGCCGCGTCCCGTGTCGACGCCGGCACATGCGCCCGCCATGGCGTCCGCGCCGCTGCGCCGCACCGATCCGGCGCTTGCGCGTCCAGTCATCAGCCAGCCTGTCGTGCCGTATGTCGAGTCGCCCGGTACCGCGACAGTCCTGACCCTGGGCACCAAGATGTGCAAATGGCCGATCGGCGATCCGTCGTCGGACAGCTTCTCGTTCTGCGGCCGCCGCTCGGACGACGGCACGCCCTACTGCGTCGAACATGCGCGCGTGGCTTATCAGCCGTCGCAGAAGACAAAGAAGCGCGACACCGGCGCGGACTTGTCGCGCAACCTGCGGCGCTACCTGTAACGGACGTGTGGGTTGGGGCCCGAGGCCCCAGGTCTTCCAATCAAAAGAAACCCCTCGCCTTTTTGGGCAAGGGGTTTTTCTTTTGCATAAAAGGTTGTGGGGTCGCGCCCGCCATCACTAGATCGGAATGATTTTAGGTGGAAACATCATTCCGATCTAAGTTTTTGCTTTGTCGCGATATTTTGGCGAAAACCGCTGACACTTTTCGCCATATCGCTCTAGTCTTCAGTTCAGGACACGGCCAGGATCGGGCAGGTCCAGTGAGAAGGTCGGGATGATCACCTTCAGCGGCGCACCGTCTTCGCGGACGAAGACATAATAACCGCTCATCGAACCCGACGGCGTCGGCAGCGGACACCCCGACGTATAGGTATATTTCTGGCCCGGCTGCAGGCGCGGCTTCTGGCCGACCACGCCTTCGCCATTGACCTTATGCGCGCGGCCGAAGCCATCGGTGATCGTCCAGTGACGCGTCTTCAGCTGCACCACTTCGTCGGACGAATTGCGCATAGTGATGTGATAGGCCCAGGCGAATTGATCCGGGCCGTAGTCATGCCGCCCGGACGCCAGATACTCGACCTCGACGCTGATGGTTATGCCGTGACTGGTATGACTATACACGATCGGGAAGTTCTCCTTTGAAGCCTCATCTTGCCCGGAAAGTGGCAGCCACTTTCCGGCGCGAGACTCTTATTTTATCGCGCTTTTTAATCCAAAAACCGTTTCACACTTTTTGGAAAGCGCTCTAGATTGCCCGGCCACCGCCCTCGCAGCATATTAATCAATTCGCCGCGACGCACAAAGTTTTTGTTGGACGCGTGCGCCCACAAGTTAAGAGACAAGCCACATTTCATGACCGCCACGACCCTGATCGCGGACCCTGTCGCAGCCACTGCCGACCAGAAACACGGCATCCTGCCTATGCAAAGCCTGGCCGAACTGGTCGAGCAGGGCGTCGTCAGAAGCCAGACCCCGCTTGACCACGACCAGATTCAGCCGGCCAGCATCGACCTGCGCCTCGGCACCCGGGCGTGGCGCGTCCGCGCCTCTTACCTGCCGCGCGGCCGCAAGGTGTCCGAGCGCCTGCCCGACGTCGTCATGCACGAGATGGACCTGTCGAAAGGCGCGGTTTTCGAATCCGGCTGCGTCTACATCGCCGAGTTGCAGGAAAGCCTGCATCTGCCCGCCGGCATCTCTGCCCGCGCCAATCCGAAATCGTCGACGGGTCGCGTCGACGTCTTCGTGCGCCTCCTGTCAGACTATGGCGATCTGTTCGATGATGTCGCACCTGGCTATACCGGCCCGATCTACGTCGAAATCGCGCCCCAGACCTTCTCGGTGCTGGCCCGCACCGGCACCCGCCTGAACCAACTGCGTATCAAGCGCGGCAATTCGCCCAAGCTCTACACCGCCGACTGCGGCGTTGACCTGACGGGTGACCTGGTCGGTTATCGCGCACGCCGCCACGCCGGCGTTATCGACCTCGACAATATCGACGGCCACGACCCCAGAAAGTACTGGGAGCCGCTGTACCAGAACAACGGGCAGCTCCTGCTCGATCCGGGTGAATTCTATATCCTGGCGTCGAAAGGCGCCGTCGAAATCCCCGTCATGGAAGCGGCCGAAATGCTGCCGATCGACCCCAGTGTCGGCGAATTCCGCGTCCACTATGCCGGCTTTTTCGATCCGGGCTTCGGCACGGACGAAGCCGGCGCCAAGGGATCGCGCGGCGTGCTCGAAGTCCGCTGTTTCGACACGCCCTTCCTGCTGGAAGACGGCCAGACCGTCGCGCGCCTGGTCTATGAACCCCTGACCGAACGCCCGGTCCAGCTCTATGGCCAGAGCGGTTCGCACTATCAGGGCCAGGGGCTGAAGCTATCCAAGCACTTCCGGCCATGGGACGGCACGCATCCGTAACCGCTTCAATAACAATATCATAGCAATGCCGTGATTAGGGTTGACGCATGCGTCTCTAACCCTGAAAGTGCAATCAATCCGCAATCTTAGCTGTTCGCGCATGTAACACATGCGTTTGCCGCTCCGGCTTAAGCCGGTTTTGCGGGCCTTTTCTGTTTCACCCGAACTCTAAAGGCCAGGCATGGACCACCACAACATTTCCCTGATCACCACCCTTGCGTCCGGTTTCGGCCTGGCGCTTGTCCTCGGTTTTCTGGCGGCGCGCGTAAAGCTGCCACCGCTGGTCGGCTACCTGCTGGCCGGCATTCTGGTCGGGCCGTTTACGCCTGGCTTCGTTGCCGACGGCCAAATCGCCGCCCAGCTGTCGGAAATCGGCGTCATGCTATTGATGTTCGGCGTCGGCCTGCACTTCTCGCTCGATGACCTGATGTCGGTGCGCAAGATCGCCCTGCCCGGCGCCATCGTGCAGATGTCGCTGGCCACGCTGCTCGGCATGGCGCTGACCATGGGCCTGTGGGGCTGGGCGTTCGGACCGGCGCTGGTCTTCGGCCTATGTCTATCGTGCGCCAGCACCGTCGTGCTGCTCAAGGCGCTTGAAGCCGCCGATGCCACCGAAACCATGAATGGCCGCATCGCGATCGGCTGGCTGGTTGTCGAAGACCTTGTGACCGTGCTTGTCCTGGTCCTGCTGCCGCCCCTGGCCCATATCCTCAACGCCGGCGCGGTTCAGGGAGCCGGTCACGCGGCTCCGGCGCAGAATCTCTGGGTATCCATTGCTACGACCCTGCTTAGCGTCGGCGCCTTTATCGCCCTGATGCTCTTGGTCGGCCGCAAGGTCATGCCGTGGCTCCTGTGGCAGGTCGCCAAGACTGGCTCGCGCGAATTGTTCACCCTGTCGGTTATCGCGGCCGCCATCAGCATCGCCTGGGGCGCGTCAGAGCTGTTTAGCGTATCGTTTGCCTTAGGCGCCTTTTTCGCCGGTATGGTCATGCGCGAGTCGAAATTCAGCCACCGCGCCGCCGAAGAGTCGCTGCCCCTGCGCGACGCCTTTTCGGTACTGTTCTTCGTCTCGGTCGGCATGCTGTTCGACCCGATGGTTTTGCTGAACAAACCCGTCGAGGTCCTGGCGGTAGTGGCCATCATCATTGCCGGCAAGGGGCTGGCCGCCGCCGCTCTGGTCCTCGCCTTCCGCTACCCGCTCAATACCGCCCTGATGGTCGCCGCCAGCCTGGCGCAGATCGGGGAGTTCTCCTTCATCCTAGGGGGCTTAGGCGTCAGCCTGGGCCTGTTGCCACAGGAAGGCATGAACCTGATCCTGGCCGGCGCGCTGATTTCGATCGCCATCAACCCGTTCATATTCAACGCCATGAAGCCGATCGGCGCCTGGGCGCTCAAGCACTCCAAAACCGTTCGCAGGATGGAAGAAAGAGTCGAGCCTCTGGCCGAACTACCGACCGCGACCGAGGACCGTTATCTGAAAGGCCAGGTCATCCTGGTCGGCTATGGCCGCGTCGGCAAACGCATCGCCGAAGCGCTCGACACGCAGGGCATTGCCTATGTCGTCGTCGATCAGAACCGTGAGCGTATCGAGGATCTGCGCAACAATGGCAAGGCAGCCGTCTATGGCAATGCCGCCGAACCCGTCGTGCTGGCTCAGGCGCACGTGCTAAACGCCGCCATGCTGGTCATCGCCACGCCCGACCTTTTGCACGTCCGCCAGATGGTCGATACCGCCCGCAGGGTCAATCCCGGCATCGAAGTCGTGCTGCGCACCCACAGTGAGGGCGAGGTCCAGTTTCTCAGAAGCGAGAAGCTGGGCGCAGTCTTCTTCGGCGAGGAGGAATTGGCCAAGGGCATGACCCGGCATATTCTTGAGCGGTTTGCACCCAAACCTGCCGCCGCATAAGTTATTTCGTCTGCCGCGATGTCTAAGCGGAAAACCGCTCACACTTTTCGGCACATCGGTCAAAGGGGCCGCCTCAACGACGACCCCTTTTCTTATTTCGCCAGGCTTTCGGCGCGGCTAAGGTCGACACCATCGACCACGCCTTTAATCGTGGCCATATCGACATTGTCGCCATGGGCTTCGATGCTGATGCGCGGCACCAGCAGGACGGAATAGCTCCCGCTCTTGGCGGTGTTGTCGTATTCTTCAGAGACGACCCGGCCGTTGTTTGACACGATCTTCTTATAGCCCGTTTCTGTCGTTTCGTTGCTGTTGACGTTAAAGGCGCCGGCCATCGCGGTCAGTCCGCCCATACTGCCCAGGTCACTGATCTCGACCCGGACCGTGCCGCCACCAACATTATAGCTGGCCTTCGCACCGGAAACGGCGACACCGCCGGTCTGGTTGGCTTCGGTGCTGGTATCCGAGCGAGCTGCGCCCCGGTAGTTTTCCGGCAGCAGAGCCAGAAGCTGGGCCGGATCGACCGTCTTCACGTTGGCCTGTCCGGCCTGCATGGCGGAAGCCTGAGCTTCCATCTGCTTGGCCGCCTGCTCCATCTTGTTAAGGTCCACAGATCCCATGCCCGGGACGACCGCTGTGCCGACAGCCGCGCCCGTGGCGCCCGTTGCCGCGCCGCTCAGGAAGCCGCCCGGCATGCCAAACCTGTAGATCGGCGTGGACACCAGACCTGCGATGAACCACAGGACAATCATGATGATGACCGTCACCGCTGTATAGCCGACCGCCTTGTCCTTGGGCACATTCATCAGTTTCGGCAGGCCGACATACAGCAGATAGATGCTGTAAAGACCCAGTATACCCAGCATGCCCAGCGGCGGAAGAATAGCGAAAATACCGGCCAGCCATCCCGCCGTTCCCGAATAGGCCGCAACCTTGAACGCCTGCAGCTGATTCTTCTGGCCACCGAATGACGGCGCCAGGGCGTCGATCACCAGTCCCATGACAAACACCATGACGAGTGCCAGGACGAACTGGACGACCGCTCCGGTGGCAGCCCATAACAGAGGGGTTTTGTAGCTAATCAGGCCGGGGATGCCGATGCCGAACACACTTGTGCCGATGGCGCTGGCGATCGGACCGATAGCGGCCAGAGGAATGATGTAGCCGAGATAGAGCGACTTGATATCCGCCGGCTCGGTGGCGATGACATCCCAGGTGGGAGACGGCTTCAACAGAATGTTCTTGACTCGGTCGATCAGCGGCGGCGCGGGCTGGGATGGCTTCGATACGGTTTCGGACATGACAACTCCCGGTGTGGAGACGCATCCGGATCAAATCGACGCCCGGCATGCGTAACAAAAAAGCTATGACGCCGGGGCTGAGCCCCGTTCTGCGTCGCGACTGATACGCATACCAACGCCTTATCGTGATCACGAAACTTCCCACTGGGCAAGGCATTGCTTTTTTATTTCACTATCAATCCAACCTTAAATCCTATGGGTTAGAGAGATTGCAGTTCATCTTCTGTGGATTGCCGTCATGGTCTCCCGTTTTCCCGCCGCCGTTCTTGTCCTGTCCGTTCTTGCCGTTCTGGCCACCGCCGGATCGGTAAGTGCACAGTCCATCACCGGCAGCGGTAAGCTGCTGCTGACCGGCGGCGTGAGCCAGATCGAAGGTTCTGCCGGCGGCGGTCTGACGCCATGGGCGGTCATCGGCGGATACGGCTCGGCGCGCCAGATCGGCGCCAA
>CAMLPZ010000117.1 GCA_946482045.1 uncultured Asticcacaulis sp.
GCCGGCAACGCCGAGGACCGTTCATATTTCAAGGGTTGCTTAATGCAGGGCGGGCGGGACGCCCACCGGGCTCTTGGCCATTGGAGCCTAGATCGGAATGGGTTTAGATGGAAACGCTATTCCGATCTAGGCTCTTGCTTTGTCGCGATATGGCGAAAATCGCTGACACTTTTCGCCATATCGCTCTAGCAGGCCACGCGTGACGGGGAGATATCCTCCTGCGGCCGGCCCAGCAGGTAGCCCTGGGCCTGGTGACAGCCTTCTTCGCGCAGTAGGGCCATCTGGCTTTCGGTTTCGACGCCCTCAGCCAGAACGGGGATATCCAGAGACTTGCCGAGCGCCAGGATGGCCCGGATAATAGCGCGTGCCTGCGCGCTTTTGTCAGCTTCCATGAGGAAGGAGCGGTCGATCTTGATCTTGTCGAACGGGAATGAGTTGAGCGTATCGAGGGAGGCGTAGCCGGTGCCGAAATCGTCGATAGCAATGGTCACACCCAGCGCCTTGATCTGGCGCAGGATGTGGAGGGCCCGAATCTTGTCCTCGATAATGGTCGACTCGGTGATTTCCAGCTCAAGACGGTGGGGGGACAGGCCACTGTCAGCCAGGGCCGAGTGCACGACCTCGATCAGGTTGACGTCGTTCAACTGCACGGGCGACAGGTTGACCGCGATCTTCAAGCGGTCGTTCCATGACGCGGCCTCGCGACAGGCGGTGCGAAGGACCCAGGCGCCCATTTCCAGGATCGCACCGCTTTCTTCGGCGACCGAGATGAAGTCGGCCGGCGAAACATAGCCACGGACCGGGTGTTTCCACCGGACCAGGGCCTCATATCCAGTGATTTCACGGGTCTGCACGTCCTGCTGGACCTGATAGAAGACCCTGAATTCCTTGTTGGCCAGGGCGCGTTGCAGATCTTTGGCGAGCGCCCGGCGATCGCGCGCGGCTTCGTCCATGCCGGGCTCGTAGAAACAGATCTTGTCGCCGCTGGGGGCTTTGGCGCGATACAGCGCCAGATCGGCATTGTTGAGAAGGGTTTCGCGTAGACTTCCGTCCTGAGGGTAGACGGCAACGCCCAGCGAGGCTTGCAGCGCGACTTGGACGCCATCGACCAGGATCGGCTCGCGGATGCAATCGTGGAGCACGGTAACGCAGTCGGCGATATCGGTATCCTGGTCGAAGCGTTTGATCGCGGCGAATTCGTCCCCACCCAGTCGGGCCACAAAGCGGCCATCGCCACTGGTGAGAGCCGCCAGGCGTTCAGCCAGGATTTTCAGGGCCCCGTCACCGATTTCATGGCCACGCTGGTCATTGATGTCCTTGAAGCGGTCAAGGTCTATGGTGACGACGGCGACCTGTTCGCCGTGACGTGCGGCCCAGCCGAGTTCGGTGTCGAGATATTCGTTGAAGTGGACGCGGTTCGGAAGTCCTGTCAGCCCGTCGTGACGCGCCATGTGAGCGATACGCTGTTCCGATGCGCGGCGTTCGGTAATGTCGTCGAAGGTCGTCACCCAACCGCCGGACGGCATGGGGCGATGCGCAATCGACATGGTGCGGTTGGCTACAAGCTCAGATACGATAGTGCCGCCACCTGGCTGGGAAATGACGGCGCGGTGCTTGGCATGGAACGCCTCCAGCTTGGCTTCGTCCGGCGCCCGGCCCTCGCGCAAGGCTATGATGCGGGCCAGCAGGTCGCGCAAGGACACGCCCGGCTTCACGAAGTCGCTGTCCAGGCCATAGATGCTGTTGAAACGCGAATTGCTGAGAACCAGCCTTTCGTTGGCATCGAACAGGCACAGGCCGTGCGACATATGGCTCAGCGCGGCGTCAAGATTGCGCGACACCTCCAGGATCTGGTCCTGCGCCGCCTTTTGGGCGGTGATGTCGCGAGTGACATTGGCGAAGCCCAGCAGCTTCTGTTGGTCGTCGTGCAGCGGCGTGATGACGGTATGGGCCCAGAAGGTCGAGCCGTCGTTGCGCTTTTGCAGGCCTTCGGCCTCATAGCGGCCGGTATCCACCGCCGTCTTGAGGCCAGCGGCGCGGGTGACGCGCGCGGCGGCGTCCACTGCCGATACCTCGGCAAAATGGCGGCCGACGACTTCTTCGCCGCTATAGCCCATGATCCTCTGCGCGCCCATGTTCCAGTTGGCGATGCGCCCGTCCGGATCGAGCATGAAGATGGCGTAGTCGCGCACCCCTTCCAGCAGGGTCGAGAAGCGACGGTCGTTGTCGGCCTTGATGTCGTCCATCTGGCGGCCCCAGCGTACGGCGGCGACGCACAGGCCCATGGTGCCTGCAGCCATGATAGCCAGGATTAGCGACATGGTATCGGGTGAAAGCGTAAGCCCGGTAGGTACGTGGCGCGGGTCGGGCACGACCGTGACGGCGCCCATGGCGGTGAAATGGTGTGCGACGATGCCGAGGACGAGCAGCCCCGCCGCGGCGGTTCGCGCCCAGGCGATCTTTTTGTCGAGCACCCACATGGCAATGGCGCAGGCGACAAGGCCTGCAACGATTGAGGCAATGACCAGATCCGGGGCCCAGCGCAAGTAGCCGTGCGTGCTGACAGCCATCATGCCCAGATAGTGCATGGTGCATACACCAGACCCAATCACGGCACCGCCGACCAGGGCCGAGCCCTTGAAGCCGCGTGAAATGGCGATCTCCGCGCCGCCGGCGGTGATGGCCATGGCGGCTAGCAGCGACACCAGAGTGAGCGGAAGGTCGAAGGCCAGGGGCAGTCCCGGATCAAAAGCCAACATGGCGATGAAGTGGGTCGCCCATATGCCGAAACCGCCGGCGGCCCCGGCCGTCAGTATCCAGCGCAGACGGTCGCGGCCTCGTATGGTCCGCGCTCTGCCCAGGACGAGGACGGTGACGGCGCACGAAAGGATGCACACCAGCGCGGCCAGAAGGACCAGCTTCCAGTCATGAGCCGTTTCGAGGCAGGCGAGAATGCGATACATAAACTTGGACCAGGCTTTTTGCGCAAGAGGTCACGCCTTCTGGCGCGCCTATTCAAGCTGTCACCCTAGCCGAATGACGTTTTTTTCCCGTTAATTCCGGGATTTGGCTAAAATTGAGGCATTATGATGCTGACTTACGGTAGCGATTGCACGGTGTCGGCATCGACGGGAACGATATGACCACGTATCCAGCTGGCGAAGGCTTCGGCACTGAGTTCACCGTTCGCGACGACGCCGAAGCCAAGGTAGCAAGTTGTGTCGTCCGCGACGAGGCGATAGCCGTTTTGCGCCAGAAAGACTTCGATCGCAAGCAGGGCGGTTGTCAGGTTGTGGCTCAGGAAGAGCTCATCATGGGCCAGGCCGAAACCGTAGCAGGCGGCCAGGCTGGCGAGATCGGCCGTGCGGCTTTCGCTTAGAACCTCGGTGCGCGCCATTAGCATCTTAAGCATGCTGAGTTCGCGCAGGCCCGCAGGCCCGCCGTACTCCGCGGCCAGTTCCGCCTGAATGGCCGGAATGATACCGTCTTTCAGAAGTACGAACGCCACGGCCTATTTGCTCAGTTCGTTGAGGACATTGCGGCGTTTGCGCATCAGGGCCCGCGCTGTTTGCATCTGTTCGGCAAATTGAGGGTCCAAGGCCGACATGCGAAACCCTTCAGGTGTTTCGGTAATAAAGATGCTGTCACCCTTATCCAGCTTCAGCCGTATCAGCAATTCGCGCGGCAGGATAACGCCCAATGAATTGCCGATCTTTGTGACCTTGAGTTCCATGTAAAACAACGCCTTCGTGACAATTATACCGACGTATTAACATCAATTTGGGCGGAGGCCAAGGTGCGTTCCAACGTGCGTGGGACGCGTAGGTGCACGGCCATGGTGGCACCGCAATGGTACCAAATCATGACTTAACACTTGGTTGACCACCTAGTGAGGCTTACGCCCGCTTAGGCAAGGCGATGTAGTTTTCTTTCGGCTTCTCGACAAAGCCATCCGCATAGACCTGTTCGACGAGGGCGCGGTGTGTCGGCAGCTCCTGTGTCGCCTGTTCACCGAAGCGCACGATACGGGCAAAGGCGGCGTCAGCCGCCACCTGGCGGGGGGTGAAGCCGCCGGCCTTGGCGGCGATATCGGTGCGGAAATTCATGCCGTACAGGATGTACTGATAGTTGAAATAGGCGAAGGTATCGACGTCGTCCAGAAAGTCGAACCGCGACGGTGGCCGGTACTTCCACATGGCCAGCAGTTCGTTCAGTTCGTCCGGAATGGTGCGGGCGTCGGCATTGTCGCGCCAGAAAGGCTCATGCCGTTTGGTCACGCAGTAGTGCAGCTTGAGGAAGTTGACCGTTTTCTCGTTGCGCAGGGTCATTAGCGTGTTGAAGCGCTTGGCCTGGGCATCGACCGGGCCGTCGTGCGGGAAAAATTCGGTCAGCATGCCGATGGCGACTTCGATCATCATGATGCCGGTGGCTTCCAGCGGCTCGAAGAAGCCGCCCGACAGGCCGACTGCGACGCAATTCTTGACCCACTGGGCTTCCCGGTAGCCGGTGTCGAACTTGATGACGCGCGTCGAATAGTCGGTGCCTTTCGGGCCGACATAACCGCGCAGGACGTCTTCGGCACGGGTGTCGCTGGTGTGGGCGGAACTGTAGACATAGCCGACGCCGCGCCGGGTGTTGAGCCCGATGTCCCACGTCCAGCCGGCCTCGTGGCCGGTCGAGACGGTATAGCTTTCGATCGGCGCGTCCGGCGCGTCATAAGGCACCTGGCAGGCAATGGCGCTGTCGGTCAGCAACTGGTGCTTGACCGATTTATATGGCGATTTCAGTGCCTTGCCGATCAGCACCGCCGCGAAACCGGTGCAGTCGATATAGAGGTCCGCGTCCAGCTCGCCGTGGCTGTCGGTCAAAATCGAGGCGATGGCGCCGTCGTCGCCCAGCTTCACATCGGTGATCCGACCCTGGAGGTGGGTGACGCCGAGGGAGACGGCGTGTTTCGCCAGCAGTTTGGCCAGCTTGGTGGCGTCGAAATGGTAGGCGTAATTGAGCGGTCCGGCATAGCCGCCCTGGTGGAAGCGCTTGGGCGCTTTTTGTGCCTCGGCCACGCGCTTCTGGAAGGTGACGGCCTCGGCGAACGGCACGCGCGTCCCCGCGTCCTTAAGCAGCCAGTAGGGCAGGAGACCGGCGCCGTCGACGAAGTAAGGGGGATCGAACGGGTGGAAATAATGGGCGTGCCGGCCATTTTCCGGTGTCAGCTCCCAATCGGCGAAGCGGATGCCCTGTTTGAAGGTCGCGGTCGCTTCGCGCAGGAAGGTCGCTTCGTCGATGCCGAGCGTCTGAAGCGTCGTGCGAATGGTGGCGAAGCTGCCTTCACCAACGCCGATAATGCCGATGTCGGGACTTTCGATCAGGGTAATACGCGGACATGTCGCCGGGTCCTGGCCCAGGACCTTTGCGAGATAACAGGCTGTCAGCCAGCCAGCGGTGCCGCCGCCTGCGATCAGGACGCGGCGGGGCTGAGAGGGGTTATGCTGTTCCACGGGGTTCCCGGCCGCGAGAGATACGATGCCAGAGGTTAGCATGAATTGGTATTATATCAATAGTACCAATTTAAGCCTTCTTAGTGGAAGCCTTGTCCTTCTGGCGGTCGATAAAGCCGTTGCGATAGACCTGGTCGATCAGCTCGCGATGGGTGGGCAGGTCCTTGACGGCATGCTCGCCGAAGGTTCGGACCTTTTCGAAAATTCTCTGCGCGGCCTCGACATTGGGATAGGAGCCGCGCGCCGCTGTCAGGTCGGTATCGAAATCCATCCCGTAGAGGATGTACTGATAGCTGAAATAAGGGAAGGTCTCGACGTCGGTGAGGAAGTCGAAGCGCGACGGCGGACGATGCTTCCACATTTCGAGCATGTGGCGCAAGTCAGGGGGGATGGTCTCGTTCGCCGTATTGTCGCGCCAGAACGGTTCATCGCGCTGTGTCAGGCAGTAGTGCAGTTTCAGGAAGTTGACGATCTTCTCGCAGCGCTGGCGCATCAGCCGGTTGAACAGGTCGGCTGACGCATCAATGGGGCCGGCGTGCGGAAAGAATTCCGCGATCATGCCGGCGGCGACCTCAATCATGATGATGCCGGTGGCTTCCAGCGGCTCGAAGAAGCCCGCCGACAGGCCGACGGCGACGCAGTTCTTGACCCATTGGGTTTCGCGATAGCCGGGATCGAATTTGATGATGCGTGTGGTGACGTCCTTCGCCATCGGGCCGGAATAGGCGCGGACGACCTCTTCGGCGTGGTCGTCACTGGTATGATCGGAGCTGTAGACATAGCCGACGCCGCGCCGTTCGCTGAGGCCGATGTCCCAGGTCCAGCCGGCTTCGTGGGCGGTGGCGACCGTATAGGAATGGATCGGGCTTTTCGGCCCTTCGTACGGCACCTGGCAGGTTATGGCACGGTCGGTGAACAGATACTTTTGTACCGAGGTCTGGGTGACGCCCATCGCCTTACCGATCAAGAGCGCCGCAAAACCGGTGCAGTCAATATAGAGGTCGGCTTCAAGCTCGCCGTGTTCAGGCGAAGTCACCCGGGCGATCGCGCCGTCTTCGTCGAGGGTTACATCGCCGATGGTACCGCGCAGATGGCGCACCCCGAGCGCGATGCCGCGCTGTTCCAGGAGCCGGGCGAACTTCACGGCGTCAAAGTGATAGGCGAAATTCAAGGGGCCGGAGAAGTTGCCCTCGTAGGGACGCTTCGGCGCCTTGTCGGCATTCGCGACCCTGGGCTGAAAGGTGACGGCTTCGGCGAACGGCGCACGGGTGGCCTTGTCCTGGAGCAGCCAGTAGGGCAGGAGGCCGGCGCCTTCGACCCAGTAGGGCGCGTCGAAGGGGTGCAAGTAGTGCGAATGCCGGCCATCATTGGGCGTGCGCAGCCAGTCGACGAACTTGATGCCCTGCTTGTAGGTCGCCGTCGTCTCGCGCAGGAAGGTCGCTTCATCTATGCCGAGCGTCTGGAGGGTGGTGCGGATCGTGGGAAAGGTGCCTTCGCCGACGCCGATAACGCCGATTTCCGGGCTTTCGATGAGGGTGATTGCCGGCGTGCGGCCAGGATCGACGCCCAGGACCTTTGCCAGATAACATGCCGTCAGCCAGCCCGCTGTTCCGCCGCCGGCGATCAGGATGCTGCGTGGCGATGTCATAAGGCGCTATCCCCGTTGGTTTTTCAGGAACAGCTAACATGAGCGGGCGTACGGCGACAAGCGCGCCGTGC
This sequence comes from uncultured Asticcacaulis sp., assembly GCA_946482045.1. The sequence continues at coordinate 7,218 of CAMLPZ010000117.1, forward strand.
ACCTTATTGCTGAGAAGTGAGCGGGGTTTAAGGCTTGGTGTAGACCCTGACGTAGTCGACCTTGAACTGCCAGGGCAGGGACGCGTCATCGATGCCGCCGACCCCGCCGAAATCGCCACCAACCGCGAGGTTCAGAATCAGGAATTGCGGGTGGATGAAGGGCCATTTGGTGTAGTCGCCCGAGCCATCATTGCGGAAGCTGAAATAGTTGCGCCCGTCGATCCCCATGGTGATGCGGTCAGCTGTCCAGGTCATTTCATAGACGTGCCATGCATTGCAGGCGTCGGGCACGTCAGTGAGCACGCTCTTCTGGGTGTTGATCGAATGGTAATAGGCGCGGGTATGGACACTCTGGTAGATCTTGCCCGCGTTCCAGCCGACATATTCCATGATGTCGATTTCGCCGTCATCGGGCCATGAATTATAAGGGGCCGAGGGGAGTTGCCAGATGGCCGGCCATGAGCCTTTGGGGCAGGTGACAAATGCGCGGCTTTCGACGTGGCCGTACTGATAGCTCATCTTCGACAGCAGGCGTGCGGAGGTGTAGGTTTGGCCACCCCAGTCGGCGTTGCCGCTCAGGGATTCTTTGCGTGCCTCGATGATCAGGTTGCCGCCCTCGACACGGGCGTTTTCCGGGCGGTTGGCCGAATAATATTGCTTCTCGTTGTTGAACCAGCCGTCCTTGTTGCGGAAGGTGTCATAGCTCCACTTGGCCGGGTCGGGCAGGCCGTCCGTGTTGAACTCGTCGGACCAGTGCAGCGTATAGCCGGTGGGAATTCCGCCCGGCTCGTTGATCTGGGTCGGGCCGGGGCCTGTGGCGGAAGACGAGGAACTGCTGGATGTTCCGCCGCCGGAGGTCTGGGCCGAGCCACCGCCGCAGGCCGCAAGGACGGTAAAGCTAAAGGCGACGGCTAGGCTTGTGCGCAGGCGATAGGCGGATGTCATGGCGTTTCCTCTTTTTCTTAATTAATGACATCGATGACATTTAGCCGCAACGTGTTTTTTCAATCGTAAGATCAGAAGAAGGCGATGACGACGGCGCCGGTGACGATCAGCAGGCCGATCGAAAGCACACGATAGTTCTGATACCACTTTACCGTCTTCAAATGGACGGTTTCTGCTTCCCAGATCTCTTTGGAAAACATGAGCGGCATGATGCGGTCGGGATCGGGCGCGGGGCTGTAGCGGGTGCCGACGAAGAGCGCGGCAAGGCTGATGGCAAAGATGACGATGGCGGCCAGCAGAAAATGCAGGTTGATGATCTTGAACGCGATGTCGTCGGCGAAAAGAATGACGCTGGCTGCCGTCCCGAAGGCCAGGGCCGCGGCGGCTCCGGTGGAATTGGCCCGCTTCAGGAACAGGCCGCAGATAAAGACTGCCGCGATCGGCGGCACGAAATAACACAGGACAGCCTGCAGGTACTGCCACAACGTATCCTTGAAGTGGATGATCTGCGGCGCCCACAGGATGGAAAGGGCCATGACCGCCACCGTCGTCACCTGGCCGGTCCGGACCAGTCCGATCTCGCCCATGTCGGGTTTCAGCCGGCGGATGAAGTCCATGGTCACGAGCGTCGATGTCGCGTTGTAGATGCCCGACAGCCCCGACAGGACCGACACCAGGCAGGCGGCGACGATCAATCCGATCAGGCCGTGCGGCAGAATATCAAAGACGATGTGCGAGAAGACCTGGTCCGGCTTGTCGAGGTTGGGGAAGAGGGCGACGGTCGCCGCGCCCGGCAGGACGACGAGGAACAGGGTGGTCAACTTCAGGGCGCCGCCCATCAAACTGCCCCAGCGGCCGTCGTCGAGCGTGCGGGCGGCGAGAACGCGTTGGACCATGGTCTGGTTGGTGCACCAGAAGTAGAAACCGATCAGGGGCACACCCGTTAAAAGCCCTGTCCATGGCATCGACGGATCGTCGGCCGGTTTGATCAGTTTCAGGTTTTCAGGCGGGACGTTGCTGAGCGCGGTCTGCCATCCGCCCGCGGCGTTGAAAGTGAACCAGGCGATGGCCGCGCAGGTCATGACGAGGACGAGCCCCTGCACCGACTCGACCATCAGCACGGCACGCAGGCCTCCCGCGACGAGAAAGCCACCGGCCAGCAGGGCCAGAAGCGCGCACACCTGCCATAGCGCCCAGCCAGGAAACAGGAGTTGAAATAGGACGGCGCCGGCGAAAAGTCCGCCGGCGGCATCGAGGAATATGCCGAGCACGATCGAGAGCGCCGACACGTAGGTGCGGACAAAGCGGCCGTAGCGCAGTTCCAGGAACTCCGGCACGGTGAAGACCTGGCTGCGAATATAGGTCGGCAGGACGAAGGCGCAGAAGACGGTGAGGACGACGGCCGCGCTCCATTCGTAGTTGAAGACCGAAATGCCATGGGCATAGGCGCTGCCAGTCAGGCCAACCAGCGAGGTTACCGATATGGTCGAGGCGTAGAGGGAGAAGCCGATCTTGGGCCAGGTCGCCGAATTGCCGCCCAGGAAGTGGTCGCGCGCTTTCAGCGTCCGGCGCTTGTCGAACCAGCCATAGGCGAGCAATCCGGCAAAATAGGTGAGGATGATCCCGATATCGAGCAGGCTTAGGGCGGAGGCCTGAAACATGAAGGGACCCTGTGATTCTGTTATGATTCTGTGCGCCCGTTAGCCGGGCACCTGTCCGGAAGTACACCACATAATCCGGAATTTGAAAGTGTAAATCCTCGCACGAAGCCCCGGTGGTTGCTCGATCGCGCAACCCGTCTATAAGACGGCTGGACGAGGAGCCAACATGTCTGAAACTGTAATCCGTGGCCGTTTCGCGCCCCCTACGAATGACGTGGTAGCCGCTATCCGGCAGGCGCTTTTGTCCGGAGGTGTGCAGGTGGCCGTGACGTGCGCGGATCTGGCCCGGTCCAGCCGGTTGCCATGGACAGCTGCCGAACGCGTGGACATGCTGCGTCTGGCCCTGGGCGAAGACGCCGGCCGCATTGTCATTTCAGAGGCGGATGGCCGCGGTGGCGAAACGATTGTGCACGACCCGGAGCCGGTCTCCGCCTTTCTGAATGGCGACGAGGTAGTGGTCCCGAAGGCTGTTGCTGAATGGCTGGACGGGTTCCGCCGCACGGAAGAGTTTGACGAGATGGCGACAGAGGCGCGCTATGTTGCGGACTATAAGCGCGCCTGGGAGACAGCACCTTACCCAGTGACATTGGTGACGGTCGATACCGTTATTGTCCATGCCGACCGCAACGGCGTCCCCCATGTTCTGCTGGTAAAGCGCGGCGCCATTCCCGGAAAGGGCAACTATGCCATACCGGGTGGCTTCATCGAGCCGGACGAATATCTCCTGGCGGCGGCACTACGTGAACTGCGCGAGGAAACCGGTCTGGCCTTGCCGGATGACGAGGCGATGTCGCGGTTGAAAGGCAGGCAAGTCTTTGACGATCCGGAGCGGTCCTCACGTGGACGCGTCATTACCCACGCCTTCCATTTTGAATTCCCGGCAGGACCATTGCCCGATGTCGAAGGCCGGGACGACGCCGCTGAGGCGCGATGGGTTCCGGTGACCGAGCTGGCGCAATATCATGGTCGGTTCTTTGAGGACCACGGCGCAATTCTCAAGCACTTTCTTGGCTGACCGCCGGATCAAATTGTCGGTGACTTCCAAGACACTTGCAATTCTCTGCCGGCATTTCCAGAGAGTCCGGTACCCAATGTCGCTATTCAGGTACGCCGCGCCGTGTGGCGGAAGTGCAGAATTTGGATATTATCGCCGATAATGCGATAGGTGACGACGAACGGCGTGCGGTTAATCGACAGATCGCGCGTATTCTTCTTACGTCCGGGGCGGCCGAGGTGTGGGTGCGTCAAAAGCCGGGTCGTCTGCTTTTGGACTTCGGCGAGTTGGTTGAGAGCGGCGCGGATGCTTGAGCGCGCGGTATGTTCAAGCGCCGCGTCACGGGTTTCGCGCGCGTCTTCGGTCCAATAGATTACGCTCATTCGGCGTCAGGATTTTCAGCAAGACGCTTCAGCAGGGACTGACGTTGCCGCTCCATGTCGGCGACAACCTCTTCATGCGTGTACCATTTCGTACTAGGATCATCCGCGGCCTTGATGGCGCGGTCGAGGTCAGCGTCCAGCCATTCGTCGTATTCGCGCTGTTCCCGCTGCTTCTTGACGAAATCGCGCATGAAGTCGCGCACGATCTGGGAGGCCGGACGGTGGCTTTCGGCGGCTTCTTTCATGAAGGCATCGCGTAAGTCAGCTTCGAGCTTGAGCGTGAAGACGGCTTCCTTGGACATGGCGGCCTCCTGAAAACGGGTACTAACGACGTATATACCACGTCAGTACCTAATTTTCAATTCGCCGCTGCCCCAAACTGAAAGGCGCTTATCGCGATACCGGTGGGGCCCAGGCTGTCTTCGTGATAGGTGACCGCGGCGCCATCGCCGTCGGCAGCGCCGGCGACGACCATGAGCGGGATCAGATGATCTTCGCGCGGGTGGCAATCATGGGCGTTGGGCGCTGACGCCCAGTTTACAAGGCCTGTGGGATTTGTCAGGACAGTCTCGCGCAGCCAGCGATCGAAAGCATGCGATGCCGGGCCGCTATTGGCCGGGTCGCGGCCCATCAGGCGGGGAATGCTGTGAAAGCTCATGC
>CAMLPZ010000118.1 GCA_946482045.1 uncultured Asticcacaulis sp.
AGCGGCGACAAGATCCAGGTCATGTCGGGCCGCTATGGGCCGTACATCAAGTGCGGCAAGGTCAATGCGACCCTGCCCAAGGACGTAACGCCCGAGACCGTGACGGTCGAGCAGGCGCTGGACCTGATCAACGCCAAGGGCGGGGTCAAAAAGGCTACGGCTAAGAAGGCACCGGCCAAGAAGGCGCCTGCCAAGAAGGCCGCGACCAAGACGACCGCGGCAACGAAGCCGGCTGCCGCCAAGAAGGCGCCCGCGAAAAAGAAGACAGCTTAAGCGGCTCTTGCCGTTTTCATAAAACGCATTCAAAGCTTGCGGGTCATTCGGCTGCCCCTCACCCCATCCCTCTCCCCTCACGAGGGGAGAGGGGGATACTTGCGACCTTGCCGACAGCGAGGCGCATCTTAAATCCCCTCTCCCCGTTTACGGGGAGAGGGTTAGGGTGAGGGGCATGCCATAGCCGCCAAAGATGCCCGTGTCCGAAATCCTAAAGCGCCTCAAAACCATCCCCTACCTGCCAATCATTATTGGCCTCACGGTTCTGCGCCTGATCACGGCCGGCGTCAGCGGGCTGGTGCCGGACGAAGCCTATTACTGGCTGTGGGCGCAGCACCCGGCCGCCGGCTATTATGATCATCCGCCGATGGTGGCGTGGTGGATCACCGCCAGCACCGCCTTATTCGGCCATTCTCCCTTTGCCGTCCGTCTCCCCTTCATTCTCAGCTTCCTTGCCTTGAGCTGGCTGATGTTCGACGCCGCGCGCACACTGTTCAACGACGCCGTCGCGCGCCGGACGCTGTTGTGGCTCAATGCCTGCCTGCTGCTCAGCATCGGCTCTATCATCGCTACTCCTGACCCGCCGTCGGTGCTGATGTGGGCCGCAGGGCTATGGGCGCTCGCGCGGCTGATCGCGTCCGGGCAAGGCGGGTGGTGGCTGGTCTTCGGCCTGTTCGCAGGCTTGGGCGTCGAAGCCAAGTACACCAACCTTTTCCTGGGACTAGGCGTCGCCCTGTGGGTGGCGATCAATCGCGATGCAAGACGGTGGCTCCTGACGCCCTGGCCCTATGCCGGCGCAGTGGTTGCGCTCGTGGCCATGGCGCCGAACCTGCTGTGGAACCTGACGCACGACTTCGCGACGCTCCAGAAGCAGTTCGGCCGCATCGAAGCCGGGCAGTTCACCCTCGAATACCTGTTCGAATTCCTGCTGTCGCAGCCCCTGCTCCTCAATCCTCTGATCTGCGCCTTTGCCGCAATGGGCGCCGTCACTTGGTGGCGTAACCACTCGGATGCACGACTGGCCCTGCTGGTTGCCCTGCCCCTTCCGCTGATCGTCTACATGCTGACGCACGTCTTTCACGACCGCATCCAGGGTAACTGGCCGGCGCCAATCTTTCCGGGGCTTGTGCTGCTGGCCGCCTATACAGCCGAAGCCAAGTGGTCGGGTCTGCGCGCCTGGACAGCGCCCTTGGGGATTACCATCACCCTCATCGCCCTGATGGTCCTGTCTTTCGGCAGCGTCGTGAGGCTGCCGGGCGCGGCCGGCCTCAGCCAGGGCTGGGACAAGATCGCCGGCAATGTCCGCCACCACCAACGGCAGTCCGACGCCGTCTTTGTCGCAACCACGGACTACAACACCCAGGGCGAACTGAGCTTCCACCTCCGCGACACCACCGTTATCGGCATGGTCGAGCGCGAACGCTACACCTGGCCGACGTCGGACGCACCAGGGCAGACCGCGCTGATCGTCGTGCAGGCGCGGCGGTCAATAAATCTCAATGCTTGTTTTGAAGACGTGCGCGAACTGGCAACCGTATCGCGGCTTGAAAAGCCCAATCCAAAATCGGACTTCAGGCTCTACAGCGGACGGCTGAAAGCCGCCCGCTGCGAACTCCCAGAGAATTAAGCGAGGGTCGCTTCCAGCGTGATCGGCACAGCCGACAGGGCCTTGGAGATCGGGCAGTTGGCCTTGGCACCGTCGGCGATCTGGCTGAATTGCGCCTGGTCGATGTTCGGGATCTTGGCCGTCAGCTTGAGCGCGATGGCGGTGATCGAGAAACCGCCGTCGCCCGGCGTCAACGTGACTTGCGCATCGGTATCAATGCTGTCGGCGGTGAAGCCGGCATTGGCAAGCGCAAAGGCCAGCGCCATTGAGAAGCAGCTCGAGTGGGCCGCAGCGATCAGTTCTTCGGGGTTCGTGCCGGCCTTGCCGTCAGCGTTTTCAAAACGCAGCTTGAAGCTATAGGGCTGTTTGTTCAGCACGCCCGACTGGGTCGTCACCGTGCCTTCGCCCTGCATTCCATTACCGGCCCAATGGGCCTTTGCCGTACGCAACATCGGTGACTCTCCTGTTTCAAGATTAAAGGAGCCTCGTTCTAGACCGGCCTGCGCAGGGGCACAATTAAAGATTCTGCAAAAAAAGCGGCCTCCCGGGATGGACGTCCGGGAGGCCAATTTAAGATCGCACGGTAGGGATGGGCCGCCGATCATTAGGGGCGGCCGGGAGGCGCCGCCCAAAGCGATAATAAATCATTAGCTCAGGACGCCATCGCCTTCCCATGCGGATGAAAACTTCAAATGATCAGGAAACGATAAGCTCGTTATCTGAAACGGACTTGCCATTTGTATCGATGGCTACTATGTGAACTGGCATCCCAAACCGGAGCTCTCAGACCATGTAATTTTTCCTGACAGAGACACGCTCTTTGTTTTTCCTCAGGAATTTTTCATGTCTGCTATCATTGTCCGCGACCTGTCGTGGTCGCTTCCCGACGGCCGTGCGCTGTTTTCCCAACTTGATCTGACCCTAGACAACCACTGCACCGGTCTGGTCGGCCGCAACGGCACGGGCAAGTCATCCCTGCTGAAGCTGATCAGCGGTGACCTTGCTTTGCAATCCGGCACGATTACGGTTGCAGGTACGCTAGGTGTCTTACGTCAGTCCCCAACCCCCGGCGCCACAGTGGCCGACCTGTTCGGCGTGACCGAAGCCCTGGCAATCTTGCGTCGTGCTGAAGCCGGTCAGGCTACCGAAGCCGATCTCGGCAATGCCGACTGGACGCTTGACGACCGTCTGGCGGAGGCCCTGGCGCGTGTCGGTCTGGACATCGATCCCGATGCTGTTCTCGACCGTCTGTCCGGCGGTCAGCAGACTCGCGCGGCTTTGGCGGCCCTGACCTTCAACATGCCGGATATCCTGATGCTTGATGAACCGACCAATCATCTCGACCGGCAAGGGCGGCAGGCCGTGCTGGATCTTTTAAGCGGCTGGCGCAAGGCTGCCGTTGTCGTCAGCCATGACCGTGAACTTCTGGAAGCCATGGATGCAATTGTCGAACTGACCTCGCTCGGCGCGGCATCTTACGGCGGCAACTGGAGCCATTATCAGATGCGCAAAGACCAGGAGCTCGCGGCGGCACGGCACGATCTGGAAGACGCAGAAACCCATAGGGCCAACATCGCCCGTACCGTGCAGATCACGGCTGAGCGCAAGGCCCGCAAGGACAGCGCCGGGCGGAAAAAGGCCGCCAAGGGCGATGCGCCCAAGATCCTTCTGGGCATGATGAAGAACCGCAGCGAAAATACTTCAGGCGGCAATGCCCGGCTGGCCGAACGCCAGCGCAGCGAGGCCGAGGACGCCATTGCCATCGCGCGCCAGAAGATCGAAGTGCTGCAGCCCTTTGCCGTCACCTTGCCGCCAACCGGTCTGCCATCAGGCCGCACCATCCTAAGGCTAGACGGCGTCACGGCCGGTTACGATCTGCCGGTTATCCAGGATTTCGACCTCCACGTCACAGGTCCGGAGCGCATCGCGATCACTGGTCCAAATGGCTCAGGCAAAACCACCCTGCTCAATCTGATCACAGGAATGCTCGCCCCACAGCATGGCGCGGTCCACGTCACCGAGCGTCTGGCGCTGCTCGATCAGCAAGTCAGCCGGCTCGATCCAGAACTGACCCTCCGCGACAATTTCCGCCGTCTGCATCCCGACAGCGACGAGAACAGTTGCCGGGCGGCGCTGGCGCGCTTCATGTTCCGCGCCGACGCCGCGCTTCAGACCGTTAGAACCTTAAGCGGTGGCCAGCGCCTGCGGGCCGGACTGGCCTGCGTGCTGGGTGCAGCGCCGCCCTGGCTGTTGTGTCTCGATGAGCCGACCAACCATCTCGACATCGATTCGATCGAAGCTGTCGAAGCGGGTTTGAAAGCCTATGACGGCGCACTCATCGTCGTCAGCCACGACGAAGCCTTTCTCGACGCTATCGGCATCAGCCGGCGGGTCTCACTTGGCTGACGACCCGCCGCCCGGCATCAAGCTTTAAAGTCAGATCGGCACGACCCGGCATCTCGCGCAAGATGGCCTGGGTCAGGCGCTCATAATGCAGGACAAATCGCGCGACCTCACCATCGGTCATGACGCGCGTACCCGTACGGCCTTCGCGCTTCAAACAGTCGCGCAACGTCTGTTCGGCCAGGGTGCGCCATTCGGTAACGACTGTGAAATCGGGCGCCGCCAGCAGGACCAGACGGTCCAGGCGGTCAAACAGCCGCCGATACGGCCCTTTTAGCGCGTCATTGACATGGCGCCGCCAGGCACCTTGTGCATCCAGTGTCGCTTCCAGATCGTTGACCGGCTCAATCAGTTCGTAATCCGCCTGCGGCATGGCACCAACGCACCAGCCTTCGAATAGAACCACGTCGGCGCCTTCGACCAACTGCCACTCGGTCTCGGGCACCGGCTGATCGCTGGCCTTGTCAAAGCGCGGCAGACGTACCGGCCGCCCGACTTTCAATGCGTCGAGAACCGTCTCGCCTAAGGCAACGTCGTGTGTGCCGGGAACACCACGCGTAGCGAACATCGGGCTGACACTATGAGCCAGCCGCCCGCGCGCCTCACGCGACAGATAGAGATCGTCTAACGACAGGACGGCAACGCGCACGCCCCGTTCCTCGAAATGTTCAGCCAGATCGCGCGATAGGGTCGACTTGCCCGAACCCTGTGCTCCACAAATGCCGACGATCAAGGGGCTGGCGGCCGTGAGCCAGCCCGCGATCACTGGCGCAACGATCTCAAACGATCCGGTCACGCGGGCCTTCACCACGGAAAAAGGCGTCGATATTGGTCGCGGCGCGCATCCCCATTGCGTTACGCGTCTCGATGGTCGCGCTGCCGAGGTGCGGCAGCAGGACGACATTGTCGAGCCCCAGCAGGTCGGGATGGACGACCGGCTCTTTTTCATAGACATCGAGGCCCGCCGCCCAGATCACATTATCCTTCAGGGCCTGGGCCAGTTCGGCTTCGTGAACGACCGAACCGCGCGCGGTATTGATCAGGATGGCCGTCGGCTTCATCAGCCCCAGCAGGCGCGCATTGACCAGATGCCGCGTCGCGTCGCCGCCCGGACAGTGCATGGACAGGACATCCGACCGCGCCGCCAGTTCGTCGAGACTCGCGACATAGGTCGCGCCCAGCTCGGCTTCGACATCGGGCGCCGCGCGGCTGCGGCTCGCATAAGCAATGTTCATGGACAACCCTAAGCTGGCGCGGCGCGCCACCGCCTGCGCGATGCGGCCAAAACCGAACAGGCCCAGCGTCTTGCCCTGCAAGGACTGCCCCAGCATGTGCGTCGTGCCCCAGCCCTTCCAGCCGTGGGCGCGCACCTGGCGCTCGCCTTCACCACCACGCCGGCTGGTCATCAGCATGAGCAGCAGCGCGATATCGGCGGTGGCGTCGGTCAGCACGTCGGGCGTATTGGCGACGACGATGCCTGCGGATCTCGCCGCCTGAAGATCGATATGTTCAAAACCGACGCCAAAATTGGCGATGACCTTTACGCGCACGCCCGGCTGGCCCAGGATTTCGGCATCCAGCTTGTCGGTCACTGTCGGGCACAGGCCGTCATAGGCCTGCATCGCCGCCTTCAGCTCATCACGGTTGAGCGGCTGGCCGGACCGGTTGACGGTCACGTCATAGCGTTCGAAAATCCATTTTTCGGCGGCCTGTGGCCACGGGCGGGTCAGGAGAATCTTCGGTCTGGTCATGACGCGTTCTTAGCCGCCCAACGCCTGCGGCACAATTTCAGAATAGCGCCGGCGATACGAACATAAGCCGCTCGCCCGACACCGGATGCGGCACCTCAATTCGTTCGGCATGCAGCAGCAGGCGGGGGCTCTGTGCGATGACCTCTGGCGGGGCATAAAGCGCATCTCCGACAATCGGATGCCCCAGGGCCAGCATATGAACACGCAACTGATGCGACCGTCCCGTTACGGGTTCCAACGCCACACGTGTCAGCCCTTCTCCGCGCCATAGGACACGATACTGCGTCAGCGACGGCTTGCCGATTGCATGATCGACCATCTGCTTGGGGCGGTTGGGCCAGTCCGTGATCAACGGTAAGTCGACCTCGCCGGCGTCAACCGTCATCTCTCCTGCCACAATCGCCACATAGGACTTCGCTACCTGGCGATCGGCAAAGGCCATTGACAGGGTGCGATGCGCCTCAGGCCCGCGCGCCATGACCATGATGCCTGACGTGGCCATGTCCAGCCGGTGCACGATTAAGGCGTCGGGATAGTCGGCCTGGACACGCCGGATTAGGCAGTCTTCGCCCGCCGGCCCCTTGCCGGGCACGCTCAAAAGGCCGTGGGGCTTGTCCACGACCAGCATATGTTCATCTATATGGAAGATTCTCAACACCGGCGGACTGGCGCACATATCAGGATCATGCGCAAGGTCCGCCGGCCTCTGAGAGAGGGGCGCCGGGGTCCCGACGGTCAACAGACCTCCCCGGCGCTCATGCAGGCTCGCACCGCCGCGCGCGTCCTACGATGAGATGACACCGCCCCCGTCGAAACCCCGTAAAAAAATATTGCGAAAAAATCATCTTTCTGCCGCAACCGCTCCGGACCGCTTGCCAGCCAGGCCTTCAGATGCGACAAAGCCGTTATCAGGGAACGAAAAACCAATTGTGAAACCCGCCGCGCAGAACCAGTTGCTGGAAGCCTACTTCGAGAAGCGTGTGCTTCTCGTGCGCTATTTCACGCGTCTGACGGCCGACCCCAGTATGGCCGAGGATATCGTCCAGGATCTTTATATCCGTCTGTCGGCCATGACGCACGACACCCAGATCGGGGATCCGGCGGCTTTTCTGTTCCGCATGGCACACAATATTCACCTCAACCAACTGCGCGCGCTCAGAAATTCCAGGGGGCGCGACGGCGCCTGGCAGGAACTGAGCGGTCACAGGATCGGCGAGGAGACGGCGGACGACGGCCCCTCGGCGGAGGACCAGGCCCACGGCCGCCAACTGATGCAAAGGCTGTCGGCGGCGCTCAGTGAACTGCCCGAAAAGACACAAAGCATCTTCCGCCTGCATCGGTTCGATGGCCTGCCGCAGACCGAGGTGGCCACTAAAATGGGCATGTCGCTAAGTTCGATCGAAAAGCATCTGGCAACTGCGCTCCGCCACCTCACGGCGCGCCTGAGGCCGCCCGGGGCGGGGACTTAGATTTAGTGGCAATTCCTACGCCGAAACGGCGGCCACTTCGGCGGGAAGTGCAAAAGTACGGGTTACGGGCGTTCGCGGTGTCTTCATTGCAGAAAAGGCGAAACAGAGCATTATGTCGGGAAAACATGAAGATGCGTCGGTGATCGAACTGGCGGCTGCCGTATGGGCGGTCCGCAGCCAGAGCACCGGCTTTCGTGAGGCAGATATTATCGCCTTGACGGAGTGGCTTGAGGCGTCGGACGCCCATGCCGATGCCTATCGCCGGGCGCTTGGGGTCTGGTTTGACGCCGGTGACGCTGCCGAGGCGGCCGTGCCTGTCGATAATGTCATCCACCTGTCCTCGCGCGCCCGTCCCGCGCCGAAGCGACGCAACCTGCTGGGCTGGGGCGTCGGCGGCGCCGTCGCCGCCAGTATCGCAGCCGTGATCGGCGTCTCCCTCTATATGACCCAGCCGGTTCCGACCGAGACCTACACCACGGTCAAGGGCGAACGCCGCGCCATCACCCTGGCGGACGGTACAAAGCTGATGCTGAATACCGACAGCCAGGTTTCGGTCGCCATGGGCCGTACTCGCCGCGAAGTCACGCTGACGCGCGGCGAAATCTCGGTTGAGGTCGCCGCCGACGCCCGGCGTCCGTTCACGCTCGACACCGAAGACCTGCGCATCACCGACATTGGTACCGAGTTCAATGTGCTGCGCGATGACGACGCAGTTCAGGTCACCGTTAAGTCCGGCATGGTCAGCCTCAAGCCCGCCGGCGCCGGCAGCCGGGCCTTGACGGTCCAGGCCGGCCAGCAGGGCATCCACCGTAACGGCGCACTGACCAGCTCGCTAAAAAATGCTGATCCGCAACAGGCCTTTGCGTGGCGCACATCGCATGCTATCTATCGGGATCAACCGCTTTCACTTGTCGTAAAGGACCTTAACCGGTACTTCGACAAGCCGATCGTCGTTGATGAAGAGGCCGGCAAGCTCAGGCTCACGGCCATCCTAACCCTGGATTCGGAGCGTGCTGTTGTCGGGCGGCTGGAACAGTTTCTTCCGCTTGACGCGAAAACGACGGACAAGGCTATTGTCCTTCGCCGCGCTGCTGGCGATCGCCCAGACGGCGCCTGACGCGGCCTCGGCTGCCGTTCAAGGCGGCCCCATTGTCATCGATATTCCGGCTCAGCCTGTCAACCAAGCGCTGGTCGCGCTCGCCCTGAAAACCGGCATATCGATTGGTGGTGTCGATCCTGCCCGCTGTGGTCCACTGTCGCGCGCCATCCGCGGTCGCATGACGCCGGAACGGGCCTTGCGCGCCATTCTCGCCTCCAGCCAGTGCGACGTGAAACGCATCGATTCGCGTACCTTCCGTCTCGACCTGCGTCCCACGCCATCGCGCCCTCCTGTTCAGCTATCGCCAACCGAGGCCTTCGATACCGAAGAAGTGCTCGTCACCCGGCGGCCCGTGCGCGCCGAACTGCTGCCGCGCGCCGTCAGCGTGGTCTCTGGCGGCGCCGTTATCCAGAACCATTTCGACATCGCCAAGCTGGCAGCGCGTGTCCCCGGCATGACGATTACCAACCTGGGGCCAGGCCGGAACAAGATCATGCTGCGCGGCGTGTCCGATGGCATCATAACCGGCCGCACGCAGTCCACCGTCGGCCTCTATCTCGACGATTCGCCCCTCACCTATAATGCCCCCGATCCAGACCTGCTCCTGGTCGATGTGGCGCGCGTCGAAGTGCTGAAAGGTCCGCAGGGCGCGCTTTATGGCCAAGGCTCCCTGTCCGGCGTGGTGCGCGTGGTGACCAACCGCCCGCGCCTTGACCGTTTCGAAGCCGATGTTGGTGCTGGACTGGGCTTTACCGATGGTGGGGACGCCTCGTGGCGCGCCACGGCATTGGCCAACCTCCCTCTAATCCGCGACCGGCTGGCCTTGCGCGCCGTTGCCTATCAGGACGAAAGCGGCGGCTTTATCGAAGACATCGTCGATGGCCGCGCAGTCACCAATGCCACCCGTCGCGTCGGCGGACGCGCCGCCATTGCCTGGGCGATTGACGACCGTTTTCAGTTCGAAAGCACCCTTGCCACCCAGTCGCTCAGTACCGACAACAGTCAGTATGTGCTCGACGACACAACGCCGTTTCGACGTCAGTTGGATGTCGCCGAGCCGCACGACAACCGCTTCGTGAACCTGTCAGCGGGCCTTGAAGGCAAGCTTGAAAAGGGAACGCTTAAGCTGTTCGTCAATCACCTGCGCCATGATATCAGCACAGGCTATGACGCGGCGCCGGTGCGCGCCCTTCTGATGTCCGGGACCGCCAATGCCGCGCCCGCAACGAATGTACTGCTTTACAACGAAGACCAGGCGCTGGAACTGACAACCGGCGAATTCAGCCTGATGTCACCGTCTAATCAGCGCCTGCGCTGGCTGATCGGCATGTTCGCGGCGCGCGCCGAGGAAAGCTTTCAGCCCCGCCTGAGCGATTCTGGCGGTGTCAACGACGCCTATGAAGAGGTCCGCCGCGAGCGCGTCGATGATCTTGCCGGCTTCGGCCACGTCATCTACGATCTGGCGCCCAGGTGGACGGCGTCGCTAGGCCTGCGCCTGACCGGCAGCCGGCGCGAGACCTATAGCGTCATCCGCGACGTCGCCCTGAGCGGATACGCCGCCTCGGCCATCGTCCGCAAGGACACCTCTGCCAATCGGTTCGCCCACACCTTCGTTGTCAATTACACCGCGCGTGAAGGCATGATCTTTTACGCCCAAACCGCCGATGGTTTCCGGACGGGTGGCTTCAATACCCTGAGCCAGGGTACGGCGGCCGAACCATCGACCTACCTCGGCGATGCGCTGACCAGTCTTGAAGCCGGGATGAAGCTCAATACCCGGGACCGCAAGCTGCGTCTGACAGCGACGGCGTTCCGCATTCATTGGCGCGATATCCAAAGCGACCAGTGGCGCAACAATGGCTTGCCGGTCACCGTCAATATCGGTGACGGCGTCAATACCGGTCTTGAGATTGAAGCCGATTGGCGCGCAACCCCCGACCTGGTGCTGCACGGCGCTGTCCTGGTCAATGATCCTAAACTCAGCACGCCCAATCCGCTGTACCTCGCGGACAAGGACAATGGCCTGCCCTTTATCGCCAAACATTACTTTGCACTTAGTGCTGACTGGACCCAGCATGTCCTGAACTGGCAAATCCAGAACAGCGCTACCATCTCCTATCGCAGCAGGGCGCCGCTCAATTATGGCCCCCTGCGCGATGTCTATATGGACGGCTACGCTCAGGCGGATGTGTCGAGCTTCCTCGATCTCGGCCAGGTTCGCATCGGCGCGCGCATAAATAACCTCACCAATGTACGCACCAATAGCTTCGCCTACGGTAATCCGTTCAGTGTCAACGGCCAGCGCCAGATTACGCCGCTCAGGCCACGTACAATCTGGCTATCCGTCAATCGCCAGTTCTAAACTACTGAAGCATCATCACCGAGAGCGGATTGACCGGCGTAAGGCCGAAGGACTTTTTCGGCGTATCATAGCTGCCGGTCAGGATTTCGTAATGGAGATGGATCGGTATCGGGTGGTCCGAGGTATTACCCATCAGGCCGATTTGCTGGCCCATCGCGACCTCTTCCCCCGCCTCAATATTGTAGTCGAAGCCCGCCAGGTGCGCATAACGCGTATAGACGCCGCCGCCGTGGTTGATTACTACCATATTGCCGTAGTCGGCGCGGTAGGCCATCTCCATGATGGTCCCGCTGCCGGCTGCCAGGACGGCGGTGCCATTGGGGTAATGATAGTCGACGCCCTTGTGCAGCCGCTCGTTGCGCGTTCCGAAGCCGGACGACAGGCACGATCCCGGCGCCGGGTTAACCGCCAGCGGCACGCCGCCGACGCGAATGACCGGGTTGAAATTCTCGATCTTGCGTGAGGTGTCCGCCGGCGGCGCGTTGCTGACGGCGATGCCACCACAAACATAGAGTGTTTTGGCGAAGGCCGCGTCCGAGCCTTGCGGTCTGTTGATGCCTGGGCGGTCCGGACGGCGAGTCGTCGGTGGCCCAGGCGCATAATCGGGCGCGGTGCTACAGGCCGTAAGCAGCAGAAGCGCGGCAACGGACCAAACGCGTTTGCCGAACAATAGGATCAATGCCACCTCCTGCGCATAGAACCACAAGCTAACATCAGGATTGCGGCCGGTCTACGGCACGTCCGGGGCACAAAATTACGCCTGCGCGTGTTGCAACGTGCTTTTGTGTTTGGCTTGGGATTTTTTGGCGCAAAAAAAGCCCCTTTGTTGGGGCTTGTTTTTTGGTTGCGGGAGCAGGATTTGAACCTACG
>CAMLPZ010000119.1 GCA_946482045.1 uncultured Asticcacaulis sp.
ACGCCCCAGCGTTGCAACGCATAAAGCGTTTCCGGCGTGACGTTGAGGAACGGGATGCCGCCGACGGCACCCGCCAGCAGGATGAACATCACGGCGCCGCCGATCAGACGGATGACGGTCAGGGCGTTGGGAATGGGGTTGACGTTCTCACCGGTCATTGGGCAGCGCTTTCGGGATTGGCTTTGCACCATTGTAGCCGGGGCAGCGTGGTCAACGGAAGCGTTTTATATTCAATAGCGTTAGAAAGGCAGGGGTGAAATCAACCCTCGCCGTGGAAGAAGCCATAGATCTTCTGCGCCAGGGCCTCGTTGATGCCCGCGACCTGGCGCAGGTCCTCGATGCGCGCCTTCGACACTTCCTTGCCCGAGCCGAAAGCCGCCAGCAGGGCTCGCTTCTTGCGCGGGCCGATGCCATCGATCTCGTCGAGCGGGTTCTTGGTAATCGCCGCGTCGCGCTTTTGGCGGTTGGCGCCGATGGCATAGCGGTGCGCTTCGTCGCGCAGGCGTTGCAGGTAATAGAGAACAGGCGACTTCGGTTCCAGCATGAAGGGCAGCCGTCCGGGAATAAAGAAGCGCTCCAGCCCGGCATCGCGGTCCGGTCCCTTGGCGACACCGACCACCTTGATATCGGCCACGCCCAGCTCGGTCATGACGGCCAGCACAGCGTCCAGTTGCCCCTGCCCGCCGTCAACTAGCACCAGATCAGGCCGGCCGAAGCCCTTTTCACCTTCCGGCAAATCCTTCTCCTTGATCAGCCGCATGAAGCGACGGCGGAAGACCTCGGCCATCATGGCGTAGTCGTCGCCGGGCTTGGTATCGAGATCGCGGATTGTGAACTTGCGGTACTGTCCCTTCATGAAGCCTTCGGGACCGGCGACGACCATGCCGCCGACGGCGTGCGTGCCGCCAAGGTGGGAGTTGTCATAGACCTCTATGCGCACCGGCGGCCGTTCCAGGCCGAACGCTTCGGCCACGCCTTGCAGCAGACGCGACTGCGCCGACTGCTCGGCCATGCGGCGGCCGAGCGCGGCGCGGGCGTTGTTGAGCGCGTTGTTGACGACATCTGCCTTGTCGCCGCGCTGGGGCCGCGTCACCACCACCTTGCGGCCGGCGCGCAAACCCAGGGCCTCCATCATCAGGTCTGGTTCACTAAGCGCATGCGAGACGAGGACCAGCTTTGGTATCTGGCGGTCCTGGTAGAACTGGCCCAGGAAGGCGTCGAGGATTTCGCCTTCGGTATCCTCCGAATCGACGCGCGGGAAGTAGGCGCGGTCGCCCCAGTTCTGGCCGGCACGGAAGAAGACGACCTGAACGCAGGCCGCGCCGCCTTCGGAATGGACGGCAAAAACGTCGGCCTCCTCGCCCTGCAGGTCGACCGAGGACGACATGACGACGTGGTTGAGCGAGCGGATGCGGTCGCGCAGATGTCCGGCCTTTTCGAACTCCATCTCGTCGGACGCCGCCATCATTTCCTGAGTCAGGCGCTCAATCACAGCACGGCTCTTGCCACGCAGGAAGTCGGCTGCCTGATTGACCAGGCCTCCATATTCCTCAAGACTGACCACGCCCGTGCACGGCGCCGAACAGCGCTTGATCTGGTGCAGCATGCACGGCCGGGTACGCGAGGCGTAGACGGAGTCCGTGCAGGTCCTCAGCAGGAAGGCCTTTTGCAGCGTGTCAAGCGTGCGGTTGACGGCGCCGGTCGAAGCAAACGGGCCGAAATAGTCGCCAGGGATGGAGTGGCTGCCGCGGTGCTTGGAAATCTGCGGCGCTTCGTGGTCCTTGCGCACCAGGATTTCAGCGAACGACTTATCGTCGCGCAGAAGGACATTATAGCGCGGGCGCAAGGCCTTGATCAGGCGCGCTTCCAAAAGCAGGGCCTCACCCTCGGTCTGCGTCCGCAGCAGGACCATTTCGCGCGTCAGCATGACCATGCGGCCGATGCGCTGGGAATGGACGCGGCCTTGGGCGTATTGCAGGACGCGGCGCTTAAGGCTCTTGGCCTTGCCGACGTAGAGAACCTCGCCATCGACGCCCAGCATGCGGTAGACGCCAGGCGCATCGGGCGCCAGCGAGGCTTCGCGCCGGATCAACGCCGCACCGATCAATGGCGCGTCGGGCTGCGGTTCCGGTCCCTGATCCGGAATGTCGATGACGATCTCTTCGCTCAAAGCGTACTCAGACCTTTTAAAGAAACCCCACCACCACATCTCACTCGCCATCTGCCGATGGCTCATTCGTGCGGTCCCCCTCCCCAGCAAGCTGGGGAGGTATGAAAAGGGGCTGCTTAATTCTTATACCTCCCTGGCTATGCCGGGGAGGGGGACCGACGCGCATTAGCGCGTTGGTGGTGGGGTTTCTTGTTTTTCTACAAGTTTTATCTGCCGGAAATGTCAGCAGCGATTCCTTTGACACATGATCCCGCGCTCATGGAAATGCAAGACGTCGTGTCCATTACGCAACCTGTAACAATTTCTGTTCACGGCGGTGTGATCTCGCACTTGCGTTACGCGTGCATTTCCTTACATGGTGCGGCCGTATCCCTGTAGCCCAGAGTGCCCATGTCCGCCGACGCATCCGCGCCTGCCGCCTTCCGATCTGAGATCAAGTCCCTGACGGGCCTGCGCGGGGTCGCGGCGCTTTATGTCGTGCTGTTCCATGCCAACGGACTGGTAGCCTTTCCGGACGTCGTGCGGCCCTTCGTTCGCCACGGCTATATGGCGGTCGACCTGTTCTTTGTCCTCAGCGGTTTCGTCATGGCCATGATCTATGGCCATATGTTCCGCAGCGGCTTCGACCTGAAGACCTTCCAGAAGTTTCTGTTGTTGCGTCTGGCGCGGATCTATCCGCTTTACCTTCTGGTGACCGCCATTACAGCCGTGGCCATCACCACGCTCCTCAGCCACACCTATCGCTTCGACGACAATGTCCTGCGCGCCCTGCCCTTCAACCTGACCATGACCCATGTCTGGGGTCTGGCCTATGCCATCGTGCCGCCGTCGTGGTCGATCAGCACGGAATGGGCCGCCTATCTTCTCTTCCCGGCCGGCGTCTGGCTGGCCTTGAGCACGCCGCGCCGCTATGCCGTTGTGGGTGTCGCGGCCGCCTTCGCCGTCCTGGTCTGGATCGCCTTCGGTCCCTACTGGATGACCCATTCGCACCGCGCCATCGGCAAGCTCGATGTCGTCCACTCCTATGCGCCCGGCACGACGCTGCGCTGCCTGGCCTCCTTCTATATCGGCCTCGTCGCCTTCCGCTTCAAACATCTGATCCCGGCACGCGCCGCCGGCGTGATGATTGTACTGGCCGTCTTCCTGCTGACGCTCAAGCAGACCGACCTTTGGCTGATCGGCGTCTTCACCGTCCTCATCATGGCGCTCAGCCACGATGAGGGCCGTGTCGCCCGCGCGCTGGGGGCGCCCGTCCTGCACTGGCTGGGCGTTGTGTCTTTCGCGCTTTACCTCGTCCATGACCTGATCCAGAAGGTGATCTTCAAGTCCTTCCCGGTGTGGGGCGTGGGCACCAGCATCCCCAAAATGGCCTGGGTCGGCATCTCGGTCGTCGTCTCCCTGGGTATCGCGGCCCTGGCACACTACTATTTTGAAAAGCCGTCGCGCGTCTGGGCGCGCGACCTGATCAAGGCGTTCGACAACCGCAAGCCGGTCTTCCGGCCAGCCTTCACGCGCGTCACCGGCTATTTGCGTTCGGTCGCCGCCCGGCCATTGCCGCCCGCGGAATAGGGCTCGGACTTCACTAAATCTGGATCGCGATATGAGCGAAAATTGTTCGGTTTCAGGAGCCTAACCGCAGAAAAGGCCGTCCCTTTCAAGGGCAGGCGACGCCAAACCGGGCGATTTGCGCCATACCCCGAAGGGACTTCGCGACCGGATTTAGTGAAGTCCGAGCCCTATCTACCACGTCGGATCAATAGGCGCGCCACGTAGCGCCTCGTTGATTCGCCTGAGGCTGCCACCATTGATATTGTCCGGCAGCTTGTCGAGGTCGAAGAAGGCCGCGTCGCGGATTTCACCGTGCGATGTCCGTTCGACATTTTCCCATTGGTCGACGCGGAAGAGCAGGACGTGGTCGCCTGGGAAAAAGCGTTCGTTGGAGTGGATTGACAGCAGTTTCGGCATTCCCAGCGGATTGACGCCCGCCTCTTCGCGCAGTTCCCGCGCCACGGCCGCCTGCGTCGTCTCGCCGCGGTCGACGCCACCACCCGGGAGCCACCAGCCTTCGATATAGGTGTGTTCGATCAGCAGAACACGTCCGCGCTCATCCAGCACCAGTCCACGCACCCCCAATGTCTTGCCGCGCGTCAGGCGCGAATGCGTAAAGAACAAGGGCCGCGTGTAGGGTTCGACCCAGCGCTTCCAGTCCTGCCACTTCGTATCGGTCATGATCTGCACCATGTCGCGGTGCAGCAATAATGGCAAGCCGGCAATGCAGATTTGTGAGCTGCCCCTTGTGTCGCGGCAGCAAGGCGGCTAACAGGAGGACATTATTGCTTCCGGAGTTTTTCCCATGGTCGCCATCGGTATCATGTCCGTTTTCCTGATCGTCGTCATGATCTTCAACCTGGTCGATTTCGGCCGTATCGATTAATGCTGGACGGCGACTACACCGCGGCCGTGCTTGAGACCATCGAGGTCCATGTCCGCTGCGGGCTGCACGCCTTCGAATATGAGCGGCCGAATCGCCTTCTGGTCAGCGTCTGGCAGTATGGCCGGCTGAAGCCCGGCGAGTTCATCGATTACGACCTGGTGCGTAACGCCGTCATGGCCTGGCAGGACCGGCCGCACGTCGAGCTGCTGGAAACCCTGCTCGATGACTTGATGGCCGCGGCGTTTTCCAATCCGCTGGTGTTGGCGTGCAAGGCGCGCATCATCAAGCCGGACATCTTCCCCGATACCCAGAGCGCCGGTGTCGAAATGGCGCGCTATCGTCCGGACACGGCTGCGTGACGGTCGTCTTGGTGACAGGCGGCGGGCGGCGTGTCGGCGCCGGTCTGTGCCGGTTCCTGGCCGCGCAGGGCTATACGATCGCCCTGCACTACCACCGCTCGGTG
Source organism: uncultured Asticcacaulis sp. (assembly GCA_946482045.1). Next base: position 5,068 of record CAMLPZ010000119.1, read on the forward strand.
ACCGAGGCCGCAGAGGTCAAGGCCGAGTTGTCAGCCAAAGGCTTCGAGGTTGAAACCTTCGCCGCCGATCTCGATACGCCGGGAGAACGCGATGGGCTTATTCCGGCCATTGTGGCACGTTTCGGCCGGATCGACGTGCTGATCAATTGTGCGTCACTGTTCAAGTTCGACAGCCTGGCCACGCTCAGCGACGACTTGTGGCAGCGCCATCTGGCGTCGAACCTGACCGCGCCGGTGTTTCTGGCGAAAGCCCTGGCGGAAGCCGATGGCCAGGTGGTCATCAATATCCTCGACCAGAAGGTCGGTAATCCCAATCCGGATTTCTTTTCCTATACGGCGGGCAAGATGGGGCTGGCGGCCCTGACCCAGCCGCTCGCCATGGCTTTGGCTCCGAAGGTGCGCGTGGCAGGATTATCGCCAGGACTGGTGCTGCCGAGCGGCGACCAGACCGAGGCCGATTTCCAGGCGGCGGTGAAGGACACGCCGCTGGGCCTGACCTGCACGATTGAGGATCTGGGCCGGGCTGCCGTGTTCCTCATCGAAACGCCGAGCATCACCGGCCAGATCGTAACAGTCGACGGCGGTGAGAGCCTGACCCGGCGGCCGCGAGATGTCGCGTTTGACCTAGTCCCCTCTCCCCGCGAGCGGGGAGAGGGTTAGGGTGAGGGTGAGGGGCAATTGGACGCGGCAAAACGCGCGACAAATATTGCGGCCCCTCATCCGGTCCTTCGGACCACCCATCGCTGGCGAAAGCTATACTTTCGCTGGCGCTATACCCCTTAAGCGGGGAGAAGGGATTACCGCCGACGCTTGACCGTTCCGAACATACCCCGGATCAACTCGCGGCCCAGCGCGACACCTACCGAGCGAATTACGGAAACAGCCACAGACGTCACCTGTTTCGTCGTGCGCTCCGCCTCACGCTGGCGGCGCTTTTCCTCGGCTAGACGCGCGCGTTCCTCGGCCTTGGTTTCGTGGTTTTCCTCGACTTTCGGCTCAGGTTCCGGCGCCGCGGTCACCGTCGTGCGCTTGGTCAGCGCCTCATACGCCGAATGACGATCGACCGCCGTGTCGTACAGAGCCCCAACCGGCGACGCTGCCAGGACCTGCGCGCGTTCGGCTTCATTCGCAGGCCCCAGACGCGAGGCCGGCGGACGGACGAGCGTCTTTTCGGTGATTGTCGGCCGGCCCTTTTCATCGAGCAGCGACACCAGCGCTTCACCGACGCCGAGATCCTGGATCGCGGTCTGCGTATCGAAGTCCGGGTTTGGGCGGAAGGATTGCGCCGCTGCCTTCAAGCCCTTCTGTTCCGCCGGCGTATAGGCGCGAAGCGCATGCTGGACGCGGTTACCAAGCTGCGCCAGCACGCTGTCGGGGATATCGGCAGGGTTTTGCGTCACGAAGTAGATGCCGACGCCTTTGGAGCGGATCAGGCGCACCACCTGTTCGATCTTCTGCAACAGGGCCGGCGAGGCCTCGCGGAACAATAGGTGCGCCTCATCGAAAAAGAAGACGAGCTTCGGCTTTTCCGGATCGCCGACTTCGGGCAGTTCCTCGAACAGTTCCGACATGAGCCACAGCAGGAAGGTCGAATAAAGCCTGGGGCTCTCAATCAGCTTGTCGGCCGCCAATACATTGACATAGCCGCGGCCATCGGACGTGGTGCGCATCAGATCGCTAAGCTGTAACGCCGGTTCGCCGAAGAAGCCATCGGCGCCCTGGGTCTCCAGTTGCAAAAGCGCGCGCTGGATAGTGGCGACCGAGGCCGGCGCGACCTGGCCATATTCGGCGCTGATCGTCTTGGCGTTCTCCGACACGTGGTTGAGCATGGCGCGCAAGTCGGCAATGTCGAGCAGCAGCAGGCCCTGCTTGTCGGCGACATGGAAGACGATATTGAGCACGCCTTCCTGGGTGTCGTTCAGCTCCAGCAACCGCGCCAGCAACAGCGGTCCCATCTCGGAAATGGTCGAGCGGATCGGATGGCCCTTCTTGCCGAACAGGTCCCAGAAGATCACCGGCGCAGCAGCGGGTTTGAGATCGAGCTGCATGGCTTCCGCCCGCGCCAGCAGCTTTTCATTGGGTGTGCCCGGAAGCGCCACACCCGACAGGTCGCCCTTGATGTCGGCGGCAAAGACCGGCACGCCGGCATCGGAAAATGCCTGAGCAATGACCTGAAGCGTTACCGTCTTGCCGGTGCCGGTGGCGCCCGCCACCAGGCCGTGGCGGTTCGCGCGGTTGTACAAAAGGATTTGCGGCAGCTTGTCGCCGCTTTCAGCCTGACCGACAAAAACGCCCGTATCCGCCATTTGTATCGTCTCCGCTTGCGAATCTCATTTCCGCTTTATCTGGTCAGCTGTATCAGGCGGCGGAAACCGGCGCTACATTGGCTTCTGGGACCGGCGGAGTTTATGACGCAGCCATTCTCGCGCCGGCATCTCGAAATAAACGAAGCTCAGGCGCGCCAACCCGACAGCGACGGCGAGAAGGGCGATAAAGGTCAGGGGTGATGCGAAAATCGCCACACGGTCGGTCCAGGCGAATTGTCCCACGACCAGCATGACCGCCACCTGCAGCGGAAAGTGGATGAGATAGATCGAATAGGAGATATCACCGATCCAGGCGACGCTGCGCAGGCGCTCCAGCGACAGCAGGGGATGGCGCCAGTTCTCGCGCCTGAGACCCAGCGCCAGCAGCGTCAGGGGCATCAGGCCATAGACGAAGCCTTCAATCGTCAGGGTATCGAAGGCAGGAATAGGGTACAGCTTGAGCGCCGCCGTCAAAGGATCCCAGATCAGCGGCTGGGCGCGAACATAGGTCAGCCCCCATAGCACCGGCACCAGCCATTTCAGCGTAGTATCGAGGCGCCGCCGCCATGTCATCTGTGCCTCGTGATTGAGAAACCGCACGGCGTGAAAGACAAGCCCTCCCAAGAAGAAGCTGGGCACGCCACGCGAAAAGTCGCTGACCGGTTCGGCCTGGATATGTTTGAATGCCAGCCCCACGACGACGATGGCGGCCAGGACAATTGGCCGGTTGCCGCGCCAAAAAGCCACGGCAAAAAAGGCGATGTAGAGAAACAGCTCGACTGAAAGCGACCATGACGGTCCGTTCCAGGTCTGCTCGGCGCCCGGCAGCCACTGCTGGACCATGAACAGGCTGAGGACGAAATCGCCTACGGTATTGTGTTTGTAGATAAAGGCCGCGCCGTAAAGCGCGCTATGGGCCGACTGAAGCACCACGGCCGCAAGCAACATCGCCAGATAGAGGGGATAAAGCCTGGCGAAGCGCGCCGTGAAAAAGCTGCGCGCGCTCAGGCGTCGGTCGGAGACGGCGTCGCCATAGAGCCAGAAGAAGACATAGCCCGATATGGCGAAGAACAGCTCGACGAAATACTGGCCATAGACATAGACCGGCGTCAGCAGCACGCCGAACGGCAGGTGATCGTAATCGAACACCTCGGTGTCGCTAAGCAGGAAGTGTTTGTAATGAAAGACGACGACCAGGATCGCCGCCAGGCCGCGCAGGATATCGAGCTCGAAGAAACGCGCCTCCTCGCTGCGGACCGCATTCACGGGCGGCGGTGGCGAAGGCTGAACGACGGCTTCGGCCCGCACGCCTATTTTTCGCGTTCAACGCTGTAGAGGGCCAGGCTTTCCAGGGCGTCGCGCCACGGGCCGGGCTCGAAGATAGACAACGCCGTGCGCGCCTTGTCGGCGTAGGTTTCCGCAACGGCGCGGGCGCGGTCCAGGGCGCCGGAGGTGCGCATCAGGGTCTGTGCGCGCTGGAAGTCGCCATCCGCCTGTTGGCGCTTGCCGATCGTCCGCTCCCAGAAGGGCGCTTCTGTAGCGCGCGTCGCATCCATGGCAAGAAGCAGCGGCAGGGTCGACTTGCCTTCGGCGAAGTCGTCGCCGGCATTCTTGCCAAGATCCGCGGCGGCGCCGTGATAATCCAGCACGTCGTCCTGGATCTGGAAGGCCAGGCCGAGATTGAGGCCGTAATCGTAAAGCGCCTGCACCTTGGCTTCGGGTGCATTCGCGGCGACGGCGCCGGCCTGGGACGCGGCCGAAAACAGGGCGGCGGTCTTGGCCGAAATGATCTCAATATAGTCGGCCTGCGACAGGTTGAGATCGAAGGCCTTCATCAACTGCATCACCTCACCCTGGGTGATGACAGCCGAGGCCTTGGACAGGATGTCGAGGGCGCGAAGCGAACCCGTTTCGACCATCAGCTCGAAGGCGCGGGCGAACAGGAAGTCCCCGACCAGGACGGACGACGGCGCGCCCCAGATCAGGTGGGCGGCGACCTTGCCACGGCGTAAGCTTGATGAGTCAACCACGTCGTCGTGCAGCAGGGTGGCGGTATGGATGAATTCCACGGCTGCCGACAGCTTATGGTGATGGGTATTGTCGGTGCCGCACAGGCGCGCGGCGGCGACGCACAGCAGCGGACGCAGACGCTTGCCGCCGGCGGCGATCAGGTGGTCGGCGAGGGCGGGAATGGTCGGCACGTCGGACTGCATGCGCTCGGTAATCAGCGCGTTAACGCCGGCCATGTCCGGGTCGGTCAGGCTTACCAGGGCGCGTACATCCGCCTTCGGGGGAGACACCACCCGCGTCGCGCTGAGTACCGTGTCGAGATTGGCCGAATCCAAAGCGTTAACTCCTGACATATGGCAAGGCCATAAACCGCCTTTGCGGCATAGTCCATGCCCCGCGGCTTTTATTCGTCACCAGACGTGATAGAGGTGCACGACTAAGCCTTAGGGCAAACATTTAGTCATCGAAGACCGCATGACAACCGAAAGCCGCAACGACGCGCTACAGTTTGACACATCTGAGGCTTTTACGCATCTCCTGGGGCAGCGCGTCAAAGTGATGCAGCCCGCCAAGGGCTATCGCATTGGCATGGATGGCGCATTGCTGGCGGCAGCCTGTGCGGGCGCGATCAACGAACGGCGCAAACCCTTGAGAGCGCTGGAACTGGGCTGCGGCGCGGGGGGCGCTTTGTTGTCGCTGAAAGCCCGCTGTCCGGACCTCGACCTGACCGGCATAGAGCGCGAACCGGTCTACGCCGCCCTCGCCCGCCGTAACGTGGTTTTGAATGCAATGCACAATATCGCGATCATCGAGGGCGATGTCGGGACAGGCTTTAAAGCGTTTGAGCTGGAACGCTTCGACCTTGTCTTTTCCAATCCGCCCTATTTCGACGATCCAGACACCCTGCGGCCGCCGCATGAAGCCAAACGTCCGGCGTGGATCGCGGATGACGGGCTTGGCGCATGGCTCGACTTTGCTTTGGCGGCGGTGAAAGATGGCGGCGACATCGTCTTTATCCACCGCGCCGACCGCCTGAGCGATATTCTCATCGGTCTGTCTGAAAAAGCCGGCTCATTCGCGATCCGCCCGATCCAGCCCTTTGCCGACAAGGAGGCCAAGCGCGTCATCGTTCGCGCCAAACGGCTGGGCCGCGCGCCTTTGCGCCTGCTGCCGCCGTTAGTTCTGCACGACAATGGCGCGCGGAAGCATACTGACGAGGTCGAGGCGATGCTGAGGGGAGAAACCTTCCTCAGTTGGTGAGTAAAGGCAGGATGCGGAGACGGGAACGTTTGGCATCGACCGTCAAAAGTGCGCCGGTATCCAGGTCCATCGCAGCGCTTTGCAGAGCCTTTAGCAAAGTCGGCCCTATGACTTCTGGACGGATTTCTGGTCCACGAAGCTGTACGACGCTCGGCTTATGTCCGCCGGTAGCAGAGAGAATGGCGCTGAAGTCGAGATCGTGGGTGAAAACGATAACCGCGTAGTTCATGATTTCCGTGTCTGGCGCGTCCTGCGGACCGACCTCAGACCAATGCACGGCTTCGATATCATGCTGCGCAAGCCAATCGGACCAGCGCGGCGTCAAATTCATATCGATAAGCAGTTTCATTCCGCGGCGATGATGACTTCGCGTTCTTCAGAGCGCCACGCGGCATAAAGCAGAGCCTGAAGCACGTCTTCTCGCTCAAGATAGGGATAGTCTTCAAGAATGACGTCGATCGTAAGGCCGGCGCCGATCTGGCTGACGATCGTTCCGACGGTCACGCGCATGCCGCGGATGCAGGGCTTTCCGCCCATCACGTTCGGTTTTTGTGTAATGCGATCGAAGCTGTCCATATCCACATTCTATCAGACATACGCTCTCAGGCAAAATCAGTTCTTGTCACGCGAAATGCCGTCGAGATAGTCCTTAGTCCGGTCAAGCAGATTGTCCTTCAAGGTCTGTCGACGGGCCAGCAGATCAGGGCTGCCCGCGTCGTAATCGGCCATCAGGCGGCGAACGAAATCGCCCGATTGAACGTCTTTCAGCACATCCTGCATGGCGGCTTTCGACGCGTGGTTGATAACGCGCGGGCCGGTCAGATAGGCGCCGTATTCGGCAGTGTTGGAAATCTTGGCGAAACCGCCCGACATGCCCAGTTCCCACAAGAGATCGACGACCAGCTTCAGCTCGTAACAGGTTTCAAACCACGCCACCTCGGGCGGATAGCCGGCATCGACGAGCGTCTGGAAGCCAGACGTCACCAGTTCGCGCGTGCCGCCGCACAGCACGACCTGCTCGCCGAACAGGTCGCTCTCGCATTCGGCCTTCATGGTGGTTTCCAATATGCCTTTGCGGCCGCAACCGAGCGCCGCCGCGAATGACAGCCCCAAAGCCTTGGCGTTGCCGGTGGCGTCCT